>NZ_JBWKTR010000042.1:0-527 GCF_059420425.1 Sphingomonas sp. GW821-FHT04B01 | reverse complement strand
AAGGTCTGGTCGCCGACGGTGACGATCATGCCGTCGAGCACCGCCAGCGTCAGCGGCAGCGACAGCGCGAAGCTGGACCCCGAGCCGAGATGCGAGGTGATGCCGATGCGGCCGCCGAGCGCCTGGACGTTCTTGCGCACCACATCCATGCCGACGCCGCGACCCGAAATGTTGGAGACGGTCGCCGCGGTCGAGAAGCCCGCGGCGAAGATCAGATTGTCGGTCTCCTCGTCGCTCAGCAGCGCGTCGGCGGCGATGATGCCGCGCTCGACCGCCTTGGCGCGGACGCGCTTGCGATCGATGCCGCGGCCGTCGTCGGCGACGGTGATGACGATCCGCCCGGAATGATGCGCCGCCGACAGCGTCACCACACCTTCTTCCGGCTTGCCCGCTGCGAGCCGCTCGGCCGGCGTTTCCAAACCGTGGTCGACCGCGTTGCGGATGAGATGCGTCAGCGGCTCGCCGATCCGTTCGACCACGGTCTTGTCGACCTCGGTCATCTCGCCGACGATATCGAGGCGGACGCG
>NZ_JBWKTR010000041.1:0-547 GCF_059420425.1 Sphingomonas sp. GW821-FHT04B01 | reverse complement strand
ATGATGAACCTCGACGAGATCCAGCAGATCTTCTTTCAGGAATGCGACGAAGGCCTCGCCACGATGGAGGCGAGCTTCGGCAGCGTCCGCCAGGGCGATTACGATCCCGAGACGATCAACACGATCTTCCGCGCGGTCCATTCGATCAAGGGCGGCGCCGGCGCCTTCGGTCACGAGCGGTTGCAGGCCTATGCGCACGAATATGAAACGCTGCTCGACCTGGTGCGCAACGGCACGCTGACGCTGACCTCCGACCTGCTCGGCACGATCGTCGGTGCGTTCGATATGCTGAGCGACCACGTCACCGCGGCGCGCGACGGCGGCGAACCGCCGGCCGACGGCGCGATGCTCGCGCGGCTGGTCGCCGCCGCCTCGCCGGACGCCGCGCCTGCGCCGGCCGCCGCCCCTGTGGCACCGGCTGCCGCCGAGGAGGTCGCGGACGAGATGGGCTTCGCGCCGGTGGCGTTCGCCGGCGACGATTTCGACGATCTGTTCGCGCTGTGCGAGGCGCCCGCGCCGGCCGGTGCGGCGGGCGACTGGCAGGTGA
>NZ_JBWKTR010000040.1:0-588 GCF_059420425.1 Sphingomonas sp. GW821-FHT04B01 | reverse complement strand
CGCCGAATTGATCCGCTACATTGCGGAGGTGGAGCAGTTTACCGGCGTATCCGGACCGGACGACTACCCATGGGACGCCACCCGTCGCTATGCCTATCCGCCGGTCGCGCGCAACGCCGCGGCTGACGCAATGGCCCGCGGCTGTGCGGCGGTCGGCATGACCGCCACCGATGCGCCTGCCGCCCTGGTTTCACGCGATCGGGACCAGCCGCACTGGGGGCAGCGTCAGGCCTGCGTCAATTGCGGCACCTGCCACCAGGGCTGTCGGACCGCGGCGAAGACCAGCATGGATACGACCTACCTGCCGCTTGCCCTCGCGCATGGGACCGAGATCCGTGCCGGGGCGCGCGTGGTGTCGTTCGAGTTCGACGGCAGCGGACGGATCAGCGCAGTCGTGTATCGACAGGACGGCGAGGAGCACCGCCAGCGTTGTTCAACGGTCTTCCTGTGCGCCGGCGGGGTCGAAACACCGCGGCTGTTGCTCAATCTCGGCATCGCCAATTCAAGCGGCCAGGTCGGCCGCAACTTCATGGCGCATGTCGCGACACAGATCTGGGGCCGGTTCGACGCCGACATGCGGATGAACCG
>NZ_JBWKTR010000039.1:0-729 GCF_059420425.1 Sphingomonas sp. GW821-FHT04B01 | reverse complement strand
GAATCCGCGCCACTGATAAGCGCGATACGGTTCTTGATACCCAAATCCATGATGAACTCCTCAATGCCTGGATGCGAGAAAACGGTCGGCGGTACGCAGCGACAACGCCATGATGGTCAGCGCGGGATTGGCCGCCAGCGCGCTGGGAAAGACGGAATTGTCGCAGATCAGCAGATTTGGCACATCGAAGCTGCGACCGTCGGGGTCGACCACAGCGGCGTCGCCATCCGTCCCCATGCGACACGTGCCGATCGTATGGGCGGAGCGGTCGACCGCGACGATGTCCCTCGCACCGGCCGCCTCCCAGATCCGAGTGAGCGTGCGCCGGGCATGACGGTCGATCGCTTGCTCGTTGGCGTGATAGCTGAAGTCGATCCGCGCCTTGCGGTGGCCGTAGGCGTCGACCTCGTCGGCGAGCATCAGACGGTTGTCGGCATGGGGCAGGCATTCGCCGTTGATCCCGATCCCCGCCATCCGATTGTACCCGCGAAGAAGGGCCTGGAGCCGCTCGCCCCACATGCCGGCCCCACGCGCAAGGCCGGTGGCGAGGTTGACGGGCAGCACGCCGAGGCTCTGGATGAGATAGCCGCCCGCGCAGCCCGCATCGCCGGGCCGCATCATGTCCTCGCTGATCAGCGATGAAGGATAGCCGCGGTTCATCCGCATGTCGGCGTCGAACCGGCCCCAGATCTGTGTCGCGACATGCGCCATGAAGTTGCGGCCGACCTG
>NZ_JBWKTR010000038.1:0-840 GCF_059420425.1 Sphingomonas sp. GW821-FHT04B01 | reverse complement strand
TAGGGTCAGGACCCATTGATGGGAGAGGCGCGATCTGATTGAGGCTCCGTGAGGAGACCGTGAATGAGCGACCTGTACTGGCTGACGGATGAACAGATGGCGCGTCTGCAACCGTTCTTTCCCAAGAGCCATGGCAAGCCTCGGGTCGATGATCGGCGGGTGCTGAGCGGCATCGTTTTCGTCAACCGCAACGGGCTGCGCTGGTGTGATGCGCCGAAGGACTATGGCCCGCACAAGACGCTCTACAATCGCTGGAAGCGGTGGGGCGAGAGGGGTGTCTTCTTGCGCATGATGGAGGGGCTCGCGGCAGCGGAAGCCGTACCGAAAACGGTTATGATCGACGCGACCTACCTGAAGGCACACCGCACGGCATCCAGCCTGCGGTTAAAAAAGGGGATCTCGGCCGCCTGATCGGCCGCACGAAAGGCGGCATGAACACCAAACTGCACGCCGTCAGCGATGCGGACGGGCGGCCCTTGAGCTTCTTCATGACCGCTGGGCAGGTCAGCGACTACACCGGCGCGGCAGCCTTGCTCGACGATCTGCCGAAGGCACAGTGGCTGCTTGGCGACCGTGGTTATGACGCCGACTGGTTCAGGGACGCCCTGGAAGCCAAGGGCATCCAGCCCTGCATCCCGGGCCGCAGATCGCGCAACGAGCCGGTCAGATACGACAAGCGCCGCTACCGGCGCCGCAGCCGCATCGAGATCATGTTCGGCCGCCTAAAAGACTGGCGCCGCGTCGCCACTCGCTACGACCGCTGCCCAACTGTCTTCTTCTCTGCCGTCGCGCTCGCGGCCACCGTCATCTTCTGGCTGTGACCAATGAGTCCTGAGCCTA
>NZ_JBWKTR010000037.1:0-846 GCF_059420425.1 Sphingomonas sp. GW821-FHT04B01 | reverse complement strand
TAGGGCTCAGACTCATTCACAGCCAGAACGCGAGAGCTGTTGCGAGCGCCACGCCTGAGAGGAAGTTGGCGGCAAGCTTGTCGTAGCGGGTGGCGACCCGACGGAAGTCTTTGAGGCGGCAGAAGGCGTTCTCGATGAGGTGACGTCCGCGGTAGCGATCCTTGTCGTAGCGGATGATCCGCTTGCGGTTACGTCGGCCAGGGATAACGGGGACGGCGCCAGCGTCTCGCAGTGAGCGCCGCAGCTGATCAGCATCATAGCCTTTGTCGGCAAGCAGGTAGCGCATACGCCCAGCCCGTTGGAGAAGTGCGGGAGCGGCCTTGATGTCGCTGACATTGCCGGCGGTAAGCATCAGCGCATAGGGACGGCCGATGACGTCGGTGAGCGCGTGGACCTTGGTCGTCCAGCCACCGCGCGAGCGGCCGAGGGCTTGCGCCGAGCGCCCCCTTTTGCGCCAAAGGCGGCGCGCTGCGCCTTCACGTAGGTGCTGTCGATGGCGGTGCTCCTCGTCACTGCGCCGGCATCAACCAGCGCGTCGAGCAGCTTCAGCCAGAAGCCCCGATGCGACCAGCGATTGAAGCGATTGTATACCGTCGTCGAGGGACCGTACTCAGCCGGGCAATCGCACCAGCGACAACCAACCTTGAGCACATGCAGGATGCCGGAGATCACCCGTCGGTCGTCCACGCGCCGAGCACCCGGCTGGTTCTTGGGCAAGTGCGGCTCGATCGCCGCCCACGCCTCGTCCGACAACCAGAACAGCGCCATGCCAAACCTCCCATGATCCACGCGCAGTGAATCAGGAAAGCCACTCCGCCTCAACCCGCTGATTGGGTTTGAGCCCTA
>NZ_JBWKTR010000036.1:0-1375 GCF_059420425.1 Sphingomonas sp. GW821-FHT04B01 | reverse complement strand
GGCCGGTACTCTGTCCCCGTCTTGATGACGGCGTGAGCCACGCGCGCCATCTTGGCGGTGAGCGCCGTCATCGCCTTGCGGCGACGGTCGGCATCGTCCGCGTGCCCGGCTACATATCGTCCGAGCTTATCGCGGAAGCTATTGTCGCGCTGACGCGCGGCAACCTGAGCAGCCATCCAGAAAGTCCGGCGCAATCGTGCATTGCCGTACTTGGACAGCTTTGTGCGGCCTCGGAACGTGCCTGACTGACATGTCGCGAGATCGAGGCCGCAAAACTTCAGAAATTGGCGATGATGATTGAACCGGCGCAGATCGCCGGCTTCCGCCAGGATAGTCAGCGCGTTGATCGGGCCGATGCCAGGAATCTTGCGCAGCAGCTGGTAATCGACATGCTCGGCCAGCCTGTCATGGGCAAGCCGCTCTATCTCGTCACGCTGCTGGATGAGGCTGCGTCCCTGCGCGATGACCATGCGGAACATAGTGATTGCTGCCGAATCCTCCGGGACCGGCAGAGCCACCGAAGCGCAGGCCGTTTCGTATATATCATTGATAAGACGGGCCTTGGAAACCTTGCGGCCGATGAGAGGCCAGGCCACGGCCGAGAATGTCTCGGCGTCGAGCGCGGTGATGCTGGCAGGAGTGGGGAACCGCTCGATGAGCGCAAAATACCAGTCGGATCTGCTGTTGCCGGCGAAGCGGGCGATCTCAGGGAAGTAGAGTGGCAAATAGTGGGTGAGGATCCGATGCCAGGTTTGCGTCTTGGCCTTGGAGATCGTTTCGTGGGTCTTCGACAGTTCCTGCAGGTCGTTGATCCCGGCCGCCAGCGGATCGACATAACGCTGCGTCGCCCCGATCCGCAGCATGTGCAGGATGACCTGGGCGTCCTTGGAATCGTTTTTGTCCCAGCCGTTGTGCAGCGCCTCGCGCGTGCGGGCGAGCGCAACCGACGAGATGAGGCGTAGCTCAAACCCCGCGGTCAGCAGTCTGTGCGCCAGCGTGCGATGGTAATTTCCGGTCGCCTCGAACCCGACAACGATGGGACGGCCGATGGCAGCGAGCTGTTCGGCAAAGTCGTCATAGTCCTTCTTGGTTGCCATAACGGTCATCCGCCGGCGCCGGCCGCCTTCCGGTCGCTCGATGAGGACTTCCTGCCGGTTCTTGGACATGTCGATGGCTACCAGCACGGCGCCAGCAGGCGTAGGGGTAAGCTTGGTCATGGTCGGTCGGCCTCCAAAGTGTTGTCTCGACAACTTCACTTTAGACACCCGCTGGCCGGCCATGGCTTGCCCTGATGAACCCTGCGGCCGCTATACGCGGACTTGTCTTCATCAGGGCCATAGCGGCTCCCGAACCGGCGCTTCCCAATGTGCTACGG
>NZ_JBWKTR010000035.1:0-1531 GCF_059420425.1 Sphingomonas sp. GW821-FHT04B01 | reverse complement strand
GATTGTGTTGAAGAAGTCGGCTCGTGGTGCGGAAGTAGGGCGGCGGCTAAGTTGCGCTGAACAGTTCTGACCGGCTCAGGCGGGTAGCGGCTGTGCTGGCATCGGGATGAGCTTGGCCATTTTGCGGAGGTTCTGGGCGGTGGCGGCCATATGGAACTCGTCCCTTGCACCGTTCGGACCGCGGAGCCGCAATCGATCGAGCTTCAGGATGCGTTTGAGGTGCGCGAACAGCATCTCGACCTTCTTTCGCTGGCGGCGGGACGTGACGTAAGCGTCGGTGGTGGCGATGTCGCGGGCCAGGTCACGGGCGCCTTCGTGGATCGAGCGGGTGACCTTGCGCGCCGGCATGTTCGGCGTGCAGCGTTGCCGCAGGGCACAGCCGCCGCAGTCCTGCTGTCGCGCGCGATAGCGGATGAAGCCGTCCTGACCGACATCGCCGCGGGCCGTGGCAAAGTTGCGGTTCCTGGGGCGCAGGCGCTTGCCGCCGGGGCAGACGTAGCTGTCGTCGTCATGGTCGTAGGTGAAGGCATCGCGCTCGAAAGTGCCGTCGCGGCGGGCGGACTTGTCGAACACCGGGATGTGCGGCTGGATGTCGCGCTCATGGACCAGCCAGGCGAGCATCTCCGCCGAGCCGTATGCTGTGTCCGCCGCCAGCCGCTCGGGCCAGACGCCGAATCGGTCCTGCACCCGCGCGATCATGCGCTTGCACGCGGTCACCTCGGCCTGGCGCACCGCGGTGCTCGCTTCCACGTCCATGATGACGGCGTGGTCGAGGTCGATGAGGTAATTGGTCGAGTAGGCGTAGAAGGCTGGCCCGCGATGCGCGCTGGTCCAGCGCGATGCCGGATCGGCCGGCGCCAGATACTTCGGCACCACCGGTGTCGCTGCGCCGAACGCGGCATCGTCGAGGACGGCCAGATACTCGCGCACCGCACGGCTGTCGGCGTGCGGCGGCATGCCATCGCAGCCCGGACCGCCGGTCTGACGATTGGCATCGGCGCGGATCAGGCTGGCGTCGACCGCAAACCCTTCGCCGCCCACCAGTCCCTCGGCCATGCAGCGCGCGACTGTCGTCTCGAACAACCGGCGCAACAGGTCGCTGTCGCGGAAGCGTCCATGCCGGTTTTTCGAGAAGGTCGAGTGGTCGGGCACGTCGCCGTCCAGCCCCAACCGGCAGAACCAGCGATAGGCCAGGTTCAGATGCACCTCGTCGCACAGCCGCCGCTCGGACCGGATGCCCATGCAATAGCCGATGATGAGCATCCGGATCATCAGCTCCGGGTCGATCGAGGGGCGACCCGTCTCGCTGTAGAAGGGCTTCAACTCCTCGCGGATGCCTGACAGATCCACGAACCGGTCGATCGAGCGCAGCAGGTGGTCTGCCGGTACGTGCCGTTCCAGGCTGAAGCTGTAGAACAGCGCTTCTTGCGCCACCGCCCGCTCGCCCATCATCGGCCTATCTCCGCTCGCCTCAAGGCGATTGAATCAGACCACCGACACTACTGCAAGCCAGCCTTTTTCAACACAATCG
>NZ_JBWKTR010000034.1:0-1679 GCF_059420425.1 Sphingomonas sp. GW821-FHT04B01 | reverse complement strand
CAACTGTCTTCTTCTCTGCCGTCGCGCTCGCGGCCACCGTCATCTTCTGGCTGTGACCAATGAGTCCTGAGCCTAGGCTGCGGTCGAGGCCGCCTAGTTTCGATCGGCCCCTGTGGTTGCAAGACCATTGGACGCGTCAGTCCCGGCCGTAATGCGCAGCGATTTCCGCCTGTGGTCGCCCGGAAAGCCACCAAATCCTAAAGGAGAGACCGTGACCAAGCCAGTCCCGGACAATTATTTCACCTGTCCCATATCGGAAGCCGATCCAGCGGTCTTTGGGACCATTGATCGTGAGCTCAGGCGAGAGCAGGGGCAGATCGAACTGATCGCCTCGGAAAACATCGTGAGCCGGGCAGTCCTTGAAGCCCAGGGTTCTGTCTTCACCAACAAATATGCCGAAGGCTATCCAGGCAAACGCTACTATCAGGGTTGCGCCCCTTCAGACGAGGTAGAACGGCTGGCGATCGAGCGTGCCAAAAAGCTCTTTGGATGCGGGTTCGCAAATGTACAGCCGCACTCGGGAGCGCAGGCGAACGGGGCAGTCATGCTGGCACTGACGCAGCCTGGTGATACGATCATGGGCCTGAGCCTTGATGCTGGCGGGCATCTTACGCATGGGTCGAAGGCGGCCTCCTCGGGCAAATGGTACAGGTCCGTCCAGTATGGTGTTCGTAGGGAAGATCATCTTATCGACTTCGATCAGGTCGAGGCGCTTGCCCTAGAGCATCGGCCAAGACTGATAATCGCTGGTGGTTCGGCCTATCCAAGGCAGATAGACTTTGCCCGCTTTCGCGCCATTGCGGACGAGGTCGGCGCACTGCTTATGGTGGACATGGCCCATTTTGCTGGCTTGGTAGCGGGAGGCGTTCATCCTTCACCTCTGGATCATGCACATGTCGTGACGACCACAACCCACAAGACGCTTCGCGGTCCGAGAGGAGGGGCAATCTTTACGGATGATGGGCAAATCTCGAAAAAGATCGACTCTGCGGTATTTCCAGGCCTGCAGGGCGGCCCCTTGATGCACGTTATCGCTGCCAAGGCCATCGCCTTTGGAGAAGCGCTGCGGCCTGATTTCCGTGCATATGCGGCTGCAGTGGTCGAGAGTGCCAAGGTATTGGCGACGGGCTTGCAAGCTCGCGGGGCAGGGGTGATTTCTGGCGGTACCGACACCCACCTCGCGCTGATTGACTTGAGACCGCTCCACGTGACGGGCCGCGACGCCGATGAGGCATTGGAGCGCGCCGGTATCACCTGCAATAAGAACTGTCTGCCATTTGATCCGCTACCCCCTCTAATCACGTCGGGTATCCGGGTAGGTAGTGCTGCCGGCACCACGCGGGGCTTTGGTCGAGATGAATTTCGACAGATTGCTGACATGATTGCTGACGTCGTGGAGGGACTGTCGCGCGACGGGGCTGAAGGAAACTGCCGAGTTGAGAAATCGATCAAGCAAGCCGTGACTGAGCTTTGCGGCCGATTTCCGATATATCCTGTCTAGGACAACAGGATCGACCTGCAATCAGTGGCTTCGTCGGGGTCGATTGAAAGAATTGACGTGACCCCCGTTTTTTCCTCCAGTTGGAGCTAGAGTCCGGCCCCGGAAAGGGACGGACAGATGAAGCGGAAACAGTTTTCTGAAGAGCAGATCATCTGCATCCTGAAGGAAGCCGAGGCAG
>NZ_JBWKTR010000033.1:0-1750 GCF_059420425.1 Sphingomonas sp. GW821-FHT04B01 | reverse complement strand
GGTCAGAACTGTTCAGCGCAACTTAGCCGCCGCCCTACTTCCGCACCACGAGCCGACTTCTTCAACACAATCGCCCAGAAGCGGACATTCCGCTTCGCCCAATTGCCGACATGTTACGCAACCGATAGGCTCCAGCGTATGCGCTCAGCAAACATCGTCATCGGAATAATCTCGGCCCTATGGTTCGCCCTCTTCGTCATGGGGCGCGACCTCATCCACGGAGTTTACCAACAGGGCTATCGAGTTGCTCCTAACGCTGGGCAGGTTGATTATTACGTCATCTATCCACTCGTGGCAGTTGTGCTGCTCTTGTTCGCCGGTTGGACGGGAAACATCTGGCGGAAGCCGGTTATTGCGTTAGTCCCGGCACTCCTGATTGGCTTCGCGATCCTACCTTTCCTGCTCGGATATACCGGCGGAATGTAACGGTCAGATGACCGCTTTCCTAGCATTAGCGGACATCGCCTCTGCCCCACTAAAGCTGGAGCCGCCTCGCAGGAGGGGCCGTGGAGCGGGTGAAGGGAATCGAACCCTCGTCGTAAGCTTGGGAAAGCTGTGCCGATCTGGATTCCGTAAGGGAAATTATGGCACTTGCGCAAGATCAAAGCACGAACATAAAGGGATCATAGATAGAACTTGCAACGTTGCCACCGCATCTGCACCGCATGATACCGCAGGTGTCCTGTGAGCGCGTTGGGCATCCCTACCGGCCGTCCCCAGCGGGTGCGTACCGGTCAGCCGGTACGTCGTAACAGCTACAATGCCGGTGGTGCAGAGGCGGCACTCTGGCGCACGCACAACATGTTTCCAAAGAGCGAGCACAACGCCCGCATGCGGGCGTTGGAGGAGTTCGAGCGCGAGACGAAACTAGCCGGACGCCGGAACGGTGCGATCGGCGCGATCGGGCTGGAGGTTTACCGATACCTGCTTCGCCTTCGCGGCAAGAAAAACGGCCGCCTCGACCCCACAATCCGCTGGATCGCAGACGCAATTTGCCGGTCCCGTAGCGCGGTTGCTGCGGCACTGGCACGCCTGAAAGAGCACGGTTTCGTCGACTGGATCAGGCGCTGCCAGCCTATCGAAAACGCAGAGCCTGACGAGCAGCAAACCGAGCAGATCGCCAACGCCTATATCCTGCACGTGCCAACCTCGGCGAAGGAGCGGGTGCGCCGCATGTTGCGCCGCCCGACGGAGTTCGTCCGGGCCGTCGCGGAAAAGCTGGCCCGTCAGCGTAAGTTGGAAACGAGCACGGTCGACGAAGTCATCGCCGAGGTCGGCAATCCCGAACTTCAGGCCGTGCTCGAACGGCTGCGCCTTGCCGTTGATAGTGCAAATCCGCCGAGCGGACAGACAGAGGCCCTGTAAGGAATAAGGATAGAAGGAACGCCGTTGGCGTACGCAGTTTGCGGCTTCATCAGGCACCAAGGCCTCAAGCCACCGAAACGACATCGTCCACCGGCCGCTGTCGAACGGGTCCGCTTGCGCGGCCCCGAGGCTCCCTAGGAGGGAGCGCGCAAATTCTGTACCGCGCTAAAGCAGCCCTGCCCCTGCTGAGGGGGTTTAGGTGCATCAATCTGCAACTGCGCTTGCGCCTCACAACAAGGGCAGCCGCCCCGGATTCCTCCCCTGCCTCATCAGATCGGCATTCTGCATCAAAAGCGACCTGAAAAGGGGGTAAGCGTGTTCAGCAGGCCGCCTTGCGGTAGCGCCGGTAGCCGGGATGCTTGTCGCCTTTGACGAGGGCGCGGGC
>NZ_JBWKTR010000032.1:0-2225 GCF_059420425.1 Sphingomonas sp. GW821-FHT04B01 | reverse complement strand
GACATTTGCCAATGGTGCTTCTTGTACATGTCGCGCAGAGTGATGGTATCGACCAGAATCTGGTTCAGGATTTCCACGCTCTGGGCACGCGCATTGTCTTCGAGCGCGATCGGTAGGTCTTTCAACGTACCGTACGGCTGGATTTCGCGATAATTGACGCCGTAGCGCGGCTGCGCTTCGTCCGTGGACGCGTTGCTCGCTTTGGACGGCTTTTTGGCCATGGGGTTCAGCTCCGAAATTGCATGAGGATCGTGCGTCTCCACAACAAGGGACCGGCCCGAAGGGTCCCGATCAGAGGAGCTGTGATCCTTTGAGGCTGGTCGCCGGAGGGCGGGGCCGGCGAGCGCACTGGAACGGTTCCCACCGTTCTTTTGGCAACGGGCGCATGGCTTCGGAACTGACCTTCCGTTGCAACGTCGGGCATGCAGTTGACTTTGCGAGGCCTGATGACCGGACCGACGTTGGTGTTTCTTCACGCACTTGGTGCAAGCGCGAAAGAGTGGAAGCCTGTTCTCCATTATCTACCAGGGCGTGATTGCGTCGCGCTCGACCTGCCAGGCTTCGGGGCGGCCGCACCATATGGCTATCTGAACGTTGCTGCGATGGCGGATTGGCTGGCGGGCGAGATACGGTCTCGCGCTTTGTCTTCGTGCGTGCTCGTCGGCCATAGCATGGGAGGCAAGATCGCAACGCTTGTCGCTGCACGAGCCGCGCGGGGGGAGATCGGATTATCCGCAATCCTAGGCGTCGTTCTGGTTGCCGCATCGCCCCCCTCGTCCGAACCCATGGACGAGGATCGTCGCGCCGAGATGATCGGCTGGTTCGCGGAAAAGCAGGCATCACACGGCGAAGCCGCAACGTTCGTCGACGCCAACACCGCGGCACGATTGCCGCCCCCCTTACGCGACACGGCGATCGACGACGTACGGCGGTCGAGCCGCGAGGCATGGCTCGGATGGCTGGAACGCGGCAGTCGGGAGGATTGGAGCGCCGAGGCGGGGATCATCTCGATACCTGCCCTGATCCTCGCCGGCGCGGACGATGGCGATCTGGGTGAGGACGCCCAGCATCGGCTCAACCTGCCGCATTACGTGACGGCCGATGTTCAGGTCGTGCAGGGAGCGGCCCATCTTATCCCCTACGAACAGCCGCAGGTGCTCGCCGCGTTGATCGAAGGCCATGTCGCGAACGTCACGCAAGCCGAATTGCCCGCCGATTTCGCGACGCTGCTCGGTTCCGATCGCGTCAGCCGCAGGACCCGCGCCGCCCTGCTGGACCGCCTGCGTCCTCCTGCCCCCGCTGCGATCTGGTCGGCGGAAAACCGCACCATGGCAACGGCTCTGGTCGCGCAGATCCTGCCCGATGCTGACGGCGCGGCCATTCTGGCGGATCGCATCCTGAGCGGCATCGCGGACGGGACCGGGGATGGCTGGCGCTTCGCGATACTGCCGCCCGACCGTGAGGCATGGCAGCGCGGGCTTGCGACGATGGCGGCCTATGGTTTCGCCTCCCTCGACCTCGGCGCGCAGACCCGCTTGCTCGAACGTGTGGCCAACGGCGAGGTCGGCAACCGTGAGGATGAGGCACAGCTCTCTCCCGAACAGATGGCGTTGTGGTTCGAGGACGTGCGCGCCGAAACGGTGCGCATCTGGATGTCGCTGCCGGCGACGATGGCAGCGATCGGCTATGACGGCTTCGCGGTCGGTGGCGATGGTCGCCGCAAGCAGGGATACACGCGCACCGGCGCCAACGACCTGGAAGCCTGGCAACCGTCGGTGGAGCGCGCCTCGTGACGTCGAAACATTACGGTGCGCATGAGGTCGTCGATGCCGTGGTGATCGGCACGGGCGCAGGTGGCGCACCGCTTACCTCCCGGCTGGCGCAGGCAGGCTTGTCGGTGGTGGCGCTGGAGGCGGGCCGACCGTTCCGCCCCGACGACCACGTCGCCGACGAGATCGCCGCCGACATCTACTGGATGGAGGAGCGACTGAGCGGCGGGGCGACCCCGACGGCGTTCGGTTCGAACAATTCGGGGATGGGCGTCGGCGGGTCGACCTTGCACTGGGGCGCCTTTTGCCCCCGCCCCGATCCGCGCGACCTGCAACTGAAGACGATGACCGGCGAGGGTGCCGACTGGCCCATCGATCACGCCGAATTGATCCGCTACATTGCGGAGGTGGAGCAGTTTACCGGCGTATCCGGACCGGACGACTACCCATGGGACG
>NZ_JBWKTR010000031.1:0-2281 GCF_059420425.1 Sphingomonas sp. GW821-FHT04B01 | reverse complement strand
GCCGAGGCGTTCCGGCCGGGGGTTCGGGTCTGCGATGTCATCGCGCATCGCGAGGTATCGAGCAGCCTGATCTACACATGGCGCAAGCAGCTGCGCGAAGGCAAGCTGGCCGGGGCGATGCCGTCGCTGCCGGTGTTTGCCGAGGTGCATGTGGCGGAACCGACGCCGCCAGCGCCACAGCCGGCACCATTTCCATCGGGGCTCATTCAGATCGAGTTACCGGGCGGCGTGCGGGTGAGTGTCGACGCAGCTGTGGATGCAGGCGCGCTTGCACGGGTGCTGTCGGTGCTGCGGTGAGCCCGGTGCCGTTGCCGACGCGAGTATTTTTGGCGTGTGGCGTGACCGACATGCGCAAGGGGTTCGATGGCCTGGCGGTGCTGGTGCAGCAGGTGCTGGCGCAGAACCCGCATTCGGGTGCCTTGTTCGTGTTCCGGGGCAAGCGGGGTCATCTGGTCAAGTTACTGTGGTTCGACGGCCAGGGACTTTGCCTGTTTTCCAAGCGGCTCGACCGTGGCCGTTTCGTCTGGCCAGTGACCGCGACCGGCACGGTGACGCTGACGCCGGCGCAATTGTCGATGCTGCTGGAAGGCATCGACTGGCGGCGACCGGAGCGGACGTTCGCGCCAACGCTGGCGGGGTAGGAACGGCGGTTTTGCGCCACTTTCCCTCGCTCGCCGGCCTGCAATCTGCTATGAAATGCGGGTGCCGGAAGCGCCCGTTTCCCCTGCTGATGCCGCCGCGCGGATTGCCGCGCTGGAGGCCTCGCTCGCCCGGGCCAATGCCGCACTCGCCGCCCGCGACCTGCTCATCGATACCCTGCGCGGACAGATCGCGCGGCTGCGGCGGATGCAGTTCGGCGCCTCGTCCGAAAAGCTCGGCCGCGAGATCGAGCAGCTCGAACTGGCGCTGGAGGAACTGGAAACCGAGCGTGATGCGCCTGGGGCCGGAGCGGCCGACCCCGGCGTGGCGGCGCGTTCGGTGCCCGTCCGCAGTCTGCCGGCGCATCTGCCGCGCGAGGAGGTCGTTCACGAACCCGTATCGGGTGTCTGCACCTGCCCGGACTGTGGCGGTGCGTTGCGCCCGCTCGGCTCGGACGCACACGAGATGCTCGACATCGTGCCGGTGCGCTGGCGGGTCGTCCGCAACGTTCGCCCCAAATACAGCTGCCGAACCTGTGAGAAGATCGTCCAGGCGCCCGCCCCGGTCAGCGGTGTGGCGCGCGGCAAGGCAACCTTCGCCACGCTGGCGCACGTCGTCGTCTCCAAGTTCGACCACCACCTGCCTCTGTATCGCCAGGCCGAGATGATGGCCGCGCAGGGGCTCGACATCGACCGCTCGACGCTGGCCGGCTGGACCGGACAGGCTGCCGCGCTCCTCGACCCCATCGTCAGCCGCATCCGCGACGAGGTGCTCAAGGCCGACAAGATCCATGCCGACGACACACCCGTGCCGGTGCTCGACCCCGGTCGGGGCAAGACGGCGACCGGGCGGTTATGGGTGTACGCGGCCGACGACCGGGCATCCGGCAGCACGGCGCCGCGCGCGACCTGGTATCGCTTCACGCCGGATCGCACGGCCGCGCACCCGCTGGCGCATCTTACCGGCTTTCGCGGCTTCCTCCAGGCCGATGCCTACGCGGGCTATGACGGGCTGTACCGCAGCGGCGTCACCGAGGTCGCCTGCTGGGCGCATTTCCGACGGAAGGTCTTCGACCTCCACGAGCGGTCGCCCACACCGCTGACAACCGACATCCTCGAGCAGATCGGCTCGCTCTATGTCGTTGAGGCCGAGGTCCGCTGCCAACCCCCCGATGTGCGGTGTTGCGTCAGGCAGGAACGGAGTAAACCGCTGGTCAAGGCCTTGCGCGAGACGCTCGACGCCGCCCTTCGCCATCTGTCACCCAGGTCCGACATGGCCAAGGCCATCGCCTATGGCACGAAGCGCTGGCCGGCCCTGTCGCGCTTCCTCGAAGATGGTCGCCTGGAGATCGACAACAATATCGCGGAGCGTGCGCTGCGCGGTGTCGCGGTCGGACGTCGCAACTGGCTGTTCGCCGGTTCGCCCGCAGGCGGCGAGCGGGCCGCGGCTATCTACACCGTCATCCAGACCTGCAAGGCCAACGGCGTCGACCCGCAGGTCTATATCGCCGACGTCATCGCCAAAGTCGCAAGCGACTGGCCCGCCAGCCAGTGGGACAAACTCATGCCCTGGAACTGGATGCCGCCGGTAGATCAGCCCATTGCGCAAGCAGCATAATCTGCGGCCTCCACACCACTCTTAC
>NZ_JBWKTR010000030.1:0-2449 GCF_059420425.1 Sphingomonas sp. GW821-FHT04B01 | reverse complement strand
CAGGTCGCTCATTCACGGTCTCCTCACGGAGCCTCAATCAGATCGCGCCTCTCCCATCAATGGGTCCTGACCCTAGCGAAAGCAGGTCATCGTGGCTTGCGATCGCCCGCAACTCGTGGATTATTCCTGATGCAAAGCTGGAACCGGAGAGAAGCCCCTTCGCGATTGTGCTAGACAGCGCTCATCCTCCTCTCGATCCATTTGATCAGGCACCTGCGACCCAGGTTCATGCATGATCCTATGCCGAGCCGTCTTTGGACTTCGCCAGTTCCTGCTGACGCAGGAGAAAACGCTGCACTTTGCCACTCGGTGTCCGTGGCAAATCGGTGACGAACTCGATTTCGCGGGGATAGGCATGAGCAGACAACCTTGCCTTCACATAGGCTTGCATTGACGCAACGAGATCGTCGCTTGGCTGCCAGCCCTCTTTCAGAACCACGAATGCCTTTATAATCTCGGTTCGATGGGGGTCGGGCTTTCCAATTACCGCGGAATCGATGACGGCTTCCAGTTCGAGCAGCGCGCTTTGAACATCGAATGGACCTACCCTGTAGCCGGACGTGGTTATGACATCATCCGATCGAGCGAGGAATGATATGCTACCATCCTCACCCTGCTCCACAATGTCACCGCTAAGATAATATTTTCCCATGAAGGCGGCCGTTCCGTGGCCGACATACCCGTCGAACCAGAACATAGGCGACTGTTCCCGGTCGATGGCCAGGATACCCGGTTGCCCCGGGTCGAGTTCTACACCCTTCTTGTCACAGACCACAACTTTGTAACCGGGGGAAGCAAAGCCTGCCGAACCAAGTCGGACGGGATGATCAAGGGCGTGATGATTGCACACGACCATACCGACCTCGGTTTGCCCATAATGATCATTTACAGCTACGGAGAGATATTCTGAAAACCAACGAACGATCTCGGAACCAAGGGGTTCGCCGGCGCTGCTCACCGCGCGAAGCTGGCCCCTTATCCGTGTAGCAACCTCGACGCTTGCCAAGGTCATTTGACGAAAGGCAGTTGGAGAACCTGCGAGGTTCGTGACACCCAGCGTGTTGATCAGATCATATGTTTCCTCGACGTTGAATGGGTTCTCATTGAAGATCGTCGCCACGCCCATCGCGAGCGGCGCGGCCACAGCATAGTAAAGGCCATAGGCCCAGCCCGGGTCGGCGAGGTTCCAGTACCGATCGGTTTCCAGCAAACCAACGGCGTTCTGCAGATAGGCAGTGAACGCCATGATTGCCCTGATCGGCACCTCGAGCGGCTTGGCTGGCCCGGTTGTGCCAGACGTGAACATCAACAGGAAGGGACTATCAATGTCACGCGGCACGGCCTCTGACCCTCCTGTCATGTGGTTGAGCGCTGACCAGAAATCTGTGTCATCGACCATTGGTTCTGCACCAACCACAATGGTCGGTACCGACACCGATTGCTCCGACAGCTTCGACCGATTGCCAGCGTCAGTGACGACAAGCTTCGTTCTGGCCTCCACTAGCCTGTGTTCAATCGCCTTAGGCCCGAAGGCTGTGAATAAAGGCTGGTATACCGCGCCGATCCTCCATGTAGCCAGGATTGTTATAAGTAGCTCGGGGGAGCGCGGAAGCAGCCCAGCCACACGGTCTCCGACTTCGACACCCTCGCGCTTGAGCACATCAGCAAACTTCTGCGACAATGTTTTCAAAGTAGCGAAAGTCCACGGCGTGACCGCACCGTCGCATCCGCAATGAATGAGAGCAATCTTGGTTTCGTCGGCAGCATTTCGGTCGCAGCAAATCTCTGCAGCATTTGCCCGCCCCTCGGGAAATGCCTGCAATGATGCCACGGCGGCGGCATAAGCGGCCGGTGTCAATGCGTGGGGATATTCGCATGTCGGCGCAGCCGGGCTTATGCCTGCTGCCGGCTCCAATTGCCCCATCTCGTCGCCAGCTTTCATCACTCTTATCGCCTCTGCATTGAATTGTGCAAAGAGAGATGGTGACGTTTGGGTGCTCGGGATGTCCAAGTCGGAATCCTCTGCCGCGCGGACAAAAATTCATGCTGGCCCTGACGTGACCCCCGTTTTTTCCTCCAGTTGAAGCTGGAGTCCGGCCCTGGAAAGGGACGGACAGATGAAGCGGAAACAGTTTTCTGAAGAGCAGATCATCTGCATCCTGAAGGAAGCCGAGGCAGGTGCGGTGGTGATGGATCTGTGTCGCCGGCACGGCATGTCTAGCGCCACTTATTACGCCTGGAAGGCCAAGTTCGGCGGTCTGGAGGTGTCCGACGCGAAGCGTCTACGGGCGCTTGAGGAAGAGAACGCCCGGCTCAAACGGTTACTGGCGGACACAATGCTGGACAACGCAGGTCTGAAGGACCTGCTCTCAAAAAATGGTGACGCCCGCCGCGAAGCGGGAAGCGGTCGCGCATCTCCAAACGGCGCTGGGGATGAGTGAGCGGCGGG
>NZ_JBWKTR010000029.1:0-3464 GCF_059420425.1 Sphingomonas sp. GW821-FHT04B01 | reverse complement strand
AAACCTCCCATGATCCACGCGCAGTGAATCAGGAAAGCCACTCCGCCTCAACCCGCTGATTGGGTTTGAGCCCTAGTAGCGGATCGACGATCGCTGGATCATCGCTCTTGTACCTAGATCGACAAGCCGTGCTGCTCTTTTCAAAATCGGGGGGCGCTTTAGCTAATCGGCCTTGGATCGAGGGATAAAAGTCGCTCCGCCGTCGAACAATCATTTGTTGCGAATGGCTCGCATGATCAATAAGGAGGCCCTCAAATTGGGGGTCGACCTACATGCAACGTCGTTTTCGAACCGTATTGTTGAGTGGCATCGCTGGGGCGCTGCTGCTGCCGTCCGCTCCGTCTTGGGCCGCCACGGATCCCGACGAGCCTCAGGCCGCAGGCTCATCATCGACAGACATCGTGGTGACCGGCGCCCAGCCCGTCAGCGTGGCTACCTCAGGTACGAAGAGCGATCTGCCGATCGCCGAGACCCCACAGTCGATCAGCGTCATAAGCTCCGATGAGATTGCCAAGCTCGGCCTTGCCAACCTCAATCAGGCGCTGCGTTTCGTCGCCGGTGTGACGACGGAGCAGCGTGGCTCAAGCGCGGAAGTCTACGACCAGTTCAAGCTGCGTGGGTTTGACGCGCCGCAGTTCCTCGACGGCCTAAAGCTCATCGGCGGGGCGGGATACCTGACGCCGCAGATCGACGTCTCGCGGCTAGATCGCATCGAAGTGGTCAAGGGGCCGGCGTCTGTCCTCTACGGTCAATCCGGACCGGGCGGGCTGGTGGCCTTGTCGAGCAAGCTGCCGCTCGATCGAGACTTGTACGGCGCGGTCTCGGGGACATACGGCACATACGATCTGTATCGTGCCGACGTCGACGTCGGAGGCAGGGCCGGGTCATCTGTGCTCTGGCGTCTCTACGGCAGCGCAAACGGTGCACACACTCAGCAGGACTTCAGCAGACGCGAACGCCAGACGATCAACGGCGCGGTCACGATCAATGCGGATCACGCCACGCAGCTGACGTTGCTGGCCGCGTATTCGCATGACCCCGAGAACGGCAGCTACAGCGTGTTCCCCGCATCGGGCACGTTCCTGCCCAATCCGAACGGAAGGCTGCCGACGAGCCGTGACTTCGGCGAACCTGACAATTTCTTTAAGCGCGAGCAGGCGTCGGCAACATACATCCTTACCCATACCATCAACTCCGACTGGAGCATCCGCGCTTCGGGGCGCTATCAGCATGCAACGTCCAGCCTCGGCATCGTCTACGCAAACGGAGCCTTGGCCGATCCCACCGGCAACACCGCGCTGTTCGGCCGCTCCTCCTACTCGACGCGTGAGCGTGCCGACTCCTGGGTGTTCGACAACCAGATTCGCGGACGTGTGCAGACTGGAGTTCTGAAGCACGACCTTCTGTTCGGCCTTGATTATCAGACGGGCAAAGCCAGCACGGTCAATGCGTTCGGCTCCGGCACGGTGCTGAACGGCTACGCTCCCGTATACGGGACAATGGTCGTGCCGCGACGGCCGGAGGACGTACCCAACAACTTCGGTGTCAACAGTCCAAGGCCGCGATCCGATCAGGCAGGGATCTATGCCCAGGATCAGGTGTCGATCGGGGGGCTGCGCCTGCTCCTGAGTGGACGCCATGATTGGGCCGGAGTGCGTGCTGATCGGCAGACGGCGTCCACGGAGAA
Organism: Sphingomonas sp. GW821-FHT04B01; assembly: GCF_059420425.1. Lineage (NCBI taxonomy): Bacteria > Pseudomonadati > Pseudomonadota > Alphaproteobacteria > Sphingomonadales > Sphingomonadaceae > Sphingomonas > Sphingomonas sp. GW821-FHT04B01. The sequence goes on along the minus strand of NZ_JBWKTR010000029.1, from coordinate 1,777 downwards.
CACGAAGTTCACCTACCGTGTGGGCGCCCTGTACGCGACGTCGTTCGGCCTGGCGCCCTATGTCAGCTACTCCACCTCCTTCGAACCCAATGGCACCTTCCGCGCCTCCCAGGCGGGACCTTTGCAGGTGGCCAAGCCTACGGAAGGTAAGCAGCTCGAGGCGGGTGCGAAATACACGGTGCCCGGCACTGCCATCCTCGTGACGGCTGCCTGGTTCCGGATCGATCAGAGCAACATCATCGTCACCAATCCGGTCACGCAGATCTCGACGCAGGGCGGCAAGTACCGGTCGCAGGGCGTCGAAGCCGAAGCGACCGCGCCGCTGCCGTACGGCTTCAACGCGAGGCTGGCCTTCAGCCGCCAGAGGGTGCGCAACATCGCCGACGCCAACCCGGCGAACGTCGGCGACGGGATCCTTGGTGTCGGGCGCGGCGGCACGTCCGCCAACCTCGAATGGGTCCCGAACGACGGTGGCCTAGCGGGCTTTGCAATCGGTGGTGCCGTTCGACACGTGGACAGCATCTATGCCGGCACGATCTACGATGCCGCGTTCAATCCGGTTGCGACGCGTCAGAGAACCCCGGGCTTTACGCTATTCGATGCACAGATGCGCTACGACCTTGGTAAGTTGCTGCCGCGGCTTGAAGGGACGACGCTTAGCCTGAACGCCGCCAATCTCTTCGACAAGAAGTATGTCACGACCTGCTACCTCGACTATGGCTGGTGCTGGTACGGCAATCGCCGCACGGTGCAGGGCACCATTGCCATGCGGTTTTGAGGATACCCAAAGAGCTACCGTGATTACTTATTAGAGGCGGGATCAATGGTAAGCAGGATCGTTGGTGCAACGTTGCTTATTCTAGCGGCACTGCCCGCAGATGCGCAGGTTCCACCACCGCCATCCTTGCCCGGGCAGGACGCACTCAGCGCGAAACTCGTTCGATCAATCGAGACAAAAGATGTGCCGGCTTACGCTGCGCTGCTGTCGGAAAACGTGGTCGTCTATGAAGATGGCAAGCTACTTACCCGAACTAAGAATGAATGGCTTGAACGATATGGCAAGAAGCTTGCTGCAAAAGGCGTATCATTTAAGGTGTTCCCTGGCTTCTCCTCAACCGGCCGCTTACTGTTCATAGAATATTTTAATTCGGTGGGTAGCTGGGGGGAAGGGACTCCGGCCCATTGCTGCTGGTCCTACGATGCGGTTGCTTATGATATTACTGGCGGAAAAGTTACTGCTATACGGCGCCTGCGGGGCGGAGACACTAAGCTCGACGAGCGTGGTTTGCCTGCCAAATAGCACCGGCTTGCAAAATGGTGCTTTCCAAAGCTCGCTGGACCGCCTCCCTCACCCCTTCGACTTACATCATCCCGGGGTCAGCAACATATCCGCTGGCCTCGAGATGAATGAGTGGCAGAACTTGGTACCGTAAACGGCGGCTTCGAATGACGGCTTCTGGGTCTTTAGTAGCCCTTTCGAACCGCGGAGTTTGCAGAACGCCTTACGTTCTCCAAACTCCGTTTATGCAATGCAGGTTCAAGAAGGAGCAATTGGACCGATTTTTTTGACTAAGCGGTCACGAGGAGGGCGTCAACGGGGTCACAATAGCTGCTTTCCTACCGTGGGTTCCTTTCGGGATTGCTCCGGCGCTATGGTAAGCCGCGTCAGGCGTTAATACATCTCTTCGGCGGATGCAGGCAGCTCTGCGTTACAGACAGCCTCTTCTGCCGGACACCGACGCCGGCGCGACGGCTTTCAACAGCAATCGCCGGCGAT
>NZ_JBWKTR010000028.1:0-5161 GCF_059420425.1 Sphingomonas sp. GW821-FHT04B01 | reverse complement strand
CTGCGGCCGCTATACGCGGACTTGTCTTCATCAGGGCCATAGCGGCTCCCGAACCGGCGCTTCCCAATGTGCTACGGCATCCAGTTCGCAGAGCAGCCGCGTAACCGGAACACCGCCTGGTCACGGCAGATGCGCTTCGACATGATCTGCGAAGCCAATGACATCGAGCACCGGCTTACCAAGCCAAACCATCCTTGGACCAACGGTCAGGTCGAGCGGATGAACCGCACGATTAAGGAAGCGACCGTCAAACGCTTTCACTACGAGAGCCACGAGCAATTGCGGGTGCACCTCGCCGACTTCATGGCGGCATACAATTTCGCCCGCCGGCTCAAAACGCTCAGCGGCCTCACACCTTACGAATACATCGCCAAAATCTGGACTTCAGAGCCTGAGCGGTTCATCGTCGATCCGATCCACCAGATGCCGGGACTAAACACCTAGTGCCTGAACCCTGTCCATCGTGCGGCGCTCGGCCGCTTGGTCGCCATCATCGTCGCCGAGCCCTAGCGGATCGGCAAGCTCTGGCTCGACAATGACAGCCGGCTCGATGCCGTGCGCAGGATGGCGGGCTTGTTCCAGCCCACCCGCGTCAACGCCTTCGTCACTATCCGGGCTGCTGACAAGGCGCATGTCGGCACCGCGCACCCGACTAGCCCAATCGTCGGGACGAGCGGCAGGGAGATCGCGATAGCCGGTGGCATCGAGCGTCGGCGCTGGGAGGACGCGCGCGGCGTAGCGGTGGTCTTCATAGTAGCGCAGCTTCTTGGCGCGGATCGGCGGATGGCCAGAGATCAGAACCAGTTCGTCAGTCGGCGCGAGTTGCATCACCTCGCCAGGCGTCAGCAGGGCGCGGGCCGTCTCCTGTCGGCTAACCATGACATGCGCGAGCCATGGTGCAAGGCGATGCCCAGCATAGTTGCGCATGGCGCGCTGCTCGGTCGCAGTGCCGAGGGCGTCCGAAATGCGCTTCGCCGTCCGCTCGTCGTTGGTCGCAAACGCAATGCGGACATGGCAGTTGTCGAGAATTGCATTGTGTTCGCCATAGGCTTTCTCGATCTGGTTGAGGCTTTGTGCGATTAGGAAAGCGCGGACGCCATAGCCGGCGAGAAAGGCAAGGCTCGTCTCAAAGAAGTCCAGTCGTCCCAGCGCGGGGAACTCGTCGAGCATCATTAGCAGCCGGTGGTGTCCGCGCGCGGCTTCGCCATCCTTACCGGTCCCGTGCAACTCCTCGGTCAGGCGACGCCCGATCTGGTTGAGGATCAAGCGGATTAAAGGCTTTGTCCGGCTGATGTCGGATGGCGGCACCACGAGGTAGAGCGAGATGGGATGCGCGCCCTCTACTAGGTCAATGATGCGCCAGTCGGACGCCGAGGTGATCAACGCCACGGTTGGATCCCGATAGAGGCCGAGGAACGACATGGCGGTCGATAGGACGCCGGAGCGCTCGTTCTCACTCTTGTTGAGCAACTCGCGCGCGGCCGAGGCAACGACGGGATGGACCGCTGGGACCTCCGGCGTCCCGAGATGGTTGGTTGCCATCATGCACTTGAGCGTGGCGACGAACGTCCGCTGCGGATCGGAAAGGAATGTCGCGACCCGGGCCAGCGTCTTTTCTTCTTCGGCATAGAGGACGTGCAGGATCGCGCCGACCAGCAGAGAATGGCTGGTTTTTTCAGTGGTTGCGGCGCTCCAGTGCACCTTCCGGGTCGACAAGGATGTCCGCGATATTCTGGACGTCGCGCACTTCGTTAATACCGCGCCGCACCTCAAGCAGCGGGTTGTACCGCGCCGAACGAGAGTCGGTCGGATTGAAGAGCAGGCAGTGAGAGAAACGCGATCGCCAGCCCGCCGTTAATTGCCAGTTCTCGCCCTTGATGTCGTGGACGACAGTGGAGCCGGTCCACGACAGCAAGGTTGGAATGACGAGACCGACACCCTTGCCGGATCGTGTGGGAGCAAAAGCCATGATATGTTCGGGACCATTGTGCCGGAGGTCCTGTCCATTGATCTGGCCAAGCGTGACCCCATGCTCTTCGAGCAGCCCTGCAACCCTTACATCGCTCTGCGCCGCCCACTTTGCTGACCCGTAGGTAGTGAGATTGCTCGGCTGGCGGGCGCGCCATACCGACCCAAAGATCGCCGCGCCGCAGCCGATAAAGCCACCAGCAGCTGCTATCGCTCCCCCCTCGTCAAATATGATCGGAGCATAGGCATCGTACGAAAACCACCATGGGAAGATCTCCCAAGGTCGATAGACTGGCATTCCTAACGCAATGAACCAGGGTTGGCCCAGTTCTGGCTGATAGGCGAGCTGAGCCGCCACCCATTGGGTCGCCGTCCAGATACTCGCGCTAATTATTGCCAGGACAACGATAATCTGTCCGATCAGCAGTTTGGTCGGGGTCATGAGGCCTCCGTGAGCACGTCATGATGCAGCGTGCGTCAGGCCAATAATCGCTGATGTGAGTCCGGATGGAGAGACACTGGCTGGGGTCGCCGTGGGTGCCTCCGGTGCCATTGGGTCAGCGATGCCCGGGTGCCAATTAAATATCGGACTGCATGCCAGGGCGGCACTTCTCAACGGGAATCTCCTGCGAATCCTGTCTCGTGGAAACGCCCCGAATGTTCTGTGCAGATTAGGCAAGCCCGCAATTGGCTCCAGGATGACCTGGCTGACACGATATTCCCATTACGCATCGGCACATAGGCAAACGAATTGGACACCTATGGCTTGGTGCACCATTTGTCTCGACAACGTTCGGCTTAATTTATCCAGGCAGTCGAACGACAAGCTCCGGCAGTCGCAGAAAATCCCAAGTTTCCGTTTAGTTGCTAGAAATTTTACTTAACCGTATCTGGAGTTAATTTGTATGAGGGTGGATGTAAACGGCACTCGTCTTTATTTTGACGTGGAAGGTCTTTCGCTGGTGCCAGATGGTCCGATATTGCGTCAGCGACCTACCGTCCTCCTCGTGCATGGTGGTCCCGGCCTCGACCATGCATCATACCTGCCGGATATGTCGGCTTTGGCTGAAGATGCGCAGGTTATCTACCTCGACCATCGTGGCAATGGCAGAAGCGATGATGCGCGACCGGACCAGTGGAATTTGTCGCAATGGGCGGATGACATTGCGGGCTTCCTCGACGCTCTGGAAATCGAGAAGCCGCTCGTCCTCGGCGCATCCGTGGGCGGCTTTATTGCGCAAGCGTTTGCGACAACCTACCCTGATCGTTTGAGCAAACTTGCTCTGCTTTGCACAGGCGCGCGGACAGATCTTGAACTCTCTGTGGCGGCATTCGCCAAGGTCGGCGGCGATGATGCTGGCGTCGCTGCACGATATTTCCTTTCGGGAGACATGAACCATGAAGCGGAATTCATGGAGAAATGCCTGCAGCACTATACAGTTGGGCCAATGGATCCAAACTGGCTCGGGCGCTCCATCGCGAAGCCGGAGGTCTTGCGCCATTTCTTCGAGGCAGGCGGAGAGTGGCACACATTGGATTTCCGTACTGCGCTGAAGAAAATCAGCGTGCCGACCCTGATCCTTCACGGCGATCGGGATCCGATTTTGCCTCTCGCACTCGCCAAGGAAATCCATGATGGCATTGCAGGCGGGCTTGCCACGCTTAGGGTGATCGAAGGCGTCGGGCATGGCTGGACCGACAAGCCTGAGGAATGGATCGCTCATGTCAGGCAGTTTCTGATGGCCTGAGTCCTGGATAGGGCCACGGGTGCAGGGCCAGCAATTGATCTCGGTTTTCGCAGGGCGGGCCCAGCGTTGACCGCCCGTAGCGAACTCCCAAGCAAAAGGTAACAATATGAGCGGAGCCTACATAGTTGATGCAGTTCGCACCCCTCGTGCGTTGGGTAAGCCCAATCTAGGATCCTATGCTAATCTTCACCCGCAACAGATCGCTGTATCCGTCTTGACCGCGCTTCGGGAACGCAACCGATTTGATACAGGCCATGTGGATGACATCATCTGGTCGACCTCGTCACAGCGGGGAAATCAAGGTGGGGATCTTGGCCGCATGGCGGCGCTTGGCGCCGGCTATGATGTTACCGCGAGTGGTGTCACGCTGGACCGGTTTTGCGGTGGCGGTCTTACGAGCGTGGCATTCGCTGCTGCCCAGGTTGCAAGTGAAATGGAGGATCTGGTCATCGCTGGAGGCAGCGAGATGATGAGCTATGTAACTTCACTATCGTTCCAAGAAGCTGATGCTGGCATCCCGTCAGCAGTGGTGGGCAGCCATAACAGGCGTCTGGATGCTCTCCATCCCCAGTCCCATCAAGGAGTTTGCGCCGATGCTATCGCCAGTATCGAGGGATTTCGCAGGGAGGATCTCGATGCACTGGCCTTGGAGAGTCAACGGCGAGCCAGCGTTGCAATTTCGGAGGGGCGCTTCAGCCGCTCGCTGGTTCCAGTGCTGGACGAGGCCGGGAACACCATCCTGGAGAGTGACGAGTATCCCCGACCGCAAACCACTATTGAGGATCTCGCTGCTCTCCGGCCCGCATTCGAAGGACTTGCCGACACGCCATATGGCCAGAATGGGTCGACTTTTCGCCAACAAATTCTGAAGCGCTATCCGCAGGTGGAAATCAAGCATTTGCACCATGCCGGTAACTCATCTGGCATCGTGGACGGAGCCGCAGCAATCCTCCTTGGGTCAGCGCTTTACATCAAGCGACATAATCTCAAGCCGCGCGCAAGAATCGTGGCGACGGCCAATATGGGTGGAGATCCGACGCTGATGCTCAACGCGCCGGTCGAAGCCACCCGGAAAGTTCTTGGACGCGCTGGATTGTCAGTTGGCGACATCGATATCTGGGAAATCAATGAGGCATTTGCGGTCGTCGCAGCGAAGTTCATCAGGGACTTGGGCCTGGATCAGGCGAAGGTCAACGTGAATGGGGGTGCAATTGCTCTTGGACATCCCATAGGCGCGACCGGAGCAATACTCATCGGCACTGTCATCGACGAACTGGAACGTATTGGCGGGCGATATGGCCTCGTGACGATGTGTGCCGCAGGTGGAATGGCTCCTGCAATCATCTTAGAGAACCTGACTTGGCAATCCTAGGGTCAGGACCCATTGATGGGAGAGGCGCGATCTGATTGAGGCTCCGTGAGGAGACCGTGAATGAGCGACCTGT
>NZ_JBWKTR010000027.1:4670-6065 GCF_059420425.1 Sphingomonas sp. GW821-FHT04B01 | reverse complement strand
TGGTTGCGGGGACAGGATTTGAACCTGTGACCTTCAGGTTATGAGCCTGACGAGCTACCGGGCTGCTCCACCCCGCGACAGGGTTGTGACGCGAACGCCCCCGCTGTTTGGGCGGGGGTGTTGGCATCCGTCACCGGATGATGAATTGTGTATGGGTTCTTTGCCCTAAGCGTGTTGCTTCGTATCCGCCGGCTGCAATGCCTGGCGACGACCTACTCTTCCATCGCTTGAGCGATAGTACCATTGGCGCAGTCGGGTTTCACGGCCGAGTTCGGGATGGGATCGGGTGGGACACCGACGCTATAGCCACCAGGCAATGAAGCGGGCGGATGCGAAGCGGGCTTGGGGGTAACCCGTCGCAATTTGCATTGTGACGGGTTTTCAAAATCGATGCACCTTTGTGAAGGTATGTTCTGGCGTTCGACTTGTATCATCCACGCCGTCGCTGACGTTTCGCTGGTGACCCAGGATTGTCATTGATGGTGTGAGACTCTCAAAGCTTCATCAAAGTAATACTTTGATGAAATCTTGTTCAAGCGCGAATAGGACAATTAGTATCGGTTAGCTCCATGCGTTACCGCACTTCCACATCCGATCTATCAAGGTCGTGGTCTCCGACCGTCCTATGAAATCTTATCTTGAGGGAGGCTTCCCGCTTAGATGCTTTCAGCGGTTATCCCGTCCGTACATAGCTACCCTGCTGCGCCGTTGGCACGACGACAGGTACACCAGAGGTACGTTCAACCCGGTCCTCTCGTACTAGGGTCAACTCCTCTCAAATTTCGACGCCCACGGCAGATAGGGACCAAACTGTCTCGCGACGTTCTGAACCCAACTCACGTACCACTTTAATTGGCGAACAGCCAAACCCTTGGGACCTGCTCCAGCCCCAGGATGTGATGAGTCGACATCGAGGTGCCAAACAACCCCGTCGATATGAGCTCTTGGGGGTTATCAGCCTGTTATCCCCGGCGTACCTTTTATCCGTTGAGCGATGGCCCTTCCACGAGGGACCACCGGATCACTATGACCGACTTTCGTCTCTGCTCGACTTGTCAGTCTCGCAGTCAGGCGGGCTTATGCCATTGCACTCTAACAGCCGGTTTCCAACCGGCCTGAGCCCACCATCGCGCGCCTCCGTTACTCTTTAGGAGGCGACCGCCCCAGTCAAACTACCCGCCACAGAGGGTCCCTGTTCCGGCTTACGGAACGAGGTTAGACATCAGAAAACAACAGGGTGGTATTTCACCTATGGCTCCACGTCAGCTGGCGCCAACGCTTCAAAGCCTCCCACCTATGCTACACAGTTCTTTCCTAATGCCACTCTGAAGCTGCAGTAAAGGTGCACGGGGTCTTTCCGTCTAACCGCGGGTACTCCGCATCTTCACGGAGAAT
>NZ_JBWKTR010000027.1:2500-4573 GCF_059420425.1 Sphingomonas sp. GW821-FHT04B01 | reverse complement strand
TTTCAATTTCGCTGAGCATGTCCTGGAGACAGTGGGGAAGTCGTTACGCCATTCGTGCAGGTCGGAACTTACCCGACAAGGAATTTCGCTACCTTAGGACCGTTATAGTTACGGCCGCCGTTTACCTGGGCTTCATTTCAGAGCTTGCACCCCTCCACTTAACCTTCAGGCACCGGGCAGGCGTCAGGCCCTATACGTCGTCTTGAAGCCGACTTAGCAGAGCCCTGTGTTTTTGCTAAACAGTCGCTACCCCCTGGCCTGTGCCCCCAACAAGAGCTTGCGCCTATGTTGGGCCTCCTTCTTCCGAAGGTACGGAGGCAATTTGCCGAGTTCCTTCAGGACACTTCTCTCAAGCGCCTTGGTATACTCTACCTGACCACCTGTGTCGGTTTCGGGTACGGTCTATACGGTGGGGCTATTTCCTGGGACAGTTTCGAAGCCCGGCCAATCCGTTAAGGCCGAACAACACACACCATCCGTCACACACCACCAGGCCCACGAATATTAACGTGGTTCCCATCGACTACCCCCTTCGGGCTCGTCTTAGGGGCCGGCTCACCCTGCGCGGATTAGCCTTGCGCAGGAACCCTTGGTCTTTCGGCGAGAGGGCATCTCACCCTCTTTATCGCTACTCATGTCTGCATTCGCACTTCCGATACCTCCACGACCCATTACCAGATCGCTTCACAGGCTTACGGAACGCTCCGCTACCGCGTGGATAAATCCACACCCTAAGCTTCGGTGTATCACTTGAGCCCCGTTACATCTTCGCCGCAGAAACCCTTGTTTAGACCAGTGAGCTGTTACGCTTTCTTTAAAGGATGGCTGCTTCTAAGCCAACCTCCTGGTTGTTTTGGGATTTCCACATGCTTTCCCACTTAGTGATAACTTGGGGACCTTAGCTGTAGGTCAGGGCTGTTTCCCTTTTGACGACGGACCTTAGCACCCGCCGTCTGTCTCCCGGATATCACTCCTAGGTATTCGGAGTTTGGTTAGAGTTGGTAGATCTCGCGACCCCCGCATCCATCCAGTGCTCTACCCCCTAGGGTGTCCATCCGAGGCACTACCTCAATAGTTTTCGCGGAGAACCAGCTATTTCCCGGCTTGATTGGCCTTTCACCCCTAAACACAACTCATCCGGTAACTTTTCAACGTTAATCGGTTCGGACCTCCAGTGCATGTTACTGCACCTTCATCCTGGTCATGCCTAGATCGCCGGGTTTCGGGTCTAATACTTCAAACTCAGTCGCCCTATTCAGACTCGCTTTCGCTGCGCCTACACCTAACGGCTTAAGCTTGCTTGAAACATTAAGTCACAGACCCATTATGCAAGAGGTACGCTGTCAGGCCTCAAGGACCCTCCAACTGCTTGTAGGCAATCCGTTTCAGGTACTGTTTCACTCCCCTCATCGGGGTGCTTTTCACCTTTCCCTCACGGTACTAGTTCGCTATCGGTCATGTACGAGTATTTAGGCTTAGAGGGTGGTCCCCCTATGTTCAGACAGAATTACACGTGTTCCGCCCTACTCGAGTCCGTTTACATCACTTTCGCATACGGGGCTGTCACCCGCTATGGCGCTACTTTCCAGAAGCTTCTGCTAGTTGAATAAACGGCACTGGCCTGGTCCGCGTTCGCTCGCCACTACTAACGGAATCTCGGTTGATGTCTTTTCCTCCAGCTACTGAGATGTTTCAGTTCACCGGGTTCGCTTCACGAAGCCTATTTTATTCAGCTAAGTGATACCTGTTTCCAACTAACCCCGCTCGCCGCCTTGCGGCGACGGTCGAGATTAATCGGATAGGTGGGTTTCCCCATTCGGAAATCGTCGGGTCAATGCCTGCTCACGGCTCACCGACGCTTATCGCAGCGTGCCACGTCCTTCATCGCCTGTACATGCCAAGGCATCCACGAATTGCCCTTACCTCACGCTTGAGAGTCCACACCACCAACGACAACACTGGTTCGACGCCCATCGGGCGGCGACACGAAACTCGGCAGAGCAGTGCAGCGTGGTTCTACCAGGCGTCCTTTACGGACACCCTCTTGGTGCGGATGATTATAATCTCAGCCAG
>NZ_JBWKTR010000026.1:0-8807 GCF_059420425.1 Sphingomonas sp. GW821-FHT04B01 | reverse complement strand
GAGCCGGTCAGAACTGTTCAGCGCAACTTAGCCGCCGCCCTACTTCCGCACCACGAGCCGACTTCTTCAACACAATCGCCCACTAGCGGACGTTCCAATCGCCGCTATCGTCAGGCAGAAATTAGGAGGGCTGCGTGTTCGATTGGCTGAAAAGAACAAAGCGATCTTCACGTTTGCCTTCGACAAAGACGCTGCCTATCGATCTGGCGTTATTCGAGCAGGGAGGAGCGAGCCTATATGAGGCTCTCAGCAATCACTGGGCGTTGTCTGATCCAAACAGCTATGTCCGCCGGGGTACGAGCGTAGATGTAGAAGCATTGGAGAAGCGATATGCGCTCCAACTGCTGGAAGATTTTCGGGCCTATCTGATCCATGCCGCGCCAAGCACAACTTTCATGGACGACATTGGCAATCAGTGGTGGGCGGCGAGCGCGATTAAATCTATTGCCGACGAATGCCCGGATGGGCCACCCGGTCAGATAAATCATGAGATCGAACAGGAGAAAGATGCCTATCTTGTATTCTCTGACTATTTGATCTGGTGTTACGCTTGGGCGATTTGCTGTTCCAACGGGCCAAGTCGGGGAAAGATCGCCTTGATCGGCGGCCTGCCGGACACATTCGTCGCTGATAATTTTCGCAGTTTTGTGTTGCTCGAGCTGACTGATGATCTGGCAATTCACCAAGGCCCCGGCAATGGAGCAAGAGCGGCTGGCTGACGGCAACTACCGCCCAAAAGTCGCCGCTCATGATGCTCCGGCCCGTTCTCAATTGTGGACGTCACGAAAGGCGGTAGGCTCCCGCCATGATCGACGTCGCTGGCTACACCTTCCCTAATAATCGAGCGTCGATCGTGTGCAGGCACGTCTGGGAGGGCCGACCCATCCTGCTTTTTGCTCACGACGACGACGGTGACATTCAGTTCTATTGCGGAGATGACGGTCACTTGGGAGCCGACGCTCTTGTGCTAGGCTTGGCAGAGATTGCGGATTGGCTGCGATCGATGGACGACCTCCCCACCGTCCGGCCGGGATTTTACGCTCAGCGTCCAGCCGTTGAAATCGCTTGGTCGGTCCACCGGATCGAGGAGTGAGCGTCCGCTTAGCTCGTTCGCTGCCCGGAAGCGGACATTCCGCTTTCCTTCCGATTGCTGCCGTTTGTTCATCAAGGCATCATATTAAAATGACGATCACGCCAGCCATCCTTGCTCAGTTACCGTTGCCTGACGTCTGTGCGGTGGTCTTCTACAAGCGAGATGAAATTACGACGGATTTGATCTGCTGTGATGTCGAGGTCGCGGGGCATGTATGGACCTTCCATGAGGAAGCGGCTGGCTGGCCAGAACTAATTGCGCATCTATCCACACTGCCGGGCTTCCGCGCTGATTGGTACGAAGCCGTTGTGAGCCCGCCGTTCGTTACAGGCGAGACGATTGCCTTCGACCGGCGGTGATCGCCACTTGCCGCCGCTGCGAAGCCGGATGGCCTTGCTCGAATGCGACCGCTCGTTCAGCCTGAACTTGTGCAGAATGACAGCGGCTATCAGAACGGCGGAACCGCGGGAGGGAAGCTTGGCTGCGCCTTAGCAGCTATCGTGGGTCTGCCGCTTCTCGGAGCAGCGTTCATCTATGCCTCGATGGGCCAATGCGTCCCCGGAGCGGAATGCGTTGATGGCCGGAAGATAATTGCGGCAGCCGCAGCCATCTCTGGCATCGTTGGCATCGCAGCGAGAGCGGCGATCAATTCCTTGCTTCGCTTTCTGCGCCGCGGCCGCTGACGCCCAATCCCAGTTGTTCGGATGGTAATGTCCGCCTCCTGATTGCAGACGCTCGATCATGCTGGAACCGTCGTAGAATCGACACCGTTTATGTGCTGCATCACGTCCGAACGGATGACGAGTTCGGCGATGACGCCAAGTTGATCGGCGTTTACCGTCGGCCGAAGCCGGCTGCCGGTGCGGTAGCACGGGTGTCAAGCCAGCCCGGCTTCCGTGATCATCCTAACGGCTTCCACACCGAAGCCTACGCGCTCGATCGCGATCACTGGTCGGAAGGGCTCGGCTTCGACTAACGTTCAGTTGCGGACATCTTTCTAGGTCACAACGTTCGTCTGCCATGCAGAAAAGGACTCAGCACCATTGGCTGGCTCTCTTGGTTGTCACTGCCGCCGCGCTGCTTGTGACCGTGGGTGGCCTTCTATGGTGGGCCGTCGCGACCAGCACGGACCTATGATGGCTTCCGCTCCAACTCGGACATTGACGGATCGACCGGACGTCTACAGCTTGCTGCAGTGAAGCGGCGCACTTTACTCAGCATTTTTGTCGCTTTGCTGGTAGGCAAGTCAGCAGGTTGGGCCGCTCGCGACTTCGTTGCACAGGACCGCTGCGTTGATCGAGGCGGGGCGTGGAATCACAACCTGAGCGCCTGCCAGCTTCCAATCCGCAACGTCCGCTAAACCACCTGGAGCGGACGTTCCGTACGCCTAGGGTTAGGACTCGTTGATCACAGCCAGAAGATAACGGTGGCAGCAAGCGCGACGGCGGAGAAGAATGCGGTCGGGCAGCGGTCGTAGCGGGTTGCGACGCGGCGCCAGTCTTTGAGGCGTCCGAACATGATCTCGATGCGGCTGCGTCGCCGATAGCGCCGCTTGTCATATCTGACCGGCTCGTTGCGGGATCGCCTGCCCGGGATGCAGGGCTGGATGCCTTTGGCCTGTAGAGCGTCCCTGAACCAGTCGGCGTCGTAGCCGCGATCACCCAGTAGCCACTGCGCTTTTGGCATATCATCGAGCAGCGCTGCCGCGCCGGTATAATCGCTGACCTGGCCTGCCGTCATGAAGAAGCTCAAGGGGCGGCCGTTCGCATCGGCGACGGTATGGAGCTTGGTGTTCATGCCGCCTTTGGTGCGGCCGATCAAACAGCCGACATTTCCGTTTCACCATCGTTTGTAGGACGGTCGCAGGCGCTTGGCGTACGTTGGCGAAGCGTTTCTGCGATGACCGGCAACAGCCTGACCCCGCCCGCCGTGTACGACGGACGGGGCCGGACGTCACAGCTTAGTTGCTGTCGGAATCATTGTCTTCCTTGTCGCTGATCAGCACCGCGGCGCCGATCGCGATGCCGGCGACGATCACCGCTGCGGCGATCGGACCGATGCCGGCACCGGCGAGCTTGCTCGACTTGCCTGCGGGCGCGCCGGCACGATGCGCGGACGACAGCGACAGCGCGCTTGCGGCATTGGTCGGCGCGGCGACGGTCGGCGCGGCGCTGGCGGCGATCGGGCTGGCGACGAGGGCGAGCGTCGAGGCGCCCAGCATGACGGATTTAAGCATAGAGATACTCCCGGTTGCGATTGTCGGCGAACATCGCCGCCCGACCGAACGCGTCAGGACGCGAGCCTCTACCATCCAAGCCACGGATTCTTTTGCACTGCGGTGGAACCGGGGCGGGGCGGGGGCGCGACATCGCCCGGCACCGCGGCCGCTAGCCGAGCGGCGGGCTGACGATGCGCGGGCGGCCGTCACGCGCCTGGACGAGCCATTGCGCGCCGTCTTCCAGGCCGAGCGCGGTGAGGCAGCCGGTCTCGTGCGCGCCGGTGTCGATGCCGATGCGATTGCCGCCGAGCCGCGGTACGCCGGGCTCGACGGTATGGCCGTGGACGACGACTTTCTCGTGGCGGCGCTTGCTCGACAGGAAGGGTTCGCGGATCCACAACAAATCGTCGGGATCCTGCCGGGTCAGCCGTACCCGCGGACGGATGCCGGCGTGGGTGAAGAAATAATCGCCCAGGCTCCACGAATGCGGCAGCCGGTCGAGCCAGTCGACGACCGCGCCGTCGAGCGCGTCACGCAGCAGCGCCAGCGTGCGGGCGCTGTCGAGCGGCCGCCCGCCGACCGGCACGCCCAGCCCCTCCAGCGTCGGGCGGCCGCCGAATTGCAGCCAGAAGGCGAGCGCCTCCTCGTCGCCGCGATAGACGTCGACCAGCGCCGCCTCGTGATTGCCCTTCAGCACCTTCACGTCTTCGGCATCGGCGTCGGCAAGCGAGAAGACCTTGAGCAACGTCGCCGAATCCTTGCCGCGATCGATGAAGTCGCCGAGGAACACCAACGTCACCGCAGCCGGCGGGCGGGCGTGGGAGTCGACCCGGATCGCCTCGAGCAGGCGGATCAGCAGGTCCGCCTCGCCGTGGATGTCGCCGATCGCATAGACGCGCCGGCCCGGCGGCAGGCACGGTTCGGTCGCGGGGCGGCGGCTTCGGAATACCATTGGGACAACCAGACATGCCGCGGGCGGACCAACGGGGAGCGGGATCGGGCGGGACGGGATGAAACGGCGAGCGGCTCCAACCATCATATCCGCCGAGCGGCAACCGATATTTAACTCGGTGCCGCTAAGAACTTGAGAATAATCTCAAGTTGGATCGTCATGCTGAACTTCCGAATGACTCTTGCGACGTGCGGCGCGCTGCTGCTCGGTGGCTGCGGAGGAGGCGGCGGAGGTGCTGCCGGCGAAAGCGCGGCCGGTTCGTCCGGCGCCGTCGTCGTCGTTCCCGCCGCGACCCCCACGGCAACGCCGACGCCCACTGCGACCCCGACCGCGACCCCCACGCCGACCCCGGTCGCGACCACGCCGAGCGCGATGATCCTCGGCGCCGCCACCGCCTTCGGCCAGCAGACCTGGGACTTCTCGATCCTGCAGACCGCAAAGTCGCTCGGCACGGCGGCCGTGCGCGACGGCGTCGCCTGGACCGAGATCGAGAAGTCGCCCGGCGTCTATCAGTTCAACTCGGCCAAGGTGAGCTGGATCAACAACGTCAGCGACGGCGGCTTCCCGGTCACCTTGCTGTTCGACAATACCAATCCGCTCTACGACGGCGGCCTGACGCCCTATACCGACGCCGGCCGCGCCGCTTACGCCAAGATGATCGTCGCGACGCTCGACCATTTCCCCAAGGTCAAGACGATCGAGGTCGGCAACGAATACAATGCCTTCAACTTCGTCACCGGGCCGGTGCTCAACGACGGCTATCCGGCGCGCCAGAAATATTATTACGAGACGCTGAAGGCGGTCTATACCGCGGTCAAGGCGACGCATGCCGACGTCAAGGTGCTCGGCGGTGCAGCGCTCGCCATCCCGGTCGGCTATTTCAAGCCGCTGTTCGCGATGGGCGGGCTCAACTATATGGATGGCATCGTCGTTCATCCCTATACGACCGACGCCGAACAGCTCGACAAGCAGCTCACCGTCCTCAAGTCGGCGATGGGCGCCAATGCCAAGCCGATCCACGTCACCGAATTCGCCAAGGAGCTCGACAGCGTCGTCGACACCGCCGACTATCTGGTCAAGAGCGTCGCGGTGATGGCGACCGCGGGCGTCGCGGAGGCCGACTGGTACGCGCTGCGCCAGCAGGGCGGCCCCAACAACATCTGGTACAAGAACGTCGCGCTCGCCTCCTTCTCGGGCGCGGTGCTGCCGCCGGGGCAGGGCTATAAGGTCATGGCGACGCAGGTCCTCGCCAAGGGCGCGGGCCGGCGGATCGCCACCGATCCCTTCGTCTACGCCTATCAGTTCGGGCAGAATGCGATGGTCGTCTGGGGCGATCCGCGCAGCCTGACGGTCAAGGCCAGCGCGAAATTCTACAATTCGCAGGGCATCGAGATCGCCCAGCCGACGACGATCGACGCCAAGTCGCCGACGATCATCGTCAGCGACAGTCCGTTGGTCTATGGCGACACCGTCGTGCTCGGCTCGAGCCAGCTCGTCGCCGACAGCTACGACCAGTTCGACTTCACCAATTCGCTCGACGGCTCGACCAAATTCGAGGGGCCATGGACCTATTTCGCCTATGGCGTGCGGTCACAGGCCTATACTTTGGCCTATACGCAGGGCGGGGGCGAGGTCGCGAGTTCGGACTGGATGCCCTATATCGGCATCGACTGGCTGCGCCCGTTCAACATCAACGCCAATACGGTGAGCCCGGTCGACTATAACACCGGCGGGTCGCCCGACGCCTATAAGGCGATCCTGCGCTACACCTCGCCCTATGACGGCAAGTTCGACATCAGCGGGGTGTGGGACGTCAACGCCAACTCGGCGGACGGCATCGACGTGCAGGTCGTGGTCAATTCGCAGACCATGCTGGCGACGATCTTCAACGGCCATTACGACATGAGCCTCAAGGGGATCAGCCTCAAGCAGGGCGACGTCATCACCTTCGTCGTCGGACCGAACAAGAATGCCGCCGGCACCGACACGACCAACTACCGGATCAAGATGTACCGCGCGTCCTGATCGCGGCGCATCGCGCCAACGTCCCGAGGAACGGGTCGCCGGCACCCCGCCGGCGGCCCGTTCGTCCGTTACCAAGCGAGACGCAGCGACAGCGCGCCGTTGATCGCCTCGCCGACGTTGGTCTGCGTCCAGTAATGCGCGTTGGTCAGATTGTTGACGTTGCCGGTGACGGTGACTGGCTGGTCGCCGAGCCGGGTCTGATACTGGAAGCCGGCATTGGCGACGGTATAGCCGGGGATGGCGAGCCGGTTGTCGTCGTCGGTCGGTGCCGGGCCGATATAGCGGACGTTGCCGAACAGGCTGAACCCCGGCAGCGCGGGCGGCCGGTAATCGGCGTTGCCGGTCACCTGCCATCGTCTCGCACCCGCCGGGACATGGCCGAGGATGTCGGCATTGTCCGACGCGACGGTGCGGAGGCTGGGATCGAGATGGATCGCGCCCGCCCCCAGCCGCAGCGCCGGGGTCAGCTGATAGCGTGCGGTCGCCTCGATGCCCTTGTAGAGCGTCAGCCCGTCCTGCGTCAGGCGACGGCGATCCCCCTCGATCAGATCGATCGGCTCGACCCGTTCGATGCGGAAGGCGGCGGTGGTCAGGCTGAGCCCGTCATGCTCATATTTGCCGCCGACCTCATATTGACGGCTGATCGTCGGTTTCAGCACCTCGCCGGCATTGACGTAGATGCCATCGACCCGGCTGCCCGGCTCCAGCGCTTCGGCATAACTGGCGTAGAGCGTGGCATAGGCGACCGGCTTGTAGAGCAGCGCGACGGTCGGCGTCAGCGCAGTGGCGCGGTAGCTCGAATCCTTCGTGGGATCGTCGTCGGTGTCGGACAGACGATAAAGATTGTAGCGTGCGCCGACCATCGCCTGGACGTGATCGCCGAAGTGCAGCGTATCGCTGGCGAACAGCGCCCGCTGCTGCTCCCGCGACGGTGATCCGCCGGTGCCGAAGGCGATCGCGCGCGTCACGCGGAACGGCTGGTTGCGATAGAGATTGCCGTCGAAGTCGTTATCCCAGTGATAATCGTCGAGGCCGAAGTCGGTGAGGGTCGCCTGGAATGCGGTGCCGGTGACGATCTCATGCCGGACCGGACCAGTCGCAACTTCACCCTGGACGAGCGCCTGAACGAAGTGGCTGCGATCCAACTCGGCGAAGTTAAACGCATAGCCCTGATAATCGCCCGCCTGATCAAGCAGGTAGACGAACATCTTGTTGGAATGATGCAGCTTGCTCGAATAACCATAGGTCACCCGCACCGACCAATCGGGCGCGAAGGTCCAGTCCAGTCCGGTCGCCGTCGCCAGCGTCCGGGTCGCATAGAAGCTGTTGGCGATATTCGTTTTGCCGTAATCGTAGGAGACGCGCGGCAATGCCGTGTCGGCATAGTGCGCCCAATAGAGTTTGAACGGCTCGTGGCGCAGCGTGCTGTCCTCGTAGCTCGCGGTGGCATACCAGTGCAGATTGGCGGCGAGGCGATAGTCGAGCGCCAGCGCACCGACCAGCCGGTTCACCCCGGCGTGATTATAGGCATCGCCCTTCTCGCCGGCGAGGTTGAGACGATAGCCGAACGCACCGTCGCGGGTCAGCGGCCCGCCGGCATCGAGCCGCGCATAGCCGATGCCGGCAGTACGATACCCGATTTCGGTGGTGAGCAGCGGCGCCGGCGTCGGCCGCTTGGTACGATAGCTGATCACCCCGCCCGGCGACCCGAAGCCATACATGAAACCGGTCAGCCCCTTGAGCGCGGTGACGCTCTGGATCGGCTCGAGCGCGAAATCGCCGCCCCAGTGCAGCGCCATCGGCACGTCATCGACGTAATAATTGCGCACGCCGATGCCGCGGATCTGCGTTCCCCACCAATTCGTCGAGGCCGCCGGTGCCGACGACGAGACCGAGGGATCGTCGGCGAAGAGCTGGCCGATATTGGTCACCTGACGGCGCAGGATATCCTCGGCATCGACGACGGACAGCGAAAACGGCGTGTCGAGCAACGGCTTGGCGCCGAGCGCGCCGTTGCTGACGACCTTCGCCTGCCCTTCCTCGTCGTGCACGCCGGTGACGATGATGTCGTGCCGGTCGTCCTGCCCCGCAACGGTCTCCTCCGCCTCGGTCGCGGACTGGCTGCTCTGCGCGTCGACCGTCGCCGGCCATGCGGCAAGCGCCGAGGTGGAAAGAAGATACGCGCAGACCCGATACATGCTGTTACGCCCCCGAAATATCCGGGCGCAATAGGTTTCATGATAATGCGAGTCAAACGCGTTAAACTAGATTAATGACAAGGGCCTGAGAAGAAGGGCTTTTGCTCCAGTCATCGATGGATGGTTGCCACGAGCGCTGTCTGCGACGGCGCACCGCCGCTTGCTCAGCCCCAGTCAGGGAGGGCGCGGGCGGCGCCCCTGCGATCAGATGGCGGCGGGCGCGGCCGTGGTGTTCGATGGCGAGGCTAGGGCTCAAACCCAATCAGCGGGTTGAGGCGGAGTGGCTTTCCTGATTCACTGCGCGTGGATCATGGGAGGTTT
>NZ_JBWKTR010000025.1:0-10931 GCF_059420425.1 Sphingomonas sp. GW821-FHT04B01 | reverse complement strand
AATAGATACGGCTGTCAGGTTACGGTGTTTTTCTGCCGCCCGTTTCCCGGCTTGGACCGCCGCTTTATGCAATCAGCGACGTTGCCTTCTCATCAAGCGGCCCGGTTGAGCGCAGAGGCATCATCAGGAAGGGCCTCCCTGCAGGCCTGTATAAAAGCCTTTACTGCAGGGAATGGTACCCACCTTGCTCGAGTGGCACAGCACAATTGAAGTACACTGAGGGGCTCATCAACATCGAGCGCTACAAAACCTTGGAATTCGGCGGACTGAACGCGTTCCATGGGGGCTATGCCAATCGCGTCGGACTGGGCCACGATCTTTTTCGCGGTCGGTAGAAAATCAACCACATGCAGCCTGTCCATTGGCGGCGTGGTGGTGGTCGCGAAAATGCTATTGATCTCTACGCAATATGGGGGCGACGGCGTCGGAATAACCAGATCGAAGTCGGACAATGCCCGCATTGATACGGGTTCCATATCAATCAGCGGATGGTCGGATCGGACGAAAAAGGCCAGCCGTAGCGAACCGACTGCTTCCCTATTGAAATCGGGGTGTTCAGCAAAGGCATCATCTACGCCGAGCACGACATCTACGCTGCCATTCCGCAGGCTCTGCGCCATTCTGTCAAAACTCGCGCTGCTCACATCAAGACGAATGGACGGGTATCTGGCGAGGGTTTTTGCGATTGGAGCAATAGCTATATCTTCAAGCATTCCTGGGCAAATGCCTAAGCGCAGCGGCCCGGCGTATGGCTGAGCCCGACGGGTTGATTGCATAAGATCATCAAGATCGTCCAGAATTCTGGACGATCTGTCAATGAAGGCGCGCCCCCCTTCAGTCAGTATGACCCCCTTGGGAGTGCGCTGAAAAATAGAGTATCCAAGGCGCTGTTCGAGATCTGCGACCCGCTTCGTTATAGCCGACTGGGTAACTCGCGCATGTGAGGCTGCGGCGGTAAATGAGCCGGATCCTGCCACTAAAACTGCATATCTGATCGCATCGTCGAGCATCCGCAAAAGTAACTTGCAGATGCATGCCGTGTCAAGAAATTTGCTCGGGCAAGATAGGATCAACCGTAAGGTTGGCACTAATATCAAAATATACCATATTAAAAAATAATATGCTTTGGCTAAATCTATGGAATGAGTAACGATGTAATTACAGTTCGGACTCCAGCCACGACTTCATCTGGCTCTTGGTCGCGGCGCCAACCTTGGTCGCAGCGATCTTGCCATTCTTGAAAAGGATCAACGTGGGAAGGCTGCGAATGCCATACTTGTTTGGTGTTTCCGTATTTTCGCTGATATCCATTTTTACGAAAATGACCCTGCCTTCCAGCTCTTCCGCAATTTCCTCTAGGGCGGGGCTGACAATTTTGCACGGGCCGCACCATTCTGCCCAGAAATCTATAAGTACAGGGCGTGATTGTTCGAGGACATTGCTCTCGAATTCGTGGTCTGAAATGTCGATGATTTCCATTTGATGTCATCCCTTTTAAAATGCGTTCAATGGAGGTGCGAGAGGAATTGCGGCTCGTCGCACGGCGCCCAGCGAAGCGCCGTGCGTCTTCCTTGGTTGGTCCTGTTTGAAGGACTGTTCTCAACCTTGAGGGACTCGTAGTGCGCCATCCAGTCGGATAACCTCGCCGTTCAGCATCACGTTTCTTATGACCTGCTCCACCAGGCTTGCGAAATCTGCTGGTTCACCCATCGCTCTAGGGAACACATATTCGTCCTCCATGCTGCTCAGGTGATCCTTGGCGGGGGTGAGAATAGGCGTATGGAAAAGTCCTGGCGCTACCGCCACTACACGGATTCCAAGCGATCCAAGGTCTCTTGCTGCTGGTAAGGTAATGCCCACGACCCCAGCCTTCGAGGCGGCATAGGCCAACTGACCTTTCTGCCCATCAAACGCAGCTATCGACGCAGTGTTGACGACCACGCCTCGCTCCCCGCGATAGCCGGCGTCGAGAGAAGCCATCATCGCAGCAGCATGTCGAAGAAAGTAAAACGTTCCAAACAAGTTAATTTTCATTACGTCTTCAAAGACCCTGGCGTCGTGCGGTCCGCTTTTCGTCAGTAATCTGCCAGCACGCAGGATGCCTGCCGTGTTGACTGCAATGCGTGCTCTTCCATGGAGGGCCGCGATGTCTGCAAAGGCTGCCTCGACTTCACTATCGGACGAGATGTCTACCTTGTAGGAAAAGCCATCCACGGCTTTGGCGAGGGCAGACGCTTCGTCTTCATCCCGGTCAAGGATAACGACCTTGGCTCCTTGTGTCGCAAGGTGACGTACCACAGCCTGACCCAGGCCCGATGCGCCTCCGGCAACGATTGCTAATTCACCATCAATTTTCATTTGCTTGATACCTGAAGATGCAGGTTGAACGGAAAAGCGCCTTAATTTTTCTCGCGCTTGGGAATGTCGAGACGCTGAAGTTGCGTGAACTCTACCAGTGTCCTGCTGTCACGCGTTGCGATATACTCGTCGATCTTCGCCCTCAATGCGGGCGGAAAACCTTCGGTTTCAACGAGAAAATCATGCTTTAGCATGTTATGTGAATGGCAGAGTTGGTGCATGGTGAACGCATATTGGGTAAGCCCCTTCCTGCCAGCCATGTCTTGTGAAGAGTTTATGAGTTCCTTTGCGAGACGAAGCCCGAATGCCGGTTTCTTGGCGATACGTCTCGCCAATTTCAATGTATAGTCATCAAGATTCTCCCGCGGGACAACCTTATTGATCATTCCGAAGCGATGCGCTTCTTCAGCGGAAATGAAGTCGGTCGTAAACAGCCACTCCTTGGCCTTGCGTGGTGGAAGTTCATAGGGGTGATTGAACATTTCGACGCCGCAGATTCCCAGATTGGGGGTAATATCGGCAAACCTGGCGTCCTCGGAGGCGATGATGAGGTCGCAAACCCATGCAAGGATCATTGCGCCAGCTATGCAGTTGCCCTGTACGGCTGCGATCGTCGGCTTTGGGAGCGCGCGCCAGCGTTCTGCCATCTCCGAATAGATTTCCTTCTCGCGACTGTAGAACCCCTCCCAACCGCCTTCATTGAAGGATCCCCACAACGACACTGTAGGATAGTCTTCAACATCGCTTCGTTCGGTCATGCTGACGTCATGGCCTGCGCTGAAGTCGCTCCCTTCAGCGCGCAGAATGATCACCTTGACAGTGCTGTCGAGCGCAGCGCGCCTGAATGCCGCGTCGAGGGCATATGTGAGGTCAAGACCTTGCGCATTTTTTACTTTC
Organism: Sphingomonas sp. GW821-FHT04B01; assembly: GCF_059420425.1. Lineage (NCBI taxonomy): Bacteria > Pseudomonadati > Pseudomonadota > Alphaproteobacteria > Sphingomonadales > Sphingomonadaceae > Sphingomonas > Sphingomonas sp. GW821-FHT04B01. The sequence continues at coordinate 7,676 of NZ_JBWKTR010000025.1, read as the reverse complement.
GGGCGGTTCAGGCTGATGCTGGCAACACCACCGTCGAGAACTTCATATGCAATCTGGTCTTCAGATTTAATATTATTTGCCATTGGAATTTCCTCAACCTCTCGCGATATCGCGGCCAATCACTTCCTTCATGATCTCCGACGTGCCGCCGTAGATCCGCTGAACGCGAGCATCTTTCCAAAGTCGGGCAATCTCGTACTCGTTCATATACCCCGCTCCGCCGTGAAGCTGGAGGCAAGCATCGACGACTTGCCATTGCATTTCTGTGTGCCAGAGCTTCGCCGCCGCTGCTGCTTCTGCTGTCAGTTTCCCTTGGATGTGTTCAGCAAGACAGTGATCGATATGGCTCCAGCCGACCTGAAGGCGAACCTTCATTTCCGCTAGTTGGAAGCGTGTATTCTGGAAATCGATGACCTGCCGGCCAAACGCAGATCGTTCCTTGACGAAAGCTACCGCAACATCGAATGCTCTCTGTGCGGCCGCTTGAGCTCCAATGGCCAGAGACAGTCGCTCCTTTGGCAGTTGAGCCATCAGTTGGGCAAAGCCGTCACCCTCATTGCCCAGCAAGCATGACTCCGGCACCTCTACTCCGTCGAAGAATAGCTCCGAGGTATCGGTCAGGTCTTGCCCAATCTTGTCGAGTTTCCGACCTCTCCTAAAGCCATCAAGCGTTGGATCGACGAGGAAGAGAGATATGCTTCGTCCACTCCTGTCGGAACTCGTCTTGGTCGCGACGATAAACAAGTCGGCCGTCTGCCCGGAACTGATAAATGTCTTTGATCCATTGATGACATAGCCGTTTGCCGTGCGCTTGGCCGTCGTTCTTATGCCTTGGAGATCCGAGCCGGCGCCTGGCTCGGTCATGGCGACGCCTACGATGCCCTCACCGCTTACCATGCGGCCGAGCCATGCCCTTTTCTGCGCGATGCTGCCGTAGTGGGCGATGTAATCGACCATCATGTCCGAATGCACCGTCAGGCTTGTGACCGGCAGGGCGTAGGACATCTCTTCGTTCACGACGCAATTGAAACGGAAATCCAGCCCGAGCCCACCGAACTCTTCCGGCGCACCGGGGCAGAGGAAGCCAGCCTCGCCGAACTTCAGCCACGTCGAACGAGTGAGCGTGCCAGAGGCGATGCTCTCTTGGATTTCCTGAACCATGCCCCGGTCGATTTGTCTCCGGACATTTTCCCGGAAATGGATCAGGTCATCATCAAATAAGGGGCGGTTATGCGGTATTGCCATGTTGAGCTTCCAATGGAGATGTTTTCATTCGGCTATCGGTGGATCTGCGGCAGAGATCGCGGTTTGCCTATGCGGGCGGCTGGTTCGACGGATCGCATTCTGCCGCATCTGAAATTCGCTCCGCCCTGAGTTGCGAACGGCGTACCTTGCCTGCCTCGTCCCGGAGTACGGTTTCGGTGAACTCGATGGACCGTGGAATCTTGTAGGCAGCTAATTGACTGCGCGCAAAGTCTGCAAGGTGTTGCTCATCCAGATCACCGGACCATTCCGGTCTTTTTCGAACGATAGCATGTACCGATGCGCCAAGATCTTCATGGGGAAGCCCAATAACGACGGCACAGTCGACACCGGGGTGCGCCATCAAGGCGTTCTCGACTTCGGCAGGGTAGATGTTTACTCCGCCCGATATGACCAAGTCTGTTCGTCGGTCTGCCAGATAAAGATACCCGTCGCTGTCGACATAACCATAGTCGCCGAGTGAATCGAGGCCACCTGCTGATGATGCGACGTCATCTCCAAGGTAGTGATAGGTGGTCCGACCGTTCTCCGGGGCCATGTAGATCTCCCCGATCGTACCCGGTGGAACGTCGTTGCCACTCTCATCCTTTACACGGAGCGCGTAGCCCGGGATCGTCCTTCCGACAGAACCCTTATGTGACAGCCATTCCGAACCACTGATGATCGTACCGCCGGTGGCTTCTGTACCTCCGTACACTTCCCACACCTTTTCTTTCCCGATCCAGTCGATGAGCGACTCTTTCAGCCAGGAAGGCATAGGCGCGGCCATGTGCCAGAGCGTCCTCAGGCTCGTCAGGTCGAAAGCATTCCTCTGCTCTTCAGGCAGTCGCCAGATCCTCAGAAGCATGGTTGGCACCATGTTGGCCCACTCAACGTCATGCTCGCAAATGAGGCGAAGGGCTTCGAGCGGATCGAAGCGTCGCATGCCGATGACCGTATTGCCTTTGAAGAGCGCTTCATGGGTAAACCGGAAGGGAGAGTTATGATAGAGGGGTCCGGGATTGAGGATCGCACTCCGCTCCGGCATGATGAAACCGATCTGTGAGGGATCGACGGCGGCGGGTTGGTGATCGACGACGATCTTGGGGCGGCCGGTTGATCCGCCGGAGGACGTTGCTTTCCAGTAAGTCGAGGTTGAAGAGGGAAGCCTCCCTTCTCGTTTGCTTCTCAGGTCACCAGGAACTGTGCCACCAAAACGTGACACAACGTTACTCGCCTCGCTGATCAGGAGACGGGGAGCAGCAACCTCGAGTATCGCTCCCAGTTCAGTCTCGGGAAGTTTCGGGGACACTACATGTGGTGTGGCTCCCGCTTTCCAAATGGCGAAGGACAGCTTGTAGAATTCGCAGCCATTTGGCATTGCGAGCGTGACTAGATCGTTTTCACCAACGCCTCGATCTATAAGTGCGTGCGCCATCTCCGTGGAGGCGTTATCAAGATCCGCCCAACTAACGACGTCTCCGTCAAAGATTATCGCATTTCTCTCCATGCCGAACTCCCGGGAGAAAAATCCCGGTACGTCCGCCATCCTTATCGTTGTCATATCTTCCCCCAAGGCGCTTATATCTGCCGATTAGTAGTCAGCATTGATTTGATCAGGTCCAGCGCAGGAGCCCCTCATATGCGCGATACTGGGCAGCAAGACCCTTCTCGATTGCCGCGAGCCTCCATTCAGGATCAGTGGGATAGAGCCGTTCCATCATCTTGGACTTCAAGACATCTCTGGGCCAATCCGACTGTCCTGATCCAAATTTGAGCCAGCGATCGATGCGAAGCGCGTCAGCGATCTCCGCATTGTTGTACGTGCCCACCTCGATGACCAGGCCGGCCCACTCTGCATCAGGCTTGATGCTCGGGAGCCAAGCGGACAGCATTCCGGTGTAGTTGGGAACGACGCCTGATGAGAGTTCCATCGACTCTGACAGCGATGACCGCGCGGCGTCGCCCATCCATTGAAAGACGCGCTCATACGGTGGTGAGCCCTGTTGGCTCAGGCACATATAGCAAAGGTCGCCATAGGCGCCGATGCCGGTATGCCAGTCGATGTAGGCAATCTTCTTCGAATTCTTCAGGACTTGAGGGAGGTGTTCAGCCAGCACCCGGTGGGACCAAGTCGGCGCTGTGCCGCTGTAATTCAGGCCCGTTGGCTCGATAGACTGACCCCCGGTAGCGGCGTCGATGACACGTTGTCGGCCATATTTCTTAATCAGTTCAGAGAAGGTGCTCAGCCATTCAAGATTGGCCTCAGTCCAATCGTCGGGACACCAGCACTCGTGCAGGGACCTATAGATTTCATCCTCTGCGCCACCGACCGGAAAGTCGCGGAAATTGCGATTCAGGTCAACATTGTCCTCGTTGGTCCGCGAGGAATGCGAGACTGCCCAAGGATTCAGCGCGTGAACTGCCACAATGTTTGTTTCGCTCTCAAGCGCAATCTGGCGCAGAAATGCGATCTGGATTGCAGAACCTGCCATACCCTCCTGTCCGTGGGTTCCCGAGACCAGCAGCAATGATCGTTCGACTGCCGGATTTCCCATAATGGCGATGTCTATGAAGAGCTCTTCGCCTTCCGATCCTCGCAGCGTGGGATGGGGAAACGACAGGAGCTTTGCTCCTCGCTCTGCGACGACGTCGAGAAACAGTTTGCGGGCATGTGCATATGTCGCGGCAAACCCCGAAAGAATGTCGTTTTCCCGGGTATCATTCTGAACCATGTTGACCCCTTTGCTAAGTTCCGAGCGCATTTCCGCCGGAACATTGCGAAATGTGCGAGCTCTGGCGGATAGGTCCAACAGCTAGTGGAATTGCCGATGCAGTCGAATGACTTCCGGTAGGCAGCTATGCCGAAAAGTCGTTTCGCCTCGGGCTATTTTGCTGCGGGCGTCGAAGAACCGGCCCCATTTGGTTGACAGTAGCGCTAACGGAAGCAGGGATGCATCGACAACGGCGCGCTGCTGGTGCGAAACTATACCTTCATTCGCGTTAGTCCGTTTGCAGGCGCTTCTCCCACATTCCAGAGTAGCTTGGCCTCGGTGAGCACCATGGTCTCGCGCTGCACATCGAAGAACCGGCTATAGCCTGCTGCAAGACGAACCCGCTCCTCAGCCTCGAGAAACTTGGGGACGAAGTCAGGGCTGTCGAACCAGAATTCATCGACCGCGTCTGCACTTGATGCGCTGTCAAATCCATGCGGAAATTTCTGCGGCCGATCTTGAACATAGGTGGCAGCGATGGTGCGAATTTCCGTGTCATGCGACATGTGCCTCGCATATGTCGCCTCCCAGAAGTTCCGGGCTTCAGAAGGATCAACGTCAGCCCGGAAATTCCCAAAGCGGAAGAGCTTGAAAGGCCCGTCCTTGTTTGGACCGAACTGAAAACATGGCATTGCAGCGACGAGGATGATCTCGTCCAGCTTCACAAAGCGCTGCACGTCGTCCCAGAGTACCATCTGGTCTGGCTCTGAACTGGCGTCCCAGAAAGACTGCAGATTGTAAAAGCAATCTTCTGAAAGGCCAGCCCAGCCATTGGAGAATGATGAGTTGGGTTCGCCCTCGATCACGAAGTTCTGGACATACTTGCACATGTGAAGGCCATATCCGCGCGTCGAGCAGGCTATTTTCCCGTGATTTACACGATAGTGATCTTGGCACTCGTCGCGGCTCTGGCCAGCAACTGGCTTGAAGAGCGTCATCACGTTGAGCATTGAAATATCCCTGTAGTATCTTCGCGCGTGGCGCTCCGAGGGTGGAAATACAGCTGGGTTCAAGATAGAGAGGACGAGGGGGACGAGGGTCTGATCCTTTTGCAAGGCTCAAGGATCAGACCCACTATCCAGATTGGGGATCGCCCACCGAAAGCCCTTGCCTGACAAGTCGCAACGAGAACCTGGTCCAGCAAGTGATGAGGTCTGTCGTCAGTACTTCAGCCGCGCTCGAACGCCCACGATGCGAGGTGTGCCTGTACCCAGAAGGGGTCCGATCGTCGTCAGAGTGGCCCCGCTGTGATATGCCCGGTCAAACACATTGTTGGCAAACACGCCGACTTCGAAGTTTTCACTCTCCATGCCGAGGTACAAGTTCACTAAGGCGTACCGGTTCTGGCGGAGAAGATTTTGCGCATCGAAGTAGAAGGAGCCTGAGTAGCTAACGTCCGCGCGAGCCTTCAGGCTATAGCTTCCAGAGCCAATTGGCGTGGTGAACTCGGGGCTAAGCGAACCCTTGAGCCGCGGTGTGTTGGGCAGGCGATTGCCGGCGAGGTCGGGATTGATGCCGTAAAAGGTGCTTGTGCCGCTCAGGTCGAGATACTTCGTGATCTCGCCATCCAGATATGTAACGGCACCGTTGACCACGAAGCCGGAGCCAACGTTCAATCCAGCGGTGAGTTCAACACCGGTGATCTTCGATTTTCCGAGGTTGGCCTGGTATGCGAAGATTCCGGAGCTATCCAGCAACTGGACCTGTCGGTCGGTCCAGTCCATGCGAAAAGCTGACAGGCTGAATGTAGCGCGCCCGTCGAGCAGTTTGCCCTTGAGGCCCGCCTCGTAGTTCCAGATGAATTCAGGCCCGAACGTATTAGGCGCGACGGGATCGGGGGACTGCACGTTGACACCACCCGTTTTGTAGCCCTTCGAAACAGTGACATAGAGCATAAGGTCGGGATTGAAACGATACTGGATCGTCCCACGTGGAAGAAAAACTTTGCTCGTCGTCGTCTTGTTGAGATTCAAGAGTGGATTGCTACCGCCAACCTTCTGGTAGTCGTACCGTAGTCCACCACTCAGAGTGAAGTGAGTGCCAATCGGGATGGCTGCATTAGCGAAAAGTGCAATGTTCTTGTTCGTATTTACAGTATCGATGATATTGACCGGTGAAGTGACGCCAAGGAAGACATCATTATCCTCTCTCAGATCGAGAAAATAGGCACCGACGACCCAGTTAAACGTGTCAGGGCGCCCGCCAAACACTCTTAGTTCCTGGCTGAAAGATCTGCTGGTGAGGTTGTTGAATGCGACAGCCGCAAATGCGGGGTTGGGATTTCGCGTTGCAGCGCGGGAGAGGTCGAATGCCATCTCCGTCTTTGTCCTGCCATATCCGGTGATTGAGGCGATTTTTATATCGCCGAGGTCATGGGTGATATTCATGACCTCGGTCGTGGAGTTTATACGAAGGTAGCTGGGACCAGCCTGGTCGACTGTTCTGTCGTAGGACTGCAGGTTCACAAGGCCGTCGCGCAGGGATGTGTTGAACGGCGGAGCCGGCGTCAGATAGACGGCGTTCAGGTCGTAGTCCCTGGGGATATAATAGCAGTCGCTGCATCCATCTCGCGTCCGGGCGTAACTGGCAGACAGATCCACCGTGGTGTCGCCAAATTCACCTCGAAGCGCAGCTCTCGTCGATACATCGTCCTGCTTGTTGAAGTTCCTGTCACCAGTGGCGATGTTGTCTAGATAGCCGTCCCGATGATGATAGGACGCGGCAATCCCGACATAGATCTTGTCCTTGAGTAAAGGCCCGGACACATTACCTATGACTGAAGCATCATTGTACTCACCATACAGAAGTCGCAAAGATGCCTCCAGCGTGTTTCCGGGCTTCTTGGTAATGTAGTTGATCACCCCGCCGATTGCATTTGCGCCGTATAGAGTAGCTTGCGGCCCCTCCAGCACTTCCACACGCTCCAGCTCAAACAAGCCGCTATTGACCTGTCCGCGTGTGGTTCCGGTCGTGAAGCCATCGACGAAGATCTGGACTGTCGGTGTGCCGTTCTCCGAACCGGACACGCCACGTATTGAAAGGTAATTCGCGGCTCTGCCAAATGACTCGACGAGAGTGATGCTCGGGATCAGCTTGGAAATGTCAGCCAGGTTCTGGACGCGCGCTGACTCGAGGGCTTTCGAGTCCATTGCGCTCATCGTGAGCGGTACTTTGAGGAGGGATTGTCCGCCGGTCTTCTGTCCGGTGACGACAATATCCAGACTGGAAGTATCGTCTTCATTGGATACAGCATTGGGGGCAGCGGTGGGCCTGGTGGAGGGTGCCTGAGCCATCACGGGCGCGGTGGTCATCATGGCGACCACACCTGCTCCGGTGAGAAATGCCCGTCTGTAAGTCTGCTGTGCTTTGAAACTGGTCATTCAACCCCCCTTTTTTGCGGCTCTCGCCGCATTTATTTGCCCTTTAACTGTCAGGGCTCGCATTGGAGGGGGCAGGCGTCCAATTCCTTCACTTGGACGGATATGTCTTCGCGGAATGACGTCGATGCCCTGCAGGCAGGGAAAGGCATCCTCGGACCGTTGGGTTGCGCGGATGAGAACCGCACCATCTCTCCACGAGTCCGCTTAGGGGCGTCAGTAGAGGATAATTGTGAAATTCCGGCGCTGTCGACACGTTTGCATGGTGCCGGAGTTGGTCGGG
>NZ_JBWKTR010000024.1:0-16172 GCF_059420425.1 Sphingomonas sp. GW821-FHT04B01 | reverse complement strand
AAACCTCCCATGATCCACGCGCAGTGAATCAGGAAAGCCACTCCGCCTCAACCCGCTGATTGGGTTTGAGCCCTAGTCGTTCGCGCTGATGAACAAGCGTCCGAAGTTGGGGAGCGGGGAAAGTGAGCTGAATGACCGGTTGTGGGTCCGTCGAGACAGTCCAAGCAATTTGCACGCGATCTCGCAGGCGACGTTGAGCTTAGCGCACCTACGCGTTGAGTCGACGCCATGCCTCTTTCTGGCTCCTTTGGGCTATGTCCGAGTAGATCATCGATGAGTATCGGCGACGGTGAGGGTCAAGCGTCAGGCTTTTTCGCGGCACAGCTTGACCCGCAATAGCGTCTTCAAGGTGCCGCTGGCGATCTGGGCGCTCGCGTCGACGATCGCAGAAGCGAGGATAGCATGAAGTTTGATACCCCTGCGGGCAGCAACCCGACCGATCGCCGGCACGTCCTTGGCAAGGCGACCGACCGCATCGACGGCCCGCTGAAAACGACCGGCACCGCGACCTACTCTTACGAGCATCACGACATCGGCGGAAAGGCGGCCTATGGCTTCGTAGTCGGCACGGCGATTGCCAAGGGCACCACCCGCTCCATTGACGCCCGCGCGGCGCTGGCCTCGCCTGGTGTAGTTGCGGTCGTCACTCACGAGAACGCAGGGCCGCTCGGGGTCGGCGCGTTCTACATCGACCGGCCGCTCGCCGGTCCCCAAGTCGACCATTACCAGCAGACGGTCGCGGTCGTCGTCGCCGAGACATTCGAGCAGGCGCGGGCGGCGGGCAGTCTTCTGGTGATCGACTATGCCCGCGAGAAGGGCAGCTACGACCTCGACGCAATCAAGCCGATCGCCGTGGTCGCCGAGAAAAGCGAGTACGGCAAGGTGCCCACCGAGGACATAGGCGACTTCGCCGGCGCGTTCGCGGCGGCGGCGGTCAAGCTAGACCGGACCTACACGACGCCCGACCAGACGCACGCGATGATGGAGCCGCATGCCACGATCGCGCGGTGGGACGGCGACCGGCTGACGTGCTGGTGCCCGATCCAGCAGCTCAATTGGGGTAGGCGCGATCTCGGCAAGATCCTCGGCGTCGAGCCGGACCGCATCAGGCTGGTGACGCCGTTCATCGGCGGGAGCTTCGGCGGCAAGGGCACGGTGCTGGTCGATACGGTCGCGGCGGCGCTCGGTGCCCGGGCGGCCGGGCGGCCGGTCAAGGTGGCGCTCACTCGGCCGCTGATGGCGAACAACACCACGCACCGCGTCGCCACGATCCAGCGGATACGCCTAGGGGCGACGCGCGACGGGCGGCTGACCGCGATCGGGCACGAGTGCTGGAACGGCAACCTGCCCGGCGGCCGGACAGAAAACGCGACCACCTCGACCCGCTCGCTCTACGCGGCGCCTAATCGCCTGATCCGTCAGCGGCTCGGCGTGCTCGACCTCGCGGAAGGAAACTCGATGCGCGCGCCCGGCGAAGCGCCCGGCATGATGGTGCTCGAGATAGCGATGGACGAGCTGGCGGTGGAGCTGGGCATGGACCCGGTCGAACTGCGTATTCGCAACGATACCCCCGTCGACCCGAGCGACCCGACCAAACCCTTCTCGACCCGCAAGCTGGTCGAATGCCTACGGACGGGTGCCGAACGGTTCGGCTGGGACAAGCGGGTCGCAAAGCCAGCCTCGGTGCGGGACGGTGAATGGCTCGTCGGGATCGGCATGGCATCCGCGATCCGCGGTGCGCCCATCACCAAGTCGGCCGCACGGGTCCGTCTCGATGCCAAGGGCATCGTGACCGTCGAGACGGACATGACCGACGTCGGCACCGGCAGCTATACGATCATCGGACAGACGGCCGCGGAGATGATGGGCGTCGATCTCGATCGCGTCGTGGTGCGCCTCGGCGATACGGCATACCCGGAATCGCCGGGGTCGGGTGGTCAATGGGGCGCCGCTTCGGCGACGTCGGGCGTCTACGCCGCGTGCATGAAGCTGCGCGAGGCGGTCGCACAGGCGCTCGGGTTCAACTCGGCCGATGTCGACTTTGCGGACGGCACTGTTCGATCGGGCAATCGCCGGGTAAAGCTTGGCGACGCGGCCAAGGCGGGCGAACTCGTCGGCGAGGACGCGATGACCTACGGCGACCTGTCGAAACAATATGCCCAGCAGACGTTCGGGGCGCATTTCGTGGAGGTCGGCGTTCATGCCGATACCGGCGAGATAAGGCTGCGGCGGATGCTTGCGGTCTGCCACGCGGGGCGCATCCTCAACCCGAAGTCCGCGCGCAGCCAGGTGATTGGCGCGATGACGATGGGTGCGGGCGCGGCACTGATGGAGGAGATGGCGGTCGATAAACGGTTCGGCCTCTTCGTGAACCACGACCTTGCCAGCTACGAAGTGCCGGTCCACGCCGACATCCCGCACCAGGAGGTGATCTTCCTCGCCGACAGCGATCCCACCATGTCGCCGCTGAAGGCGAAGGGCGTCGGCGAGCTCGGTCTGTGCGGGGTCGCCGCGGCGATCGCCAACGCGGTCTACAACGCGACCGGGGCGCGAGTGCGGGATTATCCGGTCACGCTAGACAAGATCATGGATCATCTTCCCGAGCCGGTCTGACTGCGGGAAGTCCTCTTCATGGTGGTGATGATCCCAGCTCAACAAACGATGTGACGGGCACATGCGTTTCAGCATCGACCAGACCCCATCGGTGAGTGCTTATCCCATGAAATACGGCAAACTTGGACACTCCGGCATCGCGATCTCACGGTTCGCACTCGGCACCATGTATTTCGGCTCCGAGACCTCGGAGGACGACGCGCTCGCCATCATCGACCGCTATGTCGAGGCGGGTGGCAACGCCCTCGACACCGCCGACGTCTATGTCGGAGGCAAGGCGGAGGAAACCGTCGGCAAGTGGTTCGCCTCGCGTCCGGCCGATGTAACCGATCACGTAATGCTCAACAGCAAGGGCAGGGCGACCGCCGCTCCGGCCCCCGATCCGAACGGGCAGGGGCTGTCGCGTCGTTACCTGTCGCGTGCGCTCGATGCGTCGTTGAAGCGGCTCGGCCGCGACACGATCGACGTCTACCAACTCCATGCCTCCGATATGCAGACGCCGGTCGAGGAGACGATCGCGTTCCTCGCCGACGCGCGTGCGGCGGGCAAGATCAACTACGTCGGTCTTTCCAACTTCACCGGCTGGCAGCTTCAGCTCTTCGTCTCCACCGCCCAGGCGATGGGCGGCCCGGTGCCGATCAGTTTCCAGATCCAATACAGCCTCATGTCGCGCGAGAGCGAGTATGAGCTGGTGCCGGCCGCCATCCACAACGACCTCGGCATTCTGCCCTGGTCGCCGCTCGCCGGCGGGTTCCTGTCCGGCAAGTACCGGCGTGGCGGCAAGCCCGCTGCCGACACGCGTGCCGGCTCGGACAAGGACCTCTACCAGTGGACGTCGGCCGAATATGCGGAGTCCGACCAGAATTGGGCGACGATCGATGCCGTCGTCGAGGTGGCAAAGCAGCTCGGTGTCACCCCGAGCCAGGTGGCGCTCGCCTGGATCGCCGATCGGCCGGGCGTAGCGGCGCCGGTATTCGGCGCACGCACCCTGGAGCAGCTCGAGGAGAATCTGGGCGCCGTCGATCTGGTGCTCGACGAGGCGACGACCGCACGGCTGGAAGAGGTGAGCCGACCGAAACCGGGCGGGTATCCTTATGGTGCGTTCGGTCAGGGACAGCGCAACCGCGACATCGGCGACGGCGTGCCCGCGCCCGCGATCCCGGTGAAGGGCGGTTCCGACCACCCGCTCGGACGGGCATGACGAGCGATGCGCCCGCAATCGCTCCGGTCAGTCGGCGCGGGCTGATGGCGATCGGCGCAACTGCCGGCATGGCGGCGGCGATGCCGGTGCACGCGGCGACGGCGACGGTCGTCGGCCGGGGCACCCCCGGTTCGCTGATCGAGCCCGGCTCCGTCCAGCTCCTCTTCGCGGACCTCCAGTCGCCGCTAGTCGCCGGCTCTAGGACGCAGCCGGCCGATCGCTTTGAGCGAGCGGCAGCCGTGCTGGCGGAGGTCGGCACGGTTCTGTCGCTGCCGATGCTGTTCAGCGTGGTCATGGAGGGATCGTCGCCCCCGCACCTGCTGCCGGCGCTGAAGACCTATTCGCGGAAGGAGAATACCCTGCTGCGAATACCGGTTGCGCCTTTTCACGATCCCGCGACGGTCGCGGCGATCGCCGGCCATCGTCGGCGCATCCTGGTGATCGCCGGCTTCGCGGCTGAAGTGGTCGTCCTGCAAGCGGCGCTCGATGCGCTCGCTGCGGGCCACGAGGTCTACTTCGTCACCGATGCGATCGGCAGCCAGTTCGAGCGAACGGAGGCTGCGGCGTTCCGTGAAATGGAGATGGCCGGCGCGAAGCCGACTTCGGAGCTGAGTTTCGCGACGCGGATGGTGCCGGATTTCGTTGGCACACCGGGCAAGCAGGTCTTCGCGGCATTGAAGCCCGTGCTGGGTTAATAGTCGTGCCCGCACGAGGGTGAGGCCGGATTGAGCCGACAATGAGCGCAGCTCAAGACGCAACTATCGACCCGAGCGCTATCTACGACGCATCCCGAACGAAGAGCGGGCCGCACAAGGCCGTGAAAGGCGAGCTATGACGTTTACCGATCGACTGAAGCCCCGGAGCGGCTGGCTGGCCGGCATCTACGCCGTCGTGCTGGCGATCGTCGGCGCGATCCTGCTGGTGGGCGGGGTGATCCTCGCCGCGGCGGGTGGCTCGCTCTACTATCTGATTGCCGGCGCGATGACGCTGGCGAGTGGAGTCATGATCTGGCGCGGCGATCGACGTGGCGCGTGGGTTTACGGCGCGTTGCTCGCAATCACGGTCGGCTGGTCGATCTGGGAGGTCGGCGACACGGTATGGCAGCTCGTGCCGCGCCTCGTGGCGCCGCTCGTTCTCGGATTGGGCCTGCTCCTGCCCGGCGTGCGACGCGCCCCGCGACACGCGCCGGTGTCGAGGAGGATCGGTGGCCTGCCGGCCTTCGTCGCAGCGCTCGTCGCGGCGCTCGTGGTCGGCATCGGCCTCCACGCGGCAGGTCCCGGCACGCCGCCCGATCCGATCTGGCAGACCGGAGGTCCGGTTCCGGCGCCCGGTCGGTTCGCACAGGCGACAACGGCCGCGACGGCCGAGTGGCAAGCCTATGGCAACGACCAGGGCGGCTCGCGCTTCAGCCCGCTCGACCAGATCAACGCCGGCAACGTCCAGAACCTCAAGGTCGCCTGGGAAGCCGACACCGGGCCTGAACCCAAGGGTGCCTACACGGGCGGCCTCGAGGTGACGCCGATCATGGTTGGTGACAGCCTGTACATCTGCAACAACTACGACGGCGTGATCGCCTACCACGCCGAGACTGGCAAGCGGCGCTGGGCCTTTCAGATGACCGACTCCGCATCGGGCAAGCCGTGCCGCGGCGTCACCTACTATCGCGTTCCCGGCGCGGCCGGACCGTGCGCCGAGCGCATCTACGCGGTCAGCCAGGTGCCCGATCTGGTCGCGCTCGACGCGCGCACCGGACGGCTGTGTCCCGGCTTTGCGAACGCCGGCCGCTACAACCTCCAGCGCGGCATGACGCCGGCGCCGTTCGGCATCTACTATGTCAGCTCGGCACCGCAGCTCGTCCGCGGCAAACTCGTGGTGGGTGGCGGTATCCTCGACAACCAGTTCTGGGGCGCGCCGTCGGGCGTGGTCCGGGCCCTCGACGCCGTGACCGGCAAGCTCGCCTGGGCGTTCGACGTCGGCAATCCGACGCGCAAGGGCGAGCCGCCCGCAGGGCAGACCTACACTCGTTCGACGCCCAATAGCTGGGCACCGCTCAGCGCCGACGAGCGTCTGGGCCTCGTCTACCTGCCGATGGGGAATTCGACGCCCGACCTCTACGGCAAGCAGCGTCGACCGTTCGACGACGCCAACAACAGCTCGATCATCGCGATCGACGCCAACAGCGGCGATGTTCGCTGGCGCTTCCAGGCGACGCATCACGATTTGTGGGACTACGACATGCCGTCGCAACCCACGTTGGTCGACGTGCCGACCGCGAACGGCATCCGCCCCGGCCTGATCGCGCCGACCAAGCGCGGTGAGATCTTCGTGCTGGATCGCGCGACGGGGCAGCCGATCAAGACCGTTCGCGAGGTGCCGGTGCCCCAGGGCGGCAACGGTCCCGGCGATCGGCTGTCGCCGACCCAGCCCTTCTCCGTCGGCATGCCGTCGTTCCGCGGTGCGAACCTGCGCGAGGTCGACATGTGGGGGATGACGCCGATCGATCAGATGCTGTGCCGCATCCAGTTCAAGCAGGCCCGCTACGAAGGACCGCTGACGCCGGTCGGGCTCGATCGTCCGACCATCGTGCAGCCCGGCTATGGCGGCGGGGTAAATTGGGGCAGCGTTTCGGTCGATCCCGAGCGGGGCATCATGGTCGTGCCGTGGATGAACCTGCCGACGAAGTCGCAGCTCATCACCCGGGCCGAGGCGGACCGTCGCGGAAATGTCCTGGCGCCGACACACGGGTCGGTGAACACCAAGAATCCGATGGCGAACACGCCCTATGGCGCCGCCAACGGCGCATTCCAGACCTTTCTCGGCGTTCCCTGCACGTCGCCGTCCTGGGGCAACATGTCGGCGGTCGATCTACGCACCGGTCGGGTGATCTGGACGAAGCCGTTCGGCACCGGCGCGGACACGGGACCGCTCGGCATCCACAGCCATGTGCCCTTCACGATGGGGGTGCCGTTCTCGGGCGGAGGCATCACGACACGGGGCGGCCTGACGTTCATCGCCGCTTCGGTCGAGCAGGCGATCCGCGCCTATGACGTGTCGACCGGTGCAGAGCTATGGAAAGCACGTCTGCCGGCGGGCGGTCAGGCGACGCCGATGACGTACCGTGCGCCCAGCGGTCGCCAGTTCGTCGTCATCGCCACCGGCGGCAAGCCGACGCTCAAGACGACGCAGGGCACCAAGCTGGTCGCCTACGCGCTGCCCGTCGACCGCACCGCCCGCTGATATCCGAGGAGACCCAGATGACCTGTGCAAAGCAATCGCCCTGACCGCGCTGCTGGTCGGCAACACCGGCATCGCAGTGGCGCAGACGGCGGCACCCCAGCCGAGTGTGGTCAAGGCGGGTGCGGTCGCTGCGAAGTCTGGTCCGGCGCAGTATTTCACCGGCAAGGTGACGGTCGCCGAACTGGTCAAGCCGACGCCGCCCGGCCGCGCCGGCACCGGGCTCGTCGCCTTCCAACCCGGCGCGCGCAGCAACTGGCACACGCACCCGGCTGGACAGACGCTCTACGTCACCGAGGGCTGCGGCTGGACGCAACGCGAGGGAGGCATGGTGACACGCATCTGCAAGGGCGATACGGCCTATGTGCCGGCCGGCGTGCGGCACTGGCACGGTGCGACCGACAGGACGGCGATGACGCACCTGTCGATCGCCGAGACGGTCGATGGCCGCAACGTCGACTGGGCGGAGCCGGTGTCCGCCAGACAATTCCACGGACCGTCGAAATAGCGAACAGCCCGGGTTGCCATGTTTGGGTATGGTGAGCCATGCTCAACCATGCCCGTCAGCCGCACCGATCTTGCCGACTACAGCTATTTTCTCGCGATTGCGCGTCATCGCAGCTTCCGGCGCGCCGGTCTCGATCTCGGCGTCAGCGCCTCGGCGCTGAGCCATGCACTAAAGGGGCTCGAAACCCGCCTCGGTATCCGGCTGCTCAACCGTACCAACCGCAGCGTGACGCTGACGGCGGCAGGGGAGGAACTTCAAGCCGCGATGAGCGGCCCGTTCGCGGAGATCGAGCAGGCCGTCGACCGCCTCAACCACTTCCGCGATGCACCCACCGGTCGCATCCGCATCAACGTGCCGAGCGATGCGGCGAGCTTGTTGATCGGCCCGGTGTTGCCGGCGTTCGTCGAACGCTACCCCGACGTCGAGCTGGATCTGGCCGTCAGCAACCATCTGGTCGACGTGATCGACGGGGGGTTCGACGCCGGCATCCGCTACGGCGGCACGGTCCCGGAAGACATGATCGCGCAGCGGCTGTCGGCCGATATCCGCTGGGTAGTCGTCGGATCGATCGACTATCTCGAACGGAATGGTGTTCCGACACACCCGAATGACCTCGCCGCGCATCGCTGCCTGCGCTTCCGCATCGGCGACGACAGCATCTATCGTTGGGAGTTCGAGCGCGGGGAAGAGGAGATAGCGGTCGCCGTGCCGGGATCGCTCACCTTCGACGACAGTCGCGCGATCCTCGAAGCCCTTATTGGGGGTGCCGGCCTGATGTACGCACCCGAACCGTTGGTCGCGCCGCTACTCGCCAAGGGCACAGTGCGGCTCGTTCTGGAGCAGTGGGCGGCGCTCGGACCGGGCTTCCACGCTTATTATTCGAGCCGACGGCAGTTGCCGACGGGCCTGCGGCTGCTGATCGATCTCGTGCGCGAGCTGCGTCCGCTCGGTCTGTAGTGCGCATACAGAGCAGGATCGACCCGGTATGCCGGACCATGTGATGCTCGATCATCATGAGGACGCTTCACCGTAGCGTAAACCTCGACCGGGGTAATCCGACAGGACCTCAGGCCATATCTCGATCGCTGAAGGACGGCATCCACCGTCACCATCAATCGAGGAGCGAAACGTGGCAGTTGCCGCCTACGGGGCACTTTCCGGCGACAAGCCGCTAGCCCCCATGACCATCGATCGTCGCGAGACGGGCGCGACCGACATCCGGATCGCCATCGCCTATTGTGGTATCTGCCACTCGGACCTGCATCAGGTCCGCAGCGAGTGGGAAGGGACGCTTTACCCTTGCGTTCCCGGGCACGAAATCGTCGGCCGCATCACTGCGGTCGGTGACGAGGTAGCCGGGTTCGCCGTGGGCGATATGGTCGGTGTCGGCTGCATGGTCGACAGTTGCGGACACTGCGGGCCTTGCACTCGCGATCTCGAGCAGTTCTGCGAGAACGGAACCACCTTCACCTACAAGACGCCCATCGCCGACGCGCCGGGTCATACGCTCGGCGGCTATGCCGAAGAGATCGTCGTCGATCGGCGCTTCGTCCTGCGCGTGACCCACGACGAGGATCAACTCGCCGCGGTCGCACCGCTGCTGTGCGTCGGAATCACCACCTGGTCGCCCCTTAAGCATTGGGGCGCCGGTCCGGGCAAGACGGTCGGCGTCGTCGGTATCGGCGGCTTGGGCCATATGGCAATCAAGCTTGCCCATGCGCTCGGCGCGCACGTCGTTGCCTTCACCACCTCGCCCGCCAAGGTCGACGATGCCAAGGCGCTCGGCGCCGACGAGGTGGTCATCTCGCGAAACGAGGACGAGATGGGGGCGCACGCCGGCAGCATCGACCTCATCATCGATACCGTCGCGGCCAGCCACGACCTCGACGCCTACACCGCGCTGCTCGCGATCGACGGCACGATCGTGCTCATCGGCGTGCCCGAGCACGCCCATCCTTCGCCGGACGTCGGCAACTTGATCGGTGGCCGGCGCTCGATTGCCGGCACGCTCATCGGCGGGATCGCGGAGACGCAGGAGATGCTCGATTTCTGCGCCGCGCACGGGATCGTCGCCGACATCGAGATGATTGCTGCCGATGGGATCGAGGCCGGCTTCGGCCGGATGAAGCGGGGCGACGTCAAATACCGCTTCGTCGTCGACAGCTCCACTGTGACCAACTGATCCAAAGGATCCACGATATGAACCCCACCTATGACTTCGCAGGGCGCGTGGCGCTCGTTACCGGTGCGAGCCAAGGCATCGGTCTCGCGACAGCCCGCCTGTTTGCCGAGAACGGCGCTTCCGTGGTCCTCTCGGATCGCAACGAAGAGGAGTTGAATAAAGCCGTCGCCGAGCTGAAGGCGGCCGGCCATAAGGTGATCGGCATACCCTGCGACGTGTCGGTCGAGGCCGAGGCCAAGGCGCTCGTCGAGCGGACGGTCGCCGAATTCGGCCGTCTCGACATGGCCTACAACAACGCCGGCGTCGTCGGCCCTTGGGGGCCGATCACCGAGGAAACCGAGGAGGGCTTCGACGCCGTCAACGCGGTCAACCTCAAGGGCATCTGGACCTGCATGAAGCACGAACTGCTGCAGATGGACAAGCAGGGCGGCGGTTCGATCGTCAACTGCTCGTCGCTCGGCGGACTCGTCGGGCTGCCCGATCGCGCCGCGTATCACGGGTCCAAGCACGGCGTTCTCGGCCTCACCAAGTGCGCCGCACTCGACTTCGCGACCAAGAACATCCGGGTTAATGCGGTCTGCCCGGGCACGATCGAGACGCCGATGGCATCGGGGATCGACAAGGATTCGCTTGATGTCATCCTCCGCGACCAGTCGATCGGCCGCCTCGGGCGCGCGGACGAGGTCGCAGCCGCGGTGGTATGGCTGTGCAGCGACGCGGCAAGCTTCATCCTCGGCGTCGCTCTCCCGGTCGACGGCGGCTACACCGTCCACTGAAACCGATGGATCAGGAAATCACGCGTCGGGCTGCGGTCACGGGGGCGCTTGCCGCCTCCGTGCCGTGGCCGGCGACCGCAGGAGAGACGATCATGCCCACCGAACCGACCGAAGCACGCAAATCTTTCGGCGACATTGCGCCGCACCTCGCCGAAATCACCGACAAGGTGCTGTTCGGCGACGTGTGGCAGAACCCCGCGCTCCCGCCGCGCGAGCGTAGCCTGGTGACGATAACCTGCCTCGTCGCCGGCTATCGCCACAACGAACTTGCCTTCCACGTGAAGAAGGGGCTCGAGAACGGATTGAAGCGGACCGAGATCGTCGAGGCCGTCACCCAGATCGCGTTCTACGCCGGGTGGCCGCCCGCTATGACGGCGCTGCCGATCATCAAAAAGGTATTCGAGGAAGCCGGCGCCTGAGAGGTTTCGGCAGAAGGAGAGAAAACGATGAAGCTGATGCGCGCCGGGTCGCAGCCGTCCCAGAAGGGGCCGGAAGCCTATTTCACGGGCACCGTGCGGATCGATCCGCTCAACAGCCCGCCGGAGCCCGCCCGGGCTACGAGTGCCTATGTGACGTTCAAGCCAGGCGCGCGATCGGCATGGCATACCCACCCCCTCGGACAGACACTGATCGTCACTTCGGGATGTGGCTGGACGCAATGCGAGGGCGAGCCGATCGTCGAGATTAAGACGGGTGACGTGATATGGTGCCCACCGGGCCATAAGCACTGGCACGGCGCCACGCCGACCACCGCGATGACGCATCTCGCGATCACCGAAGCGCTCGACGGCAGGAACGTGGTCTGGATGGAAAAGGTGACAGACGAGCAATACGAGCTCGGCCTAAAACTGCGTTCGTAAAAGTCGGGTCGACCGCTCCCAACGGTCGAGCGACTGAAGATTGTGACGGCAATGTCGGGAGATGAACGAATGTCGGAAGTAGGGAGCGACAATTGGCACGTTAAACGTCGCTTTGTGGGTCCAACTGGACAGCTCGCCGCCAGTGACGAACAAACCTCGGTCGCGCGAATTTGTCATTAACCTTCATATCTTATGCCCGGCGGGCTAAAGCCGGGGGCAGCGATGATACGGGTGGGCGGGGAAGGGAAAACCGGCCGGCGGAACCAGGCAATCGACAGTCTGCGTGGGTTGCTCGTACTGGCCGTCATCGCCGGCCATTATTACGAGCTGAGCGACCGGCATGGTTTCCTGGCATGGCTCGGCGCCGGCGTCCGGATGCCGCTGTTCATCGGTCTTGCCGGCTATCTGTTCAATCTCGAGAGTGCTCGCAATCGGCCGCTGGCGATCACGTTGCGCAAATACGGGCAGCGGCTGATCATCCCCTGGGCGGTCGCGTGCGCGGTTTATCTGACGAGCGCAACGCAGCTCACGCCGCTGTCGCTGCTGATCGTGCCGTTGCGGCCGCCCTTCCACTTCTGGTTCGTGCCAGTGATGATGACCTTCATCCTTATAGCCGCGCTGAGCCGGCGCTCGCCGCTCGCCATGCTCGGCGTTGCGATCCCGGTCAGTATCGCCGCCATGTACCTGCTCGGTGTCCAGCACGTCATCCAGCAGGGCTATGCAGCCTGGCTGCCCGATCGCCGCTTCTTCATCTATCCCATCTATTTCTTCTACGGCTTATGGGTCGCCCAGCGCCGGCTGGATCGCACGAAGCTGTATGCGGCGCTGGCGTTGGCGCCGATCGGCCTGTTGTGGTGGTGCACGCTGTACGTCCACCCCTCGATCCCCGGCGAAGTGGCGGCAAGCCTCATCACCTCTTTGTCGCTGATCTGCCTGCTGCCGGGCATCCGCAGTGCGTCGCTGGTCCTTCCCCTGATCGGCGGCATCGGGCGGCAGAGCCTGTTCTTCTACCTATGGCATCCCATGGTCTTTGCGCTCTGGTCGAGTTCGGGCGTGATCGGCATGCCGATGCTGCTGCTATCGATCGCCACCTTGTTCGTGGGCTGCGCCTTGCTCGCGCGCAGCGACGCCGCAGCCCGCGTCTTCGGCATCACCCCCCGCAGGCACCGGCCTCCGGTCGAGGCCACTGCGTTCGAGCCGGTTCCCTTGCGGGAGCGCAACGCATGACATCGGCAAAGGCACTGGCACGCATAGGAATGCTGACCTTGGCCTGGCTCGCGGTGCTGCCGATCCTCGCCATGCTACTCGGCGCGATGGTGCCGATCGTGCCGTGGCTGCGCATCTTCGCGAGCGATCTCGTGCCCAATTGGGTGTCCTGGTTCCTGCTGGGGGCGTTGATCATCGGCGCGCTGGGCGTGCTGGCGCATCGGGCGCGAGCGACGCGGGTCACACTCGCGCTGATCGCAGCCGCGGCCGGAACGGCTCTGGCGGCCGCGATCGTCATGCTCCATTTGCTGCAAGTGGCCTGGGCGAATGGCGCGAGGGTAGACCTGCTCAGCACCTTGTCGGTACGCCAATTCAGCGAGGCCGCCAGCCCGGATCGTAGCCTCGTTTATGCGCGACGGCGGGGCGAGGCGCTGTGGCTCGACGTCTATCAACCGGCCGACGTGCAGGCCGGCTCGCGTCGCCCCGTCCTGGTCGTCGTTCATGGCGGCGGTTTTATAGAGGGCAGCCGCCGGGTCGGCGCCGCCAACATGCGCCGCTACGCCGATAGCGGCTGGATCGTGGTGAGCATCGACTATCGGCTGGCAAGGCCGGATCGACCGACCTGGAACCTCGCCACGCGCGACGTCCGGTGCGCCCTGCGTTGGGTCGCGGCGCATGCGCGCGGGCTCCATGCCGATGCGGATCAGGTTACGCTGTTCGGCGTCTCGGCCGGCGGCAATCTGGCAATGGCGGCCGCTTATACCAACGACGATGGTGCGGACGACGCGCGCTGCGGGTCGCGCACGCCATCGATCGCCGCGGTCATCGTCAAGGCGCCGCTGATCTCGCCGCTGGCCTCCTGGCAACGCGAGGGCGAGTTGCAGGGGCAGCAGCGCTTGTACATGAGCCGCTATATCGGTGGTCCACCCGAGCGCTATCCCGAACGTTACGCCGCGCTGGACCTGCGGCGGCTAAGCACGCCCGGCAATCCGCCGACGTTGATCCTTGCGGGGAAGAACGATCCGCTGCTGCCGGCAGCCAGCGTCGAGGATTTTGCGCGCCGATCGATGGCGGCAGGCAATGCCGTGGATCTGGTCATGCTCCCTTATTCGGGGCACAATTTCAACACGACCTTCAACAGCATCACCAACCAACTGTCGATCTCGACGATCACGCGATTCATGAACCGCTATTCAAGAGAACGTCCGGATCCTCAATCTAAGATCAAGACGCAATGATCATAAAGCGCGAATGACGCTGGCAACGAGGGCGACGGCGGAGTAGTAGATTGTAGCAAAGCTGTTGAAGCGGGCAGCAGCCCGTGCCAGTGCCTTAGTTTCGCAGGCATGATCTCAAGTCGGCCTCGACGCAGATAGCGCGACATGGTCGGAACACGATCTGCAATTTAGAATTTAGGCTAATTGTCATAGGAATCCAGGACGTTCTAAGGCAGTTTGCATCATGGGCCGCGGTAATCGAACAAGCCCTGCTACTTAGCAAATCTTTGTAAATGGCTACTGGCGCTTATAAGTCAGAAAGGCGCAGGCGTGCGTCGGTTTACAGAAACACGGGAGTGCTGCCCCGCTTTAAAGCGAACCTCGGTGACCGCGCTCCCTGGCTCACCAAGCAAAATCCTTATATCGCCCCCACCGCTATTGATTAACCATGGCTTCATACGGCGAATGGCGGCAAGGATGGCGCTATTACCTTTGCATGGACCAAACGGTGTGTCGTCTGAGCACCGGAATACCGTACGGCTCCGGTGAGAAGTAATCTCAGCGAGATTTTCAAGTGCCTCCCGGCCTTGCCCTAAATTAACGCCCGGATTCAGGTGCACATATCGACCTGATGGACAGACGCCGTTCGCCGATAGCGCAATCTCTTGTCCGCTGTAGAAACTTTCAGCCTTGGCAGTGGCGATGGCTGCGCCTGGTTCCGTCAAACCAAATGCACCGGCTGGTAATCTGAAGAGGGTAGGGCGGGCATATGCCCCGCCCGCACAAGCCCGCCAGTCCGTTTCGCTACTTCAACTCGTCACCTGAGGTGATCCGGTTGGTGGTGCTGATGTACGTGCGTTTCCCACTGTCGCTACGGAACGTAGAGGACCTGCTGTTCGAGCGGGGGATCGACATCTGCCACGAGACAGTGCGCCTCTGGTGGAACAGGTTCGGGCCGATGTTTGCCAGCGATATTCGCCAACAGCGGGTGAGCCGGATGCGCGGCTTTCGCCATTGGCGTTGGCATCTGGACGAAATGTACGTGAAGCTGAACGGCGAGATGATCTACCTGTGGAGAGCGGTCGATCATGAAGGCGAGGTGCTGGAAAGCTACGTCACCAAGGCCCGTGACAAGGCGGCAGCGCTGACCTTCATGAGGAAGGCGCTTAAACGTCATGGTTCGCCTTCAAAGATCACTACCGACGGTCTGCGCAGCTACGGCGCTGCAATGAATGAGCTTGGCTGCCGCGATCGGCAGGAGGTGGGTCGCTGGGCCAACAACAGGGTAGAGAACAGCCACCTGGCGTTCCGACGACGAGAGCGAGCTATGTTGAGGTTCCGGCAGATGAAGACGCTGCAGAAGTTCGCCTCTGTCCACGCCAACGTCCACAACCACTTCAACCTGGAACGACACCTCATCGACCGACAGACCTATCGAGAGCGACGCTCTGCCGCACTGGCGGAGTGGCAAGCGCTTGTCAGCTAAGGCTTGCCCTCAAAGACCATCCTCAACCTGCCGAGACGCGTCCGCATTAAACTGACAGCTCCCACGCCGCTCATCGCGTAGCGGAGAGCGGCGTGCCGTTCGTAGTCACAACATCGATCGGAGCGACTGATTGGCAGACCGGCTGAAGGTGCTTGCGGACAGCTACCTTGACCACATTCGGATTGCCGTGGAGGCGGAGGACCGCGGCGCGCCTTTCCGGGACTTCCTGGATAACTGGAACGCGTTCAATGCGCAGCATGAACACCATCGTAGCCGGGGCGATCGGCCACGCTGTTTCAACAATCCCTCGACCCTGGCGCGCGCGCAGATGCTCGACGGGCTCGATTTTCGATCGGTGGGCGCGACTGCCATCCTTGACGATGCTACGCGAGATCCTGTTACCTATCAGCGCCGCTATGCGGCGCGCGATCGGGACGTGGAGCTGGTCGTCGACCATGTTGTTCCGATTGGCGTCATCGTGGCCGCACTGTCTGCCGGTGACGTCGAGCTGACGTGCGAGAGCGTCGGTGCGTACCTCAACCGCTGGTATTGTCTCGGCCTCCTAAGTTACCATGAAGACGCCAGCCTCAACGCGCAGGGGATTGCGGGCGGCAATGCCGGTGGGGTGGGATCGCGAGAATGCGTTCGCCCGCTATGAGGCGGCAGGAATAGCGCCGGCGCATGTGTAAAAAAACGCGCCCGCCTAGTTGTGCCGAGCTTGCTGCCCGTCCGACGATAGCAATCAATGATCAATTCGCCGGACGCTCTGTGCGCCAAGGAGCAACCGATCATCAGCAACAGCCACAAGGTTAGTAAGAGTGGTGTGGAGGCCGCAGATTATGCTGCTTGCGCAATGGGCTGATCTACCGGCGGCATCCAGTTCCAGGGC
>NZ_JBWKTR010000023.1:0-16300 GCF_059420425.1 Sphingomonas sp. GW821-FHT04B01 | reverse complement strand
CGGGGTGGAGCAGCCCGGTAGCTCGTCAGGCTCATAACCTGAAGGTCACAGGTTCAAATCCTGTCCCCGCAACCACCTTTGTAGAACTCGACACGCCGCCCTCACGGGCGGCGTTGTCGTTTGTGGCAAACGCCACCAGGTCCCCGATCGTTGCCACCACTTCGGCCTCGGCCGAGCCGCCCGCGTCAGGATAAATCGTCACGCTCTCTATAAGCTGCGACAGGATCTCGGCGGCTTCGCCGCGGATCTTGTCCTCGTTGAGCGTCTCTGTAAGACGTTCCGCCTTCGCAGCGAAGAGCGCGGTCAGGTCCGCAGGGGTCGGCAGAGTGATGGTCGCGACACGGGGCTGGAGCTGGATCTGCGCCTCGAGCCGCTGCTTCTCTGCCTCGCGCTCAACCAGCAGCTTCGTCAACGTCTCGCTGATAACGCCGGCCAGCATGTTCGCGCCGAGGTTAGCGATCTCAGCCGTGACCACCGCCAGACGCTCGCTCAGCGCATCGTCATGGTTCCCGGCGTAACGGTCGAGGCGGTCCAGCTCCCGCGCGAATTCATCGGCGAAGATGCGTGCATGGTCGGGCGTGAAAAGGTGATGCTGGAACACCGCCAGCGTCGCGTGCTCAAAGGGTGCCTTGCGTACGGATATGGTGTTGCTGCAGGTGCCGCGCTCTTTCTGCCCAGCGCAGCGGTAATAGTCCTTTCCGCTGATGGTATAGTTCGACCCGCACACGCTGCAGCGGATGAGGCCGGACAAAAGATGCTTTTTCCGCTTCTGCCCCACGGGCGAGCCGCCCAGATTGGGGTTCTTGCGCCGCTCGATCTGCTGATGCACCGCGTCCCAGAGCCGGTCGCCGAGAATGCGCAGGTCGGGAACGGCAACCTCCACCCATTCCGACTGGTCGCGAATCCGGTAGCGCCGCTCGCGCGTCTCGCTGTCCGGATTTCGGCGCCACTGCCGTCGCCCCCAGACGAGGCGGCCGACGTATAGCGGATTGTTCAGGATGCCGACGGCCTTCTTCGGGTCGCCGCGGATTGTCGACGCATTCCACTGTCCGCCCCGCGGACCGGGGATACCGTTTTCATTGAGGCTCTTTGCAATCTGGATGGACGACTGTCCGGCCGCGAACTCGGTGAAGATCCGGCGCACGATATCGGCCTGGGCCTCGTCGATCTCCAGCAGTCCGCGAATGAGCTCGCCGCGTGCGTCGAGCCTGATGACGCGCTTGAAGCCATAGGCGCGGCCACCGGCAAAGCGGCCAGCCAGAACGGCGGCTTCCATCCCGCGGATGGTCTTGTCGATGAGGTGCTTGAGAAAGATCGCGCCCAGCAGGCCCGCAACCGCGAACTTGATCTCGTCGACATGGCCCTCGCTGACGGTATGCAGCCGCACACGGTGGTAGGCTAGCTTCTTGCCAAGCCAGGCGACGTCCTCTGCGTCGCGGGCGAGGCGGTCGAGTGCTTCGCACACGACGAGATCCACCCGGCCATTCTCGACATCGCTCAACAGCTTCTTGAGGCCCGCACGGTCGCGGCGATAGCCCGACTGTTCGGGGTCCAAATAGGTGGCAACGACCCGGCCGCCGAGATAGTCGATCAGCTTTATGCACGAGGCAGCCTGGTCGGCGCTTGAGGTGGCCGTTTGCATGCTGGTGGAATGGCGACCGTAAATCGCGATCCGTGGGCAATTCTTAATCGGCATTGGTCTATCTTCTCACCTGCGTCGCGGCGCTGCTGCGTAACGGTTCGGGGACTCGGGAAAGGCAGACTTGCGGTGGTCCGAAGCTGCTTGTCGGGCGATCAGCCGAACAAGATCCTCCAGGCCTAAGTGAGCGCCCTGTTTGTCGGGGAGCGGCTTTGTTTCGCCCGACCGTGTGCCATGACTCGACATGGTGCCTTCCTGCACCAGGGCGCCATCGGCACAGGGGGACCCAAAGATTGCACGGAAGCCTAACGGAAGCGCGGTGGTGGTTCTGATCGCGCATCACCGTCGGACCTCAAACCAGTCAGTCACCGGCACGTGAATCAGCTCTTCCGCTTTGGCTCGAACGGGCCCGCGTTTCAAAGCGCAGCGCAGCGAGTGAAGCGACTTTCTTCCGCTCTTTGTAGCCGCGTCGAGCTCCTGGATATGCCGCACTACGCAGCGATCGAGTTTCGCGTCCGCCCGCAGCAGGCCAGTGGCCAGGCGGATATCTACGTTGGGTGGCTCGGCGCGTCGACGGCGCGGTAGACCCGCGTTGGGGAATAGCCGTTCCGTCTCCTCATCCACCTGCGACAGCGCACGCAGCATCGTTAGCGACAAATACGTCACGGCTTCGCCGATGGTCAGGCCCATCATCTTGTGGCAGAAATCGCGCCTTGCGAAGCCCCGAGCCTGCAGCGCCTCACGGTTGAAGACCACACGTCGAGCGGCTTCTGCCAAGGCCTGTAACAGCCGGTCGATGGAAAGTTTCTCGCCGGTGGTCAGTCGATCTTCTACGCGGCTAGCAATGATGGCCAGCTTGAGTCCTTCTGCGTTCGACGGCAGCCAGTCGCTTTGCGTGGCGACCGTCACGGTATCCTGGAAGCTGAGGTGGGGATTGATCGACCTGCCTCGCTCGGCAATCTCGACCACGATCTTTGCGGGGGCGCAAACCGATTCCGCCAAGGCGGTCGCTGTGCTCAGCCAGACGGTTTTGCCTTTGAAGCGTTTGCCAAGCGGCGTGAGCGCAAGTGTGTTCAGAACCTGGGCAAAATCGAGCACGGTACGGAAGGCGAGCAGATAAGCCTGGACTCGTATCGTCAGGGCGAAGTCCGCCATCGGCAGCTCGGAAGGCTGCCTGCGGAAAAAGGCTGCTGCCTCCCCCAGTCGCCCCTCGATCACGAACTGATAGATAGCAGTATGGTGGCGTTTGAGTCGGTCAAGCCGCTCTACATGACGATGCAGCGCATACGATCCCGAGCCAGCAAGTTCGGCTTTACAAAGAAGCACGGTTTCGAAAAGACCGGCGACCTCGTCATTCTCTTGTGCGCCTAAGAAACTCATCACGTAAGCGCGGTGATCGACAACGTCCTGCTTACTATAAAGCAAGCAGTTGTGCTTCGCCACAAAGCGCTGCCCCTCTTTAAGCGCCTTCACAGAGGTGTTGATATGCGCCGTGATTTTTCGATCTTGGCCAAGCTTGTCGAAGCCCTGGACCAATTCTAGGACGAGGTCGATGATCTTGTCTTCATCCCCGATCTGCAAGGCGGTTAGCGCCGCTGCAAAGGCTGCCTGGCGTCGCGTCAGGATTGCTACATTTCGTGTAGCGCTTGACTTGTAAGGGCCTGTTGGAACGTCTTTCTTTCGAGCGTACGACATCACGATCTCCAAAACTATGAAGATCGCGTCCTGGCTACGCGACGGTCGCCCCGCCTAAGGGCCGAACTGCATTTAAACCCGAAGCAGCTCTCGAGGACGTGGGGTTGATGGCGCGCCCCGTGCCTCTTCGTTGACACACCAGGCCGTGCCGTCCGAAACCTTACCCGACGCTCGCATCCATCAACACGTCGGGATCACCATCAACGTAGCGCGATCGCGTCGCGAAAGCTACGGTGAGTTCGTGTGGGGCGCGATATTCGCCCTCCAGCAGCCGTCTTCGCCAGAATGGCAGCAAGGCAAAGCATGCAGCCTCGGACCGTCCGGTTGTTGGTAGAAGCCCTAGCGGGCGCGCAGGAAAAGACGCTCCAGGTGGTGAGCGAGGCCTGGCCGAGAGCGGCGTCAGCGGCAAAGGGCCCTGCATTGATTGGGGCAGTGCCCACGTCCAGTAATGCGCCGTCGGCCCAGAGTGGTGCAGAGCGACCTGTCCGTTTTCATGTGACCGCCTGCATAACTTGCCATTCGTTCATTTGGCCGCGCAGGAGCCCAAATGCCCTGCCGGCGGTCGATAGCGGAATGCCGGTACTCGCAAGATAACCGTCGCAACGAACGCGGCAATACGCTGCTCGCCAGAGGTTAAAAGTATGAATGAACATGGTTCGGTCTTCGATACGTGGTGCTTGTTTGATCAGTCCTTTTTACGTCGTCCAACCGCCCATAAAGTACCAGCCGCCCGCCGGTCTTCATAAGGTATGCCCAAAGCGTACCTGCAAAATATGTTATCTGGCAGGGTTGTGGCTGCGCACCACCTGATACCATCAGAGACATGGGAATAAGATAATGGCACAAGGCGAGATCATTGCCGTAAATGACCGCCTAGGCTATGTAATGGTGGCGTAATCCACAGAGGCAAATGTGCCAATATGACATTGCAAATCAACATCACGCCTAACGGGCGCATGAGCCTGCCGTCAGACGTCCGAAAGCGTCTTGGTCTGAGTGGCGGTGGTGCGGTCTACCTAGATGAAACCGAGGATGGCGTCGTGTTACGGACGGCAAGCCAAGCGGTGGCACGCGCCCAGGCTCTGGCCAAGCAGTACACCGATGGTAACCCCGACGCATCCGTTGACGCTTTCCTTACCCGACGTCGGGAGGAGAGCGGAGAATGAGCGTGGTGCTGGATGCGTCTGCGATCATCGCCATGCTCAAGGGCGAACGCGGAGCGGCAAAGGTCGCGGCCGAGGTCGGTGGGGCGCGGGTGAGCAGCGTCAACTATGCCGAGGTCATCAGCCACTTCGTCCATGCGGGCATGCCCGAGCGCGAAGTCGATGCCATGCTCGATCCACTGCCGCTGACCGTCGTGCCGGCCGACAAGTCGCTCGCGCAGATCGCCGGGCGGCTGCGGGCAGCAACCGCCGAGGCGGGGCTTAGCCTTGGCGATCGTTTCTGCCTGGCACTTGCACTGCGCGACGGTTTGCCCGCGCGGACCAGCGACCAGAACTGGAAGAAGATCGCTGATGCCGTTGAAGTCAAGGTTGTCGCGATCCGCTAACCTCGCACGGTTGCGGGGTAGGGGAGGGGGCAGGACGTCCGGCTCGACAGCCATGGGTGGGGAGCGGCCCGTCCGTTTCCGGGCGGCCCACCGCGGTAAGCTGCACTCCGTTCATGCAGCGGGGTAGGAGCCAGAAGGCCGTTTCCTGGTGGTGAGCGGAATGGCAGCTTTACATAAGCGCAGGGTATCAGCGGTCAGGCACCTGGTCGATCAGGTCGTGACGTTTAATTTTGCAGCCAGCTTAAGGCTTTTTCGATCTCAGAGAAAAATTCTACGCCGTCCCGCGATGTTAACCTTCTTGCCTGCAAGCGAGCAAGACTTTTTGCTGTCACAAACGCTAGCCGGCGAGATCGAACGTCGTCTCCACCTACTATCCGAGAGAACTCACCTACGCTTTCTTGGCTTTGTATATCCATCTGCCGAATGTCACAAAGTGTTAAGTGAGTGTTGTCGGGACAGGATAGTTTTGCGATAGCCTGCACTAGTTCTCGATGCATCTGGATGATCGTCGCGCTATCGAAGAACCCACCCATCGTAAGCCGAATAAGGCAAGCGTCACGCTCGCCTTCGATCCGAAACCAGCCCTGCATCCGTTGCATCCTCCTCGCCCACCGACTGTCTGCTCTTGAGTCGCAGGCCGCAAGAGGTGAATGACCTACTTTGGGCTTAGCGGACTGGCCGCTTTCGAGGTGCGCCGCGCACGTCGCGAACGTTTGGGATGGGTCACAGCGGCATAATA
The DNA here is from genome assembly GCF_059420425.1 of Sphingomonas sp. GW821-FHT04B01. NCBI lineage: Bacteria > Pseudomonadati > Pseudomonadota > Alphaproteobacteria > Sphingomonadales > Sphingomonadaceae > Sphingomonas > Sphingomonas sp. GW821-FHT04B01. The sequence goes on along the minus strand of NZ_JBWKTR010000023.1, from coordinate 10,678 downwards.
GGCTTGTCGTCGAACCCAGTTGCGGCGGCCATGCAAAGTGGCCAAGCGGCGTTGATCACGGCGTCCACTGATTGCGCGTACTTATGGGCTCCCCAATCCAACGCGATATGAAGCAGACCGCCCTCGATCCCGCGGCGCAATAGGGGATCCCCCCGCCAATGGTCGTTTTGATCTGACGCCAGCGCGGTAAAGAGGGGGGTCGACAGGTCATGCATCGACTGGCGGATCGCCGCGTCGATCCCAGGCGACACTCCGACAATCTCGACCAAAAATACCCGCGCTGCGGCCGGATGCGCGCGCAAGGCGGCGTAATAGGCGCCGAGCATCCGGCGGACACGATGCTCGGCCGTTTTGCCGGGTTCGTCGGCTTCGACGATTTGGATGAGGAGCGCCTGGATAACCTCGTTGAATGCGGCCAGCAGCAACTCCTCGCCGTTGGCGAAGCTCTCGTAGAAGTAGCGTTCAGTCAGCCCGGCCTCGCGGCAGATCGCTCGAACACCGGTACCATGAAACCCTTGCGACCCGTAGAGGCGAACGCCAGCCGCGATCAGCATCTCGCGCCGTTCAGCACGGCGAGCGTCCAGTGATCGGCCGGTCCAGCGCTTTGTGGTTGTCGTCGTCATGCTCCTCTCATAGATGGATTGACAATGACAACCAGCATTGTCACTAATTGGGTGCGCCGGTGAATGGGGATGGGCATGGAGCAACTTGACGTTCTGATCGTGGGGGCGGGACTGTCCGGGATTGATGCCGCCTATTGGATGTCGAAGGGCAAAGCGCATCGTCGCTGGGCGATCTTCGAAGCACGTGATGCGATCGGTGGTACTTGGGATCTGTTCCGCTATCCGGGACTGCGATGTGACTCAGACATGGCAACGCTGGGGTTTCCATTTCGGCCATGGACGGGCGACCGCTCCATCGCTGCCGGCGCCGACATTCGCGATTATATCTGCGACACTGCCGCCGAATACGGCATCAATCAGGGTGTCCGCCTCAACCATCGCGTTACTGCAGCCGATTGGTCGTCGGCGGACGCTGTATGGACGGTGACGTACGAAGCGGCGGGCGACGTGCGGCAGGTTGCCTGCCAATTCCTGTTCCTGTGCTCGGGATATTATGATTATGCCGCCGGACACGCGCCGACGTGGCCGGGTATGGCGACGTTTGCGGGACAGATCGTTCATCCGCAATTTTGGCCGGACACGCTCGCTATCGCAGATCGCCGCATCGTCGTGATCGGATCTGGTGCGACCGCGGTCACGCTGGTGCCGGCGCTTACGGAAATGAGGGCCGCACACGTCACCATGGTGCAGCGGTCGCCGACATATATCGTCTCGCGCCCGTCGCGAGACATGCATGCACGAACCATGCGACGTTGGCTGCCTGCACGCGCGGCGGAGGCGGCAATTCGCTGGAAGAATATCCTCTACGGCAGCTTCGTCTACACAATGGCGCGTCGCAAGCCGCATGTGGTGAAGCAGAAGATCGCGCAGCATCAGCGCGCGATGCTGGGTCCCGATTTCGACATAGAGACGCATCTGACACCACGCTACGATCCCTGGGATCAGCGGCTGTGCCTGGTGCCAGATGGGGATCTGTTCAAGGTGCTCCGCAAGGGGCAAGCATCGATCGTGACCGACGAGGTCGCGGCTTTCGAACCAAGCGGCCTGCGCCTCGCGTCTGGCGGTGCGGTGGAGGCGGACATCGTGATCACCGCCACCGGTTTAAAGGTGCAGTTGATGGGAGGGGCGCGGATCACGGTCGACGGCGCGGTCGTCGATCCGGGACGTCGGCTGCTCTACAAGGGCGCGATGCTGGACGGGGTGCCGAACCTTGCCTTTGCGATCGGTTATACCAACGCGTCGTGGACGCTGAAGTGCGACCTGACTTCGCAGTTCGTCCGCCGCCTGCTGGACCATATGGAAGCGCGCGGCGCAACGAGCGTGATGCCGCAGGCGCCCGCAGCATCGACCGACGAGCCGCCGATCCTGGACCTGACGTCCGGTTACGTCCAGCGTGCCGCCGCGCTGCTTCCGCGCCAGGGCGCTCGTGCGCCCTGGCGGGTGCAGCAGAACTACGTGCAAGACCTTTGGGCGCTGCGCACGGGGCAAATGGACGATGGCGTGTTGCGCTTTAGCTATGCGCGAACGACGCCAACGGGGGTGGCGGTATGAGCGCTCGACTAATGCTGGACGGCAAGGTCGCGGTCGTAACCGGTGCGGCAAGCGGGATTGGGCGTGCGATCGCGCGATCGATGGCGGCCCGAGGATGCAGTCTTGCCATCGCAGATGTTAACGAGGCCGGCCTTGCAGAGACCGCGGGGCTGATCGGAGACGCCGTCCGTCTGACTTGCCATCAACTCGACGTGGCGGATCGAACCGCCGTCGCGCACTTTCCTGACGAGGTTGCGGCAGCGCATGGTACGGTCGACGTCGTGGTCAACAATGCCGGCGTCGCGCTATCGGGGACGTTTGCGCAGTTGAGCGAGGCGGAGTTCGATTGGCTGCTGGAGATTAATCTGCAAGGCGTGGTGCGGATGACGCGGGCGTTCCTCCCTGTGCTTGAGCGGCGGCCGCATGCCCAAATTGTAAACCTGTCGAGCCTGTTCGGCCTGATCGCACCGCCGGGGCAAAGCGCCTATGCCGCCGCCAAATTCGCGGTGCGCGGCTTTTCGGAGGCGCTGCGACATGAATTGGAGGCGGCGGAGTCGCCGGTCGGGGTGAGCGTCGTTCATCCCGGTGGCGTCCGGACCGGTATCGCGACGAATGCCCGCGCTGCCGCAGCAGTGGATGCGGCCGAGGCCGCCAGGCAACAGGCGCATTTCCAGAAGGTGCTGCGGCTCGATGCAGATCAGGCGGGCGAGATCATCGTACGCGGTATCGAACGGCGCCAGCCTCGCATCTTAGTCGGACAGGATGCCAAATTGGTTGCCGCAATCGAACGCCTGATGCCGGTGGCGTATTGGCGTGTGATCGGCCGCCGTCGCGGCTGATCCCCCGTTAGTCCTTGGAGGGCGGTAGCAGTTCCTCAAGTGTGCCGTTTGGGGCCGCCCGCTCAAGCAACGATGAAAGCAGGTCGATGGATTCATCCATTGCCTGAGGATCATCGATAAACTCGCGCCCTAGCGACATGCCGCGCATCGCCCAAACAACCAGACGGATCGCTGAATTATCGAGTACAGACGTACCCAACCGTTCCCGGAACGCCTTCGCCGCCAATTCTTCAATCGCGCTCTGCACGGGCTTGATAAGCGTCGCCAGATCGGGATCGCTACGCGAGGCAACGAAAATCTCGAGGACCGCCATGCCCGATGGTCGTGACAGCACCTCCCAAGAGATGCGCGGCCAGTCGGAGACGCGCGAGCCGATCTGCCGCTCGCGTTGCAGTTCGCGATAGGCGACTACCTCGGCATCAAAAACCCAGCGCACCACCTCGGCGATGAAGGCGGCGCGCGAGGCGAAGTGGTGCGTGATTGCGCCCCGACTGATTCCGGCCTCGTCGGCAATGATTCCGTTGCTGGCGCGCGTGTAACCCAGTCGGCTGATCGCGCGCACTGCCGCCTCGAACAGCGCCGTGCGAGTTTCCGCCGTACGCTGTTCCTGCGTCCGCCGCTTGGGCTTCGTTTCGCTCATCATCGTCGTCTCATTTTACAAAAAGCATGAGCCGGTCACGCTGCACGAAACAAGGCCTTATGCATCAGAAGCGCCACTCGAATGCACCACCAATCCGGCGGAAGGCATTGTCGGGCAGGGTCTGCACATATTGTCCGGCTGAAAAGTTGCCGGGGAAGATGGCAGCGGCGTAGCGCTTGTCGAACAGGTTGCGGACGAACACGCTGAAGCGGGCGTGATCGCCGATGTCGCCGATGCCGATCGTCCCGTTGACCAACGAATAGCCCGACTGGATCGTATTGGGATCGTTGATCGCGTAATAGAAGCGGCTGCGATACCGCCAATCGGAGGTCACAAAAACCTTGAGGTCATTGCCGATCGGCTGATCGATGTTGGCAGCGAGGCTGGTCGTCCATTTCGACGCGCCAACCAGCGGCGTGCCCGCGGCATTGAAGCTCGGCCCGGCAAGCGTGCAGCCTTGCGCGGCGGTCTGTCCGGCGAAGCAGGCGACGTTGTAATTGCCGTATTTGGTGTCGAGATAGGTGACGCCGCCATTGAAGCTGATGCCACGCATGGGGCGAATGATTGCCTCCGCCTCGACGCCCCGCGTCTTCAGTTCGCTCGCGTTGCCGGTGCGGAACGAGCCCAGCCCGCCATTTAGCGCGGGGTCGAACACCTGCGCCTGGAAATCGCGGAAGTTGTTGATGAAGCCGGCAATGTTGAGGCTCAGCTTGCGGTCGAGCAGGTCGAACTTGCCGCCAACCTCATAGGCGTCAACCTTTTCCGGGTCGACGTTGAACGCGACTCCGGCCGCAGAGCTGATTGCCGGCCCCTTATAGCCGCGCGTGTAGGTGGCATAGAGGTTGGCCGTCGTCGTGATCGCGTATTCGATGCCGGCACGGCCTGAGAAGCCATTGGCGTTGCGACCTGCAAAAATAGGCGCGGCCAGCGCCCCGACGCAGCGCCGTCCGCCGCTGAGCAGGAAGGTGACGAGGTTGCAGACCCCCGGCACCGCAGTGACGGTCGTCGTCGAATCTATCTCGTCGCGCGTGTAGCGACCGCCGGCAATCAGACGCAGCTGGGACGTGAGGTTGAAGGTCAGCTGGGCGAAGCCGGCATAGCTTTTCGTCGTGTAATCAAAGTTGGATTGCCCATTGACCGGCGACAGGCGCACCGGGAAGCTCGCAGGGAAAACGCCGAACGTACCATCCTGCAAAATCTGCGCGTCGATATGCTGGCGGAAGAAATAAAGGCCTGCGGTATAGTCGACGACTCCATGACCCGCATTTGAAAGGCGGAGTTCCTCCGATAGCTGATTGGATTGCGAATTGGCGATGTTAGTGTCGAAGAAAGGGACTGGCGTCTGATCAACATCGTTGTTCGCTCGCGCCTTCAGGTTTCGATAGGCGGTGACGGAGGTGATAACCACCGGACCCGCATCGTAATTGACTGCAAGCTGTGCGCCAAAACTCTTTTCGTCGCGTACGACATTGGTGCTGCCAATCGCAGTCTTATTGTTGGTGGGAGATGCAATCACGCCAAGCGCACTGTTCTGCGCAAATACGAAATGTGCAGGCGCCAGCGGCCGAAACGCGGCTGGGATCGGCGTCGGATCGTTGCCGCCAAATTTGCGGATCGTCGAATAGGCTTCGATGCCGTTGTTGTTCTGGTTGTCGACGATCGCATAGAGGCTGAGACGATCGGTCGGCTTCCATAGCAATTTGCCCGTGCCGAACCAGCGCCGTACGGGATCAAGCCGGCCGGGGCCGACGAGCTGCGTTGAGGGCTTTTGATACTGATAGCCACCGACGACGCGCAACGCCGCTGTTTCGCCGATCGGCACGTTGACCACCGCCTGCGACTGAACCTGGTCGCGACTGCCCGCCTGCACGCGGCCGCTGCTGCTCCAGGTGCCGAGTTCGGGCCGCGCGGTGGTAATCGAGATGAGGCCGGCGGTGGTGTTCTTGCCGAACAGCAATCCTTGCGGCCCGCGCAGCACCTCGACACGCTCGACGTCCGCCAACGAGTTCAGCGGCACGTAGCGCGGCAGCGTGATGTTGACGTCGTCGACGGCGATACCGACCGCAGATTCAATACCGTAATCGAATGAGTTGGTACCAACGCCGCGGATGGCAAAATTTGGTACCCCGGGGGTGGCGGTAAAGTTGAGGCTGGGTGCGCGCTGCGTGATATCGGCCAGCTGATTCGCGCCAGTTTCGCGCAATGACTGGCCGTTGACGACGGTGATTGCGATGGGGACGTCGCGCAGGTTCTCGGTGCGACGCTGCGCGGTGACGACGATGTCGCCGTCCGTCGACGTCGTATCGAGTGCTGGTGAAGACGCCTGAGCATCTGACGCAGGAGCGATCTGTGCCTGCACACTTCCGGCCCATGCCATTACGCTCGAACCAATCAGCAGCGCCAATCCACGCATCGTCTATTCCTCACCTAAACGCGGTCCACGCCGCTTGACAACAAGCATTGTCTACTCGAAACATACTGTCAAGCGCGTATGCAAGTAAGTGCGCAGTCGGGAGTAGGCATGATAACATTTCGGTACACCCGCGCGTTGGCGCTCGCCGTCCTGTTGGGCTCCGTCGGGTCAGCTGGGGCGCAAACCGCCCCGTTCCCGCGAACCAGTAAAGCGGGTGCCGATAAACGCGCTACTGAAACCGAACGCCGTATGCAGACGGACGAGCGCACGACACTGACCCACGGACTGTGGGCAATCCCGCTTATCCCGAATGTGACGATACCAGCCGAAGCGGTGCTGGGCGCCGGCTATGTCACCGGCATCCCAAGGCTTAACGTCCCAGCGCTGATCGAAACCGATGCGAGCCTGGGCGTGTCGTACATTGCAGGGCTGCGGAAGGACGGCGCTACCGCACTGCCGTCCGCAACGGCGATGGGATCGACCTGGAATCCGGACCTGATCCGCCGTGGCGGCGCGATGATCGCCGGCGAGGCGCGGGCGAAGGGATTTAACGTGCTCTTGGGCGGCGGGATCAACCTGATGCGTGATCCGCGCAATGGGCGCACGTTCGAATATTTCGGCGAGGATCCGCTGCATTCCGGATTGCTGGGCGGCGCAGCGATCGACGGCGTCCAGTCGCAGCACGTCCTGTCCACGGTCAAGCATTTCGCGCTCAATGCGCAGGAGACCGGCCGGCATGCAGTCGACGGCAGACTTGCCGACGACCCGTTTCGCATGAGCGACCTGCTCGCCTTCGAGATCGCGATCGAGCGCGGCAAGCCTGGCGCCGTGATGTGCGCCTACAACCGCGTCAACGGCGCCCCGGCGTGCGGCAGCGACTATCTGCTCAACCGGGTGCTGAAGCAGGACTGGCGCTATCCCGGCTTCGTGATGTCGGACTGGGGCGCGGTCGGCGCGACCGACTTTGCGCTGGCCGGGCTCGACCAGCAATCGGGTGCGCAGATCGACAAGCAGGTGTTCTTCGGCAAGCCACTTGCCGAGGCGGCGGCACGCGATCCGGCTTATGCGGGGCGCGTCGGGGACATGAACCGGCGTATCCTGCGCTCGATCTATGCGATCGGGCTGGATGCCAACCCGCCAGTGAAGGCGCCGATCGACTTTGCCGCCAATGCCGCAATTGCCCGTGCGGTCGAGGACGAGGGCATCGTGCTGCTGCGTAACCGGAACGCGCTGCTGCCGCTGTCGAAGGACGTCGGCTCGATCGTGGTGATCGGTGGCTATGCCGATGCCGGCGTTCTGTCGGGCGGCGGATCGACGCAGGTCCAGCCCGCCGGTGGGCCGGCGGTGTCGCTGCCGATGGGGGGCGAGGGGCCGCTTGCCAAATACAACAACCAGACCTTCCACGGCACCGCGCCGCTCGCTGCGATCCGCGCGCTGGCGCCCAAGGCGAAGGTGACGTTCGTCGATGGCCGCTATCCGGCGGAGGCGGCCGCTGCCGCTGTTCGCGCTGACGTCGCGATCGTCTTGGCGACGCAATGGATGGCAGAGGGCGCCGACGTGCCCGATTTGTCGCTGCCCGGTGGCCAGGATGCGACGATCGCCGCGGTCGCCGCTGCCAATCCTAAGACGATCGTCGTGCTAGAAACCGGCGGCCCGGTGTTGATGCCCTGGCTCGAGCGGACGGGGGCAGTGCTCGAGGCGTGGTATGGCGGCGCAAAGGGCGGCGATGCGATCGCGGCGACGCTGTTCGGCGACGTGAACCCGTCGGGTCGGTTGCCGGTAACGTTCCCGGCCTCGATCGAGCAGCTGCCGCGGCCGGCGCTACCTTATGCGGGGATGATCGACCGCGATTTCGCCGCCGGGTTAGCGGCGGGCAAGAGCTATCCGATCGATTACGACATCGAGGGTGCGGACGTCGGCTATCGCTGGTTTGCGCGCAAGGAGGCGGTGCCGCTGTTCCCGTTCGGCTTCGGGCTTGGGTACACGACCTTCGAGCACGGCGCGGTGAAGATCGTTGGCGGTGCGAACCCGCGCGCGACCGCAATGATCCGCAACACGGGGGTGCGCGCAGGCAGCGATGTGGCCCAGCTCTATCTTGTTTCCTCGCCCGCCGGACGCACTTTGCGCCTCGCCGGATTCGCGAAGATTGCTGTTCAACCAGGCGCGGTCGCAACCGCAACGATCCCGATCGAACCGCGCCTGCTCGCCGACAGCAAGGGCGGCCACTGGACCATGCCCGCCGGAGCCTATGGCTTCGCCCTCGGCCGATCCGCCACCGATCTCGGTCCGGTCGTCACCGTCACCCTTCCGGCGCGCAAGTGGCGCTGACCCCCTCAGCGAAGGATTATCTGATGTCGCGTGCCCGCATCGTCAGCGCTTTGGTTGCGCTCGCTTGCCCCATATCCGCCTCTGCGCAGAACATTCCGGTCGCGCCGATGGCGACACCGGCGCAGCCCGGCGCTATTCCGCTCGGCACCGGCGGGGTGCCCGGCATGCCGTCGGAAAGCTGGTTCACGCTTGCCGGTCGTCCGACCGTGCGCAACGTGTCGACCGCAACGCTGATGCCCGTATTGCCTGCCAAGGACAAGGCGACGGGCGCCGCGGTTGTTATCGCGCCGGGCGGCGGCTTCGTGATGGAGTCAATGGAAGCGGAAGCGATGAAACCCGCCCGCTGGTTCGCGGATCACGGTATCGCTGCTTTTGTCCTCAAATATCGCCTCGATCCCACGCCTGCGCCGATGGAGGCGTTCAAGCAGGCGGCACTCGCCCGCTTCGCGGCCGCCGCGGTCGCTGGCGCGAAAGGGGGCGCGGACATCCCCGCGCCTGCACCGGCGCTTGCCGATGCACAGGCGGCAATGCGAATGGTACGAGCCCGTGCCGCGCATTGGGGCATCGACCCCAAGCGCGTCGCGTATATCGGCTTTTCGGCCGGAGCGATCATGGGCGTCGATCTGGTGAAGGCCGCCGCGCCAGGGACGGCTCCGGACCTGTTCGCCGCCATTTATCCGTCGATGGCGCCGACCATCATCGCGCCGACCGCTCCACCGCTATTTGTCGCTGTCGCTAGCGATGACGAACTGTTTGGCAAGCAGGGTTATGGCCTGCCCGACAGCTGGCGCCGCGTAGGACGCGCAGTCGAGCTGCACGTCTACGAACATGGCGGTCATGGCTTCGGCTTCGACGGCAAGGCCGGCACGACCAGCGTCGGCTGGAACCAGGCGCTGCTCGGCTGGCTCGGTACGCACGGCTGGCTCACGAAACAATAGGAACGGCCCACAGAGGCCGCGAGAGGACACCCCCCTGACAAGGAGACGGATCGATGCGTTGGTCGTTGATATATGCGTTAAGTGCTATGGTGCTGACCCAGCCGGTCATCGCGGCGACGTATCAGCCGAACGGGCCGATTGAGCGGCAATACGCTGCCGACGGTCCATGGGCCAGACGACCATAGTGTCGAACTGTGCGTGTGATCGCGAGGGCAATGTCTGCGACATCTGGTATCCGTCAAACCTAGGCACCAATCCATTGAGGCGGATGGCGGACGGGTTCCGCCACCCCGTCATCGTCTTTGCCAATGGCACCGCTGACACCGTGCCTGCCGACAAGAACCGCTATTTCTTGCGGCACCTGGCCAGCTGGGGGTCCATCGTCATCCGCTCACGCGATGGCTCGACGGGGCAGGGTGATACGGTAACTGACGCAGCGAAATACCTGCTCGGCCTGTCACACGATCCGCAGAGCGTCTTCTACGGCAAAGTCGACGCGGACAATATCGGCCTCGCTGGCCACTCGCAGGGGGCCGCGAGCGCGACATTGCTGTTTTCTCAGAACAACCCGCTATTCAAGACCTACGTGCCGATCGAGACGCCGCTGCGGGCGGTGTGCGTAGTGGCCAATTGCTCGATCGACCTTGGCGCGCTGCCGCAGGTAACGCGGGGATCAATTTTCTATGTCGGCGGTGATGCGGACGTCATCTCCAGCCTGCCCACCAACCTTGGCTATTACGCACCCACGTCGGATGCGGTGGATAAGGTGATGGGGATGATCGCGCTCGGCGGGCATACCGAGATCGAGGGCAGCCCCGACTGCGCCCCCGGCGGCATTTCAGGATCGTGCAATATCGGCGTCTATCCATTGCTCGGCTATCCCACCGCCTGGTTCATGTGGAAGCTGCAAGGTGCAGGCGATGGCCCGGCGGCATTCGGCCCCAACGGCGAACTGGCGCACGCATCCCCCGAATGGCTCGGCGTGCTCAGCAATGTCCGACCACGCTGAGCGACTTCCCTGGCGATGGGCTCTGGCTGCGATCAGCGTCACGGCGCTGATACTGGTGGCGGTTGTCATGTGGCTGCCGTCGCCCGCAACCGCGCCTGTCGCGTCACCGTCCGATGGTGTCAGGGTCGTTTCCTCGCTGGCGGAAGTCTTTCCTTCTGCTCATCCCGCCGATCCGCCGCCCGCATCTTCCGAATGGACGGGCCTCGAACGCAGCGCGGTCGTCACTGCGCTTCACCTGCCGACCAAGGCCAGGCTGGGTGTGGTGAAAGGTACGGAGGTGTCTAGGCTCAGGACTCATTGGTCACAGCCAGAAGATGACGGTGGCCGCGAGCGCGACGGCAGAGAAGAAGACAGTTGG
>NZ_JBWKTR010000022.1:0-18270 GCF_059420425.1 Sphingomonas sp. GW821-FHT04B01 | reverse complement strand
CAAACCTCCCATGATCCACGCGCAGTGAATCAGGAAAGCCACTCCGCCTCAACCCGCTGATTGGGTTTGAGCCCTAGTGAGCGTGGCGGCCACGACTACCATCACCTCAAGGCTTACCTTGACCTTCTCGAAGCTCAGGCGGTGTCCGGCCGGGGCGTCAAACTGGCCCGGGAAATAGTGCCGGGTGTTATTCGGCCTGACCTCGTCGAGGTGCAGCGACACGATGATTTGGCCGGCTTGCAACTGGCTGACATAACGGCGAGTGCCTTCTTTCAAGCTGCTAATATCAGGTCCAACGAAGATCTGGCGACTGCCTTTGCGCTTCAACCCCGCGTGGCGCGGGATGTGAAAGCGAAGTCCGCCGCTGAGTTCGGCCTGCTCCGGCTGCCGTTCAGGCAGCATGGCGACATACCTGAAGAGGCGCGACCGCTGTTCGAGAAATTCGGATATTCGTGGAGTTGTTGACGGGCCCCGGCCTTCTTTTGACTGATCAGGGTACAGGTCGCCATCCTCGAGCAACCATCCAATCAGCTGCCGTTGCGCGGATGCGCTTCAGCAGAAGGGTGTTCCGGCGCATCCCGCCGGGATTATCTGTATGTGGAGGGAGTCACTGCTACAATCGCAGACTTTAAGCCCGAACTCGGTTCGTCCCGTTTCTGAATCGCCTCGACTCCGCTCTGGCGGTATCGGCCAGCTGATACGTCTCGGTTATGCCTCGGCATCGATTAGCCAATCAGACCACCAAGCTAAGTACACGACTTGGTCGGGGAACGGCTTGACGCTAGGGTAGTATCGTGTCTCGATGACGCCATAGCCCGGATGATCGACGAGACTTTGAAACAGGAAGCGCTCAGCTTCTACGGCTTCGGTGGGCGACAATCCCCAATCCAAGATCACCCAACCACTACGTTCGGCTCCCAAGCGTTTTGCCCAGCGCGCGTATGCTCGCCGCCTCTCCGTAGGCTTATACGTAATTCCAACGACGAATTGCCGAACTTTACGAGAAGTTATTATGTCGCGGCATGTGGACAGGAGGCTCTGGAGGTCCGCCATTCATTTCCTTTTACATAGCTGACGATATGGGGCGAGAGCTACGACTACGTCGCACCAGCTTGGTTCACCGCCACCGCCTTTTTATCCGGCGCCACCGGTTGCGAAGCGATGTGCATGCCGTGCCCGACGACGTAACAGGTAGCACCGATTAGCAGCAGGCGCAGCTGCCAGCGATACCAGCGTCCCCCGGCTCGCCTATACCGATTCAACGCATTGTCGATGTCGCGATACCTCGGGTGGTTCGGGCCGACCTCATGAAGCGCGATGTTCGCGGACATAGACCCTTGCAGAGTGTGGGCCCACTGGATGCCGGCGTAGAAGCTGATGCCCCAACTTAGGAGAGCCAAGGCGATTGGAAGCAACGCCCACTCGAGCTTCCGATCTGACGTTTCATGTATGGCGAAGGCGATTGCCGATGCCGCTAACCCGAGGAGCAGCGTACTCAGCCGAGTAGCCTCTTTATTCGTCTCGGATCGGAGGTCTGTGGCCATGTGCGCAGTAGACCTGATTATCTTGCGAACGTGAAGCCCGGGGGCATCGGACTTCGAGGTCGGGCCTCAGCTCACGAACATGGCTTCCACAATGGCCTGCATCAGCACGCCGCGCGGCACCGGCACACTGACCGACGTGTAGCCAGGGTTCTCAGCTCGGCGCTGACCATACAACCCGATCCATGACCGCCCATGCTGCCGCCAAGCGCGCTGTAGCGCTGGCACGGGCAGCAGGACACATGTCGCCGCGGGCGCGTGGGCATATGCGATGAAGTCACAGGCCAGCGGCTTCTGCACCCAGCCGGGTGATTGCCGCGCCTCGTCGGACCAGCGCTCCAGCAGGACATCCGGCCAGTCCTGCGTCCGGATCTTCTCGTCGACTGTGTAGGTCCGGCCGCACGACAGCGTCAGCAGGCGGTCGATTCCTCCGCGTTGAGCCCACCCGTCATGCTCCACGGCGACTGCGGACATCAGTGTCGGAAAGGCGCGGCGATAGATCGGGATCCACCAGTCCGGGCCGTACTGCGCCGCTAAGTCGTGGCTGTCCTTGAAGCGGTGGACACGCCCGAAGCCCCCCATCTGCGATCTGCGGGCGACGGGCCGATGTTGCAACGGCCGGGGTGAGGCCGGCTGCCACGTGACGGGGCTATTCGTAGGTCTTCTCCTGTTTGTACCAGCGGTAGCGACCAGCGCGGTCCCTCAGCGGACCAGCGGACTGGTCGGCGCCATAGATGGGGACGTGGTTGCGCCCCTCATCTTCTTCCTCCGCTCCCCAGAACGTCCGACCATGCTTGTGGACGGGACCGCAGCCGTCATCGTGCGCTCCGTCGATGTCCATCTCAGATTCAAAGTCCGGATCGCCGTCGAACTCGTCCATGCGGTCAATCAGCCGCTCCGTCAGGCGTGATAGCTCGGCGCGGGGCAGCGATGGGATGGCGGCGAGCAAGTGCGCCGCCGTCGCCACGTCGTCGGATCTCGCCCACCGCCGCCGGAGACGACGCGGCCAAGGCGAGCCGGTGCGGTGACCACCACGCAGGACGGGGTGCATCAGGCCCATGATCACCCCTCCCCGTTCTGACGGCGTTCGATGGTGAGGCGCACCGCCTCTGCCCGATCAGGATGCCCCATGATCTGCGACATGACGGTCGTCAGCTCCTCCGCGGGGCAGTGCTCGACGACCAGCCACAGCTTGCGACCGGATGCGAGCGCATAGCCGCCGCCGATCTGGACGAGGTTGTGGAGCCAGGCGGCGGGGTCGAACGCGGGAAGTTGATGCCCTGCGTTCTGAAGCTGCGTCGCCATGATCACGCCTCCCCGCCGGAGAGGCGGCGCACGTCGGCGCGGACAAGTTCCTGATAGCTCGGAATCTGATCGCGATCGTCGTTCCATAGCAGGTCGAGCTTGACGGCCACGGCCGCGAGATCCGGCGCGGGGGTCTCAAACAATGCGTCTTCGGCGGGGGTGATGGCGGTGTACAGCGCATTGCTCTGCTCGGCGATGGCATCCATTCCAAGTGCCTGCCGCGCCTGCTGATGCGCCTCCCATGCCCTCCGAACCTCTCGCGCCTTTATGGTCAGAATCGAGCCGGGAGGGAGGCCTTCGTATCCATCTGGGTCCTTGGGGTCCCACCGATGCCGCACGGTCTGACCGCTCTTCGCGGTATCCTCAAAATAGCATCCGGCGAACGGCGCACGGCGTTCTGCCTCCTCGATGGACGGTTCTTCAACGAGGCGGTAATGCTCGTCGCTCGCCGTTACAGCAGCGCGGTACACGGCAAGGGCACGATCCCAAGCGCGGCGATCAAGCGCGGGCACGGCGGCGGCCTTTGCCGTGTCGACAAGGATTGCAGCCCCCGCGCAAGATGCGAGCGCTCCAGTGCCGAGGCGGAGCAATGAACGGCGTGTGGTGTTCGCGTCCATGATCATGACCCCTTGCTCAGGAGGCGGTTGGCGTGGGCGAGCAGCCGTTCGGCATTGTCACCGTCGATGTTGTTCCACCCGCCTTCGCACAGATGGTCGAGCAGCTCGGTGAACTCGCGCCAAGTGGTCGGTGCCGCGTGATCGGCTTCTAGGCAGGCTTCGATCATGCGATCGGTTTCGCGCTGAAATGCAGCAGCGTCGGCCACCTCTAAATCGGTGGGCAAGGTGTTGAAGCGATGACGGGCGTTGCGGTTCGCATCCATGAGGGAGCGGAAGTCCGCACTACCGACCTGATGCGCCACTGCCAGCGCGGGCACGGCCAAGGCAATGCCTGCCAAGCCCGCGCCACCGATAAGGTCGCGGCGAGTGGTATCGATGTGCTCGATCTTGGCCGGACGCACGTCGGCTGGTAAAGCATTCGTAGCCATGACTGATCTCCTTAGGATCGGTTGTGGTCAGGCCGGGTTTGGAGGGCTCAATCTCCACACCCGGCCGTACTGGTAGATTTTCTACCACTTCCTTCGAGTGACTGCAATAGCCCGTGGTTGCCCGATCGATCCGGGCTGCTATCAGGGCCTGATGGGGATCGCCGTCGAACAGTGCCGAGCAGGCAGAGCCTTGCTGGGTTGGTCGATCGGCGACTTAGCAACCGCTGCGGGTTTGGGTGTAATGACCGTCAATCGATTCGAAGGCGGTCAGACTGTGGCTGATGCCTCAGTGATCAAGATTGCCGAAGCGCTAAAGTCGGCTGGCGTGATCCTGATTGAGGACGGCGCGGCGTCACCTGCCGGACGAGCCGGCGTACGTCTGGCCTGACCTTCTTCTATTTTTCCCTCCCCCCTGCCTTCACCAATCGACCGCATTGCACAATTCCCTACTAGGCTAGGACTTTGTCGATGATCTGGCTTAAACCCTAGGGTTTTCCGGATGCGGAAATGGTTGGCCGCGATGGCAAATAGTGTTGATACGTCTTTGACGATCGTCGACAATTTGGCTTGGAGGAACCAAGCGATGAAATTGTACTCGACCATCTCCTGGGACGTGAAGAACGGGTTCATCAAGACGTGGGACGAGATGCGAAGCGTCGAGATCCACAATGACAGGCGGACCCCGCTGGCCCATGTTGTCGAGGGTGCCCCTGCCCCCGAGTACCTGCTCGGCTCGCCTGCGATCGTATCTGCTGCTCGCCAGCGACTGGTCGACCACGGCATCGATCCGGACAATCGGCGCAGAGAAGGCGTAATTGCCCGTGAGGTCGTCCTGTCGGCCAGTCACGAGTTCTTCGCCGCCGGGTCCGAGGCCGATCGCGCGGCCCGCCTCGACAAGTGGAAGGCAGCGCAGGTGCCTTTCCTCGTCGAGCATTTCGGCGCCCATCGTTTGGTGTCGGTGGTCCTGCATCGCGACGAATACACGCCCCACGTGCATGCGGTCGTTCTGGCACTGAAGCACTCGCCGGATCGTCGCCGGGGGCCGGAGTGGACGCTTGCCGGCGAGGTGCTGGCTGCAACCGGGAAGTGGGCGCAGGACCAGACGAGTTACGCCCGCGCAATGGCACCCTTCGGCCTCTCGAGAGGCAAGGAGAAGAGCGACAACAAGCACAAGCCCTATGGCGAACGAATGGCTGAGATGGATGCCGACCAGAACGCGATCCTGATCCAGCGACAGGACCTTGCTGCCAAACAAGCCGCCGTTGACGAGACGCTTATCGCCCTAAGGGACGGCTGGGCTAATCTTGTTGCAGCCCAGGCCAAGGTCCGGGAGGAAAGCCGGCAAGCCGCCTCCGCGGCGGCAGGCGTCCGCGCCCTGCTAGATGAAGCCCTCGCGGAGCAGGAAGAAGCACGTGCTCGCGGGCGGCACGTCGAGTACCAGTTTCATCTTCTACGCGAACAGAAATTGTCTGCCGACAAACGTGATGCCGATCTGGAGAAACGAGAGCAGGCGCTGCGGGTCAGCACCGGCGTCGGTGTGGAGCATGCCTCTGCCGCAAGCCACCATGTATCTGCGGAATTAGGGCTGCGGTAGTCGCCGAATTGGTGACAGCCTGCAGCATTCCGTCCCGGCGAGGCGTCAGCGTCAATTCGTGTTGTTGCTGCCACGAAGGTCTCGAACGACAGTGATGTCGCTTACGGCCGCACGAACGGCCTCAACGCTGAGCTTGGTATCCACGGTCTCTTCACCATTCGCACCGACCACATAGGCCGGTAGCGGGAGCCGTCGAAGATGACCGATCGTGGCTGTAACCAGATACGGGTTAAAAAGGCCTCCGTCATCAACGACGATGTCATTCTCTTCGTCAAATGTGACCATATCAATGGGGCTGCCGTTGAAGCAATTACGGGGAGAAATGTGAACGACCGAGGCTTCGCCATCCACGTCGATCTTGATCGCCCTCACAATACGTTCACTTATTTCCGGTCCTCTCCCCGGGGATCGTATGCAATGGGCTTATTAATCATTCGTCGTTAGCGGAGCGGCGTTTTAGCGACACTCCCCCATCCCATACTGCCGCCAGTGCCGGTCCCACCGCACGGCAGCCCCGGCAGCGATGACGGCGCACGACAGCGACCGGCCATCCGGCAGGGTGCAGCGCGCGACGATGCGGCTGTAGCTCTTGCCCTGTGGCTGGCAGGTCAGGCGCTTCCCGAGCGTCAGCCGCGACACGATGCTCTGAGCGTGCGCCGCGGCGCGATCACCGCAGGTATAGGCGTTGCGGCGCGCATCAGGCCGGCGACGGGGTCCGGCGCTTTCGAAGTCCGGCGCCTGAATACCAGCCACGCGCTCCTTTTCGCCCGATCGGCACCGTAGGGGGCCGTCGCCGTCGCCGTCACGGACACGGATCACATCGCAGGTGAATGCCGGCAGCTTGGCGGCGGCCAACATCATGGCGATCATCGGTCAGGCCGCAATTCAATCGCTCTCCGCGTTATCCAGCGCGGCGAAGGCATCGCCATCAGCTTGCTGTTTGCAGAGGTGAGCCCGAACCGCCTCGGGGTTGCCCTCGCGCAGAAAAGTACGATCAGCGCTCGCGGCTTCGGCTATGCCGTCCACCCAGTCTCCGCGGTCACGTTGCGTCAGCAACCACCTGCCAACCGCAACCTGCTGCCGAGCATCTTCATTTTGTCCGATCATGCGCATGCCTCCGCCATGGCCCCCGCCTGCCAACGATCATATGTTCAGGATATGTTCCCAAGAATGCATATTGGCATCGGCCGCTTTCATAAGCTCGGCAGAGGCAGACCCAATAGGGCAGCATCTGTGACGAGCTGTGGCGTGCCTGCAACAAGATGGCACCAGATACTCGTGCCGTAGAAACAAATCTTTACATCCAGCATCTCGCCCGACACCTTTGTTTGCGTCGGGGCAGGCCTCGACGGATGTGTGCGCCGCCAGGGGGGTGGCCGCCACAGGGGGAAATACCAATAGTGATCATCGCTTCTCGTCTTGCGCGGAAGGCTGCGCTTCTCGCTGCTGCAACACCCTTCGTGATCGCTCTCTCGATTACGCCATCGACCGCTCAGGCCAGTCCGGCGTCCGCCGCCACCGATCAATCGAGTTCGGCTGAGCAGCCTCAGACTCCCGGTAAAGTAGAGATCGATCGACAACAGGCCGCGCCGACCACGCCGGACGCACAATCAACGCAGCCGGACGGCGATATTGTCGTGACCGGCTCGCTCTTCCGTCGTGCCGACACGGAGACGCCATCGCCCGTCACCATCCTGACCGCCGACACCATCGCCAAGGCAGGCATCACGACGGCAACCGATGCGATCCGCTCGATCTCCGCCGATGGCGCGGGTTCGATCGGTACCGGCTTTCAGTCGGGCTTTAGCGCCGGCGGCTCCGCCGTATCGCTCCGCGGTCTGGGCGTGTCATCCACGCTGGTGCTGGTCGATGGGCTGCGTTCGGCCAATTTCCCGATCAGCGACGACGGCCACAATTCCTACGTCGACCTTAACTCGATCCCGTTCAGCCTGATCGACCGGATCGAAGTGCTGAAGGACGGCGCGTCGTCAACCTACGGCGCGGATGCGATCGGCGGCGTGGTCAACCTGATCCTCAAGAAGCACGTCGTCGGCCTGACCGGCACGGTCGAGGCGGGTCTGGCGGAGAAGGGCGACGGCGCACGCCAGCGTGCAAACCTGACGCTCGGCTATGGCGACTATGAGGACAAGGGCTTCAACGTATACATCAACGGCGAATACCAGCGCGACGGCCGCATCTCGAACCACAGCCGCGGCTTCCCGTACAATACGCAGGATCTGACCAGCATCGGCGGCAACGACCTCAACACCGCCGACCAGAACCTAACCACCGCCACTCCCAGTGCGGTCGTGGTGCGCGTGCGCCAGACCGACCTGAACAACCCGCTGGCGGGTTCGACGGCGGCGCTGAGCACGCAGTTCCAAACGCTGAACCTCGGCACCTGCAGCAACGGTACTTATCGGCAAACCAGTGCGGCGGTGAACGGCGTTGGTTGCCGTTACGATCTCGTCGATCGTTACCGGCAGATCCAGCCGTTGCAGGAGCGCTATTCGGTCAACGGCCGGATCAGTGTCCGCCTGAGCGATTCGATCGAGGGTTATATCACCGGCAGCTACAGCCGCAGCGATGTGAGCATCAGGGGCACGCCGTCGGCGATCCGTGCGACGCAGCCGTTCGGCGGCGCACCGGCGGCCGCTTCGAGCAACCCGGGTGTCGTCCTGCCGGTGTACATCTGCACGTCGGGCATCAATTGTTCGGTGCCGGGCACGGCAGGTCGCCAGCTCAACCCGAACAACCCCTATGCCGCCGCCTTCGCCAACGATCCGAACAACGGTGCGGCGCGCATCTATTACCTGTTCGGCGACATCCCGGTCGGCAGCGACCGAACCAACGAGGTGTATCGCGGCACCGCCGGTCTGGACGGCAGCTTCGGCGAAGGCTGGAACTGGCGCGTGCAGGGCGCCTATGCGCGCGACGAGCTGGAGATCACGCAGCACGGCCTGATCAATATCGCCGCCCTGCGCAGCGCGATCAACACCGGCAGCTACAATTTCGTCAATCCGAGTCTGAACAGCCAGGCGGTGCGCGATACGCTGTCGCCCGACAAGACGACGCCGTCACATTCGACGATGGCATCGCTCGATGCATCGCTCAGCAAGGCGCTGTTCGAACTGCCGGGTGGCTCGTTGCAGGTCGCCGTCGGCGGGCAGGTGCGCCGCGAGACGCTGGAGAACAACAACCAGAACGTCGCGCTCGACACCTATGGTCTGACGACGTCGTCGTCGTTCGGTAAGCACACGGTTTCGGCGGGTTACTTCGAGATCGATGCGCCGATCCTCAACATCCTCGATGTCAACGCCTCGGGCCGTTACGATCACTATTCGGAAGGGTTCGGCCGCTTCTCACCTAAGGTCGGCGTCAAGTTCTCGCCGTTCAAGCAGTTGGCGATTCGCGGCACCTATTCGCAGGGTTTCCGCGCACCGACCTTCGCCGAGAGCGGCGTACGCAGCCAATATGCGGGCTTCGTCACTTATACCCCGCCTTGTAATTTCATTCTGGCGCATGGCGGCACCGGCACCACAACGACGTGTAGCAGCAACGGCAATCCTTACGGCCAGTCCTATTCGCTGGGCCGCGGCGTCGCCGGCAATCCGGACCTTAAGCCGGAAACCTCGCGCAGCTTCACCGCCGGCGTGATCGTGCAGCCGGTCAAGTGGTTCAGCTTCACCGCCGACTATTACAACGTCAAGAAGTCGGACCTGATCGTCGCCGGGCCGTTGATCGGTGCGGCACAGGCGGCTTACTACAGCGCGAGCAACGTCGCGGCGGCACAGGCTGCGGTCGCCAACGTCGGTCCGGGCTATTCGGTCAATCTGGTCGATGCGCCCGATCCCGCATTCCCGGGCGCCCTGCCCCGCGTGCTGATCATCAACGTGCCGTTCGTGAACGCCGATTACTCGATCACCTCGGGTATCGATCTGGCGGCGACCGCGAACGTTCCGCTGGGTGAGGGTTCGACCTTCACCAGCCGTGTCGAGGTCACCCACCTGTTCAAGTACGACCTGCACACCAGCGGTGGCGTGCAGAAATATGCGGGCACGATGGGTCCGTACGATCTGTCGTCGGGCAATGGCACGCCGTCGTGGCGCGGCAACTGGCAGAATACGCTTCAGGTAGGCGCATACTCTTTGACCGCGACGACGTATTTCGTTGACAAGATCAAGGCAGTTGCAACCGACCAAGGCAATCTGTCGACCGCCTGCACGGCGGCGCTGTACAAAGCGACCACTGATACAACCGGCGGCGATCGTTTTTGCTACGTCAAAAAGTTCATCAATGTCGACTTGAACGGATCGGTGAAGGTCAACGACGACTTCACGTTCTTCGTTAACGTCGGCAACGTGTTCAACGCGCATGCACCGGTGGCTCCCGCGGCATATGCGAGCGCGCCGAACTTCCTGACTACATGGCATTATGCCGGCCTGGTCGGCCGCACCTTCCGCGCGGGTGCCAGCTTCGGCTTCTAAACAGGTGCGTCTTTGAGGGAGGGGTTTCCCCCTCCCTCACTCTCTGTGCGGAGACTCGCGCGTCGGGAACACTGGGCCGCGCACCGTCATCTTGTCAGCCGGATACGGCTGCTGGAGCGCCACCACGTCGTCGTAGCTGCCGCGCAGCCACCGGTCCCAATCCGCTTCATGCAGGATCGTGATCATCGCCTTGGGGTGGATAGGCGCGACCAACTCGTTCGGATTGCAGGTCACCATCGTGAACCCTGTCCCCTTCGCCGTCTGCTGCCAGAACCCAGCTACGGCGAACACCGGCTGATCCGGCACGTCGAACCACATCTCGCCCTTGATGGGCGAGCCGTCACCAACCTTGTGCTTGTCCGGTGTCCACTCGCAAAACTCTGTGAGCGGCACGAGGCATCGGTTGTGCGGCTCGGCAGCCAGTCGCCGCCACTGCGGCAAGCCCAAGTTGCGGACGTTGGTCATAGGCCATGCAGCGCCGCCGCCAAGGACGTCCCACAGCATCATATCGACAGCACGCCGGCCGCGTTCTTCGCGCACGACGAACGCCTTCGACTTTGGAAACAGCTCCTGAGGGTCCTTGTTCGGCCGGACGACGTCCTGCGCCCAGCTCGCCCCGAAGCGCTCGAACAGCGTCTCTGGTTCGCCGGAAAAGCGCGCGCGATTGCACATGCGGCTAAATACTCCCGGTCACGCGTCGAGGTCCTCATCGTCCGATTTGGCATCGATGCCGCGGGCAGCCAGAGCATCGCGTAGTTGCCTCTGGATACTTGCCCCATTGAGGTGGCCGTGAACGCCATCGCGCCCTTCCGCGCTCAACTGCGCACGGATGTCGGCAACCGAATGGCAGGCTCCGGACCGGGCGAGCTGGAAGGCGCGCTCGATAGTGCCGATCTCGTTGTCCCTGTTCATAAGCCTGCGCCGCTCATCCCCGATATGAAGGTCAAATCGTTCTCTCCGTCTTTAAGGCGAGAACCATGCTTGCCCAATTTCACCTCCGAGGAAAGATCCTTCGACTGGGGTTCAGTTTCCCATCAAAGCCAAAAGCAGCACGGTCGTTGCGCCGTAGAAAGCGACCTGCCAAAGCGCCAGCATACCGAGCGCAACGCCCGGCTTCCCGCGAGCCCATTCGTGCTTAATCGCACACTTCACGCTACCGGGGATGAGCCAGCTGCGATCGAGAACGTGCAGCATCTTACGTTCGGCAGGCGACATAGGATCTTGCATCTCAATCTCTCGTAGATGTCGCTGGCGTACGCCGGCGTGGGTATGAGTCACCGGCTCCCGCGAGTGGCGCTTCGTCCGTGGTGTCAGGTGGGGGAAGCGGACGAAGCGCCGGCACACCCTCCAGTACGCGACAGGGAGTCTGTGCTCTGGGTCGGCGTAATCGCATCGTTCGATTAAGAATAAGAGCAGAGGCTGTGCCTCGGCGCTGCTGCCTTATGTGACCTGTCATAGCCGGTCAGAAGCCGCCACTTATGATTCGCCACCATCGCCTGACGCGTTGCATCCACGTCTTGCGGTCGTGTTTGAACCGACGGCCTTCTTCGGTGGGGCGTCGTGCGCGGTTGCTGATTGGTCGGCGAGCCATGCCACTTCATGACTGCGGACGATTGCATCGGTCGTGAACACGCTGGTCTGGCGCGGTTCAGTTACGACCTGACGGTCGGCACCTCGGCGATACTCGTCGTCCATGAGGGCGATCGCATCTCAGAACGCAGCTTCCATTCGCGTCGGAATCCCTGCGATGCCGTCACCGCAGTCCACTTCCCGAACTTGCCGTTGATCTCGTCGAGTGCGCTCATCAGCCGGTCACGCTTGCCGGTGTCGTCTTCGAACAATGTTCGCGGCCGCATGTCGGCGGCGACGAGGTCATCCAGCATGATGCCCGCCTTCGTGTACGCGTAACCATCTCGCCATGCCCGTTCAGCGCCACGGCGGGCGGCGGCGATCAGTTCAAGGCTGTCATTCGTCATCGGGTGCAGGGTCACCGTACGTGATCCCGCATATTGCGGCCGATCGGGCTTATGGCGGTTGGTGTGGAAGAAGGCGGTCAACCTAGCGGCGACAAGACCGTGCTGCCGCAGCTTCTCACCGGCGCGCAGGGCGTATTGGCTGAGCGCACCCATTAGCCCGTCGAACGTGGTCACCGGCGTCCCAAACGATCGCGTTACGGCCATGCCCTTGCGTTGGGGAGCGACCATCTCGACGGCGGCGGAAGGGACACCGCGTAGCTCGGCGACAAGCCGTTCCAGCACCACGGTCCCGACAGCACGCGCCTGCTTCATCGGCATGTCGCGGAGGGTGCCGGCGGTGGTGATGCCGAGGTCCGTCAGCTTGCGCGCCGTTGCGCCGCCAACGCCCCAAACGTCCTCGACCGGAAAGGCATGCATCACGTCGCGCCTAATCCCATCGTCGCGGAGATCGGCCACGCCGTTGAAGTCGGCGTTCTTCTTGGCGGCGGCATTGGCGAGTTTCGCCAGGGTTTTGGTCTCGGCGATGCCCACGCAGGTTGGGATCGTCGTCCACTGGCGCACCTGATCCCGCATCTCGTGCGCGTGAGCGACGAGATCGCGGTCTTCGAAGCCGGCGAGGTCGAGGAAGGTCTCGTCGATCGAATAGATCTCGAAGTCGCGGGCGAACGCCTCGCATGCGGCGATCACCCGGCGCTGCATGTCGCCGTACAGGGTGTAGTTGGACGACAGCACACGGATGCGATGCTGCCGCACCTTGTCACGCAGATGGTGGATAGGGTCGCCCATCTTGATGCCCAGGGCCTTCGCCTCGGCCGATCGGGCAATGGCGCAGCCATCGTTGTTCGACAGGACGATCACCGGGACACCGACGAGGCTGGCATCGAATGCCCGCTCGCACGACACATAGTAGTTGTTGCAGTCGATCAGCGCGATCGGCGTGCTCATGGCACCTGGCGGGCGACACCCACCACCACGCCCCAGATCTCGACATGCTCGTCCACCAGGATGTGCGAATAGCCCTCCGCCTCCGGCACGAGCCAGTGCCGGCCATCCATATGCCGCAGGCGCTTCAACGTCCGCTCCCCATGGACCAGCGCCACGACGATCGCACCACTGCGCGGCTGCTTGGCGCGGTTGACCACGATCAAGTCGCCATCGTTGATCCCTGCCCCGGCCATCGACTGTCCATCGACCCGCATGATGTAGCTGGCGGCAGGATGCTGGACGAGCCAGGCGCCAAGGTCGATCGGATCCTGCATGTCGTCCTGAGCTGGCGAGGGGAAGCCAGCCGGCGTGCGGCACAGGAAATAGGGCACCTCACGCGGCACCAGCTCGAACGGTATTTCGTGCAGGCGCAACGTGTTCATGGCGACTCCCTCTTCGGTCCGCTCTTAACGCGTGTTAGAACTAAAGGGGAACAAAGAATCTGCGGCTGAGGCTGGATTGTCGTAGATAGGGCACGGGCACGCGCCGCATCCGGGCTCAGATGGGTCCTGCTATGGCCGTCCCTTCTGGGTAACCCATGTTACAGGCTAACGGTGGTTTAACGATCAATCGGTAGGTTCATGCCGTCTTCCTGAAAGTTGATCATGCCCCGTCGGATCCGCTCATTGTTGCAGTCTCTCAGCAACGAAGTCACTGCGCACGCTACGAAGGCAGAGGCAATAGCTGGGCAGACCAACCTGCTTGCCCTTAACGCCACCATAGAGGCTGCGCGTGCGGGCGATGCAGGCCGGGGTTTCTCTGTTGTCGCTCAGGAAGTGAAGAGCTTAGCGGCCGTCGCTAGGTCATCGGCCACCAAGTTCCGCGATGAGGTTCTTGAATACCTTCATCACGGCTCCGCGATTGCGGACGAACTTGCGCGCGACATTGAGGGTGGTCGTCTAGCAGATCTGGCACAATCGATAGCTGGCACCCTTGCCCGGACGCTTTACGACCGATCAATTGATATTCGCATGCTTGCGACAGACCACAGTGTTTGCGAAGCCTTGCTGCTCGATCGAAGATCGGCCCGGGCGGAAGCGCGGGCATTGAGCCGGCTACGCAAGTTGCTCGAATGCTCGCCCTATTTTCTGAATGCCTTTGTGGTGGACGCTGAGGGCAACGTGGCTGTCTGCGCTCACGACAACGCCGCCGTTAGGAACGTTAATTTTAAAGGGTACACCCAATATCAACGTGTCATGTCTGCCCCGCCAGAGGTCGACTGGATTACCGACGAGGTTTGGAAGAATCCTTGGTCTCAAGACCGTTGCGTCTTGGTCTATGTCGCACCGGTACGCATTGAGGGCGCGACGGTTGGCGCCTGTTACTTGGAATACGACTTCGAAGGGCAGGTTGCCAATATCATGAACGTAGTCAATCGGACCGCCCGCAACGCGGTCGCGTCCATTGTAGATTCGCAAAACCGGGTGGTCGCGACGACAGGCACGTACCGTTATCATGCTCTCTATCCTTACAAAGCTGCCGATGGATCGGGAGAATTGATGGACGGGCTGAACTTGGCGCAGGCGGTGGTGAGAGCCGAGCATGGAATAAGCGGCCTTGATCTGAGCTGCGTCATCGAAGAGCATGTTGAGACCGAGGAGCAAATTGCGCGTGCGCTTCAAATGCGCGCGCGGTCGCAATGACAATCGGGACCGCTGGCGTCGCAACTGTGGCCTAGAAAGGCCTAGATGAGGGCAACCATAAGGGTCGAGGCCCGACGCGTGTACCAGCGATCATTGGTTGACCTGACAGGCATATTTATCTCGCCCCAAGCATGCTTAGCCAATAGGCGCATCGGGATGAGGTTCTGCAATTGACGGGACCTACAGGCGGACGCAGCATGGGTTAGCCCGATAACCGGGTGGAGGATGTTCAATGCGCAAGCTTATGATCGCTGCAATCAGCGTCGGCCTTCTCGCCACCGCCTCACCATCCGTGGCGGCACCCTGTCGCGACTCGAAGGGTAAGTTCATCAAATGCCCAGACAAGGCCCCGGTGAAAGCGACCCGCTGTAAGGCCGCCAATGGCAAGTTCGCGAAATGCGGCACGGCTGGTGCGAAGCCGGTCTAACGAATGAGCTGAGCTGAACGATGTTTAGCGACGGGCATCAGTTAGGATGAAGGGTGACATCCCGTGACGTGCCCGTCGCGCTGATTGTTGAGGATCAGCGTGTTCGCTGACGCTGACGCGAGGGCGGCAGAACAGCGGTGTAGGCGAGCGACACTACAAACTACCCGCCTCTCGAAACACGTCTCCTCAGCAACGTTCAGCGTCGATCTGTCGAGGATGCGATGTCGAACGCCACGGTTTGAGTTCGTACTACACGCCAGGCATTGCCTACCTTGTCCCGAGCGGGTGCAAAGACGTAGCGTGCGGGCATCGCTCGGCATGCGGCAACGTCAAACTCGGGGAGGCCGCTGGATACTAGGGTCGCACATTTTTCAACGTGGCCTTTGACATCAACGATGTACCGCAGCGTCATCGATATGCTTTTCTGATTGCCTGGCAGTCTCGGCACGTAGAGCGTCACATCGGCGGGATATTCGCCAGGCTTTTTACTATGGAGCATCCAGGTGACGCCGAACCGATATATTCCAGCTATCGGCGCACCTGCCTCGTCTTTTGCGGCATTGAATTTGCCACGATGCATAGCGGCAGCGCATGTCTGTCCGTCAAGATCCGGCGCCCCGCTGGAAACGACGACGTAGCAAGCTTTCGGCCGGCCAGTTTTGTCGACGAATATGTCTGCTTGGGTCAGTCCTGACGCCTCAGCGAAAACCGCCACGTCGGGATACTGTACGCCGGTCAACCAATCCGCTTGGTTGATAGGGGTGGGCGGAACAAAGTCCAGTTCACTGGCAGCGGCGAGCAACAGCCAAATCACAGATACTCCCCCCGAATCATAATGTCATTGTGTCAAGGCTAGCGACCGACGGCAATATCCTGCACTGGCAAGCCGAGCTCGGCGCCCTGTGCTCGATTCTGAGACCCAACTGCAAGGCGGAGGGGCCGGATGATGAAGCCCACGAGATGGAAGAGGTGCAGGAAGACGCAGCCAAAGAGCGCGAAGAGAACGGCGGGTATCAGTAGAGGCGCGCGCCCCCAAGAAGCTCCGTTGCCGACGACAAGCCCTGCGCGTAAGATCGGACCATGTTCGAGGTAGCGGGTCACGGTTTCTGGTTTCTTGTAGGGCTCGCCGTCTTTCCGCGCATCACACTCTTATTGTTCGCTAGCACGCCGTTTGGATGGCTTGCCTGGCTCGGATGGTTGATCGCGCCGCACCTGCTCGTCGCGATCTTGGCCCTACCGTCCTGGCACACGCACCCCGTACTGGTGATCATCGCTTGGATAATGGCGTTAGTGGGCACTGGCGGCGAAGCCCGGTCAGCACGCCGTTGATCTCTGGCTAATCGTGACGGCGCAGCCCCCGCAACCCCGGTATAAGGGCGGCACGCTTGCCGCCGTCGGCGTGATCGCTTTCATTGTAGGTCGATGGTCGGCCGATCCCGAAATGCCGCGGCGCCCGAACGCCGCGGTCGCCACACCCTCAAGTGAGTCGGCGACGCCTCCGCTCGTCACCGGCGGCACGGCAGAGGAGCCGATGACTGATCATCTTACGCCATTGGCGGAGGCCGACGACGATCGCGACGCTAGCCCACAGACTGTCGAATCGGTCTACTACCGCAACTGCTCCGCCGCTCGCGCTGCTGGTGCGGCGCCGATCCGTGATGGTGACCCTGGCTACGCTGGTCACCTAGACCGGGATGGCGATGGGGTCGCCTGCGAGTAGCAGCGGGCTCCTGCAACGATCACGCGGTATACTTAATAGTTGCGCGTCAACGGCGCCAATCTGTTGCGTCCGTTGATCAAACAGAGTAATGGTTGACGGTCGAGTAGAGCGCCCCCGGCAGCGCATCCTGAAGTAATAGGATGCCGCCCTTGAACGACTTCAGCACCGCGCCTATCAATTACTCTGGCCTTTTGACCCAGGTTAATGCTCAGCCTTTGATGCAGGGCCTTGCTCTCCGAAATGACCGGCAACAGCTGAACAACGCGCAGGCCGAACGTGCCGAGCGAAGGCACCTCGCGGAGGTGAAATTTACCCAGCAGCAAGAGGAGGATAAGGTCTGGCATGCCGACCTAGCCGACCTGGCTGCGGACTTTACCCCGGAAAAGCTGCGAGACACGATGTGGAAGCATCCTGATAAGCAGGAGGCTCTGTCCAACGGTTTCTCAACATACAGTCGCAGTGTCCAGCAAGACGTGATTAAGTCGACGGCTAGCGTGTTGAGCGCCCTTGCCAGCGGCAATGCGGATCTCGCAGGGAACGTGTTGCAGGAACGTCGCGACACCCTCGTGAAGGGAAATATCAACAGCGACCAGACGGATGCACTCTACCGGCTGGTGAAGTCGGACGACCCCGCCGACCGGCAGAAGGCATATGCGATGCTCGGCACGATCATGTCCGGCGCAGTCGGTCCTGAACATGCCGCCGGCATGATGGAGACGATGGGTATTGGGGCAAAGGCCGAAGACCGGCGCCTCGACAATGTGCGCCAGGCGGCGGCCGCCGCCGAGACGGCTCGACACAATCGAGTCAGCGAAGGTGTTGCGTCAGGCAATCTTGCTCTGTCGCGTCAACGCGAAGGCCGCGTCTCCCGCGACTCGAGCAAGGGATCGGCCAAGTCAGCCAAGCTCCCCTCCGGCTTCATTCTGGATTGATGATCATGGACGAAGACGAATACGGCACCCCGCCGGCCACCGCGCAGGACGCGTCGACCGATCCAATGGAAGGCCGCACGGCCACAAACCCGAAAACCGGTCAGAAGGTCGTGTATCGGGGCGGCAGCTGGCATGCCGTTGAAGGCACCTATGGTGTCCCCCTGCCCGACACCGCCGCAAAGCGTGTCGAGGATGACGTCTCGGTGTACGCCTCGCTCAAGAACGCCGCGGGTGGCTTCAAGGACAACTTCGCTGGGAACACCCTTACCGGAGAATTGGAAAACAAGATCCAGGGCGCGACCGGCTGGGCCACGGAAGGTCAGCGAGACTGGTGGGCGAAATTCCGCTCGGCAGACAACCAGATCCGCAACCAGCTCTTTGGCGCGGCGCTAACGCCGGCGGAGAAGGAGGCTTACGAGTCTACGACGGTCGATCCGTCGATGGACCCAGCCGAGGTAAAGCGGAACCTCGCCAGTCGGCAGGAGATCGTGCGCAGCGCTCTGGCGCGCAGGACCAATTACCTCAAGGCGAATGGCTACCGTGCTAGGGTCAGGACCCATTGATGGGAGAGGCGCGATCTGATTGAGGCTCCGTGAGGAGACCGTGAATGAGCGAC
>NZ_JBWKTR010000021.1:0-18544 GCF_059420425.1 Sphingomonas sp. GW821-FHT04B01 | reverse complement strand
CTTGCCGCCAACTTCCTCTCAGGCGTGGCGCTCGCAACAGCTCTCGCGTTCTGGCTGTGAATGAGTCTGAGCCCTAGAGTCGCTCAGAGCCGCCTGGCGGGATTCCATGAAGCGTCCGGGCAAGCTCGTCAAGCCAGAACAGATGCTTGCGGACTACCACCTCCGGTAGAGGATTATCGAGCGACCATGTGATAAGCCGGTCCACGACCGGCGAGGCTTCTGATCGCTGCATTCCTGTCCACGCGCAAGGAGATGACGCGAGCCGGCGCTCGCCGACAGAGTGAATAGCAAGCCACATGCGCGGATCAAATCCGCCAGCGACCTGCCATCATGTTCGCGAGCGCGAACGGTTGCCGTCGATCATCGAGATGATGTGATCTCTGGACGCGAGCGACTTGCGCACGGACACGGCCGGAGTAACCTCTGCCGAGCTTGTATCCTCCTCTACGTCGGGCTCACCAAGCTTCGTCACCGCTGCATGCATCGACTGCAGAAAGGCGGGAACGTCATCCGCGGACGTGCGGGTATTGGAGTTGCGCAGCCACGCGATGGTGAGTTCGGTGGCAAGCTCGACAGTATTGGCAGACTGGGACATTCTCACTCACTCGTTATAGGACTCCCGCACCCGGGAGCCTTTGTGCGGATAGCAGCCCTAATAGCGCTTGGCTGAGGGAAAGCTAAAGGCTGATGCCTCGCTTGGTCATCTCGGCCGCAGCCATTCTAGAGATCGCGGCGGTGGGTTTCGCGCGGAATATATCTGCAAGGTCGAGCAGGTCTTCATTACCAAGCGTGAAGATCGCTTCTTCAACCTAGGTAAGGCTCTACACCGCGGTTGCGCTGTGAGCCGCAAGCCGCTTCGATCAAGATTTTAGCATCGGGGCATCATAACAGTATCCGAGCCGTTCGACATGGACTTGTGCAATAACTATCCCGCCGATCGGCTCAACGAACGGAACGTTCAGGTCGTCGTGACCGACCCACAAGACGCGAGCATGGTATTGAAACACGAGGACGGACGGCGCGACATGCTTGAGCTCGCCCACCTTGCCGACCGGCATATCAGACTGGGATGGGTGAGAACCATCCATTCCGTGCAGGGGGCAACGTGCGATCGGGTCTTGGCACACCTCGAAGCGTTCCGCCAACACCGTTGATGCCCGCTCACTCTATGTCGAGATCAGTCGCGCCGCATTGGCGCGGCCGTCTATAGTGACAGCCGCGCCAGCCTCACCGAGGCGCTCGGCCTGCGCGACGGATCACAGGTCGGCGCGATCGACGAGACGATGAAGGCGCCGGAAGTGGCGGCCGCCACCCCCGCGACGCTCAAGGCCGTGGGGATGGCCAGCTAACTAAGCGCCCCTCGGGACATCCGTCCGAACGACAATATGCATCTTTTCTACACCGAAATCATCAGCGCATCTGCCAACCCAAACCGTCTCACTACCACATGAAAAGCTAGCGCTATTAAACTCTTGAAAAGCTTTGTAGTACTCACTTGATCTTGATTTGTAGACTGTAGTTACCACGGTGCGCTCTGCATCAACGTTCTTCCATACCCCTCCATTTGGAAGAGCTGCGCCAAAAACCTCTTCACGATGCAACACGAAAAACTCTTCGCCTAGCTCTGCATCCTGGCCAAGTAATGCTATTAGAGAATACCTGCCTCCAGTGCCATCCTCTATAACGAAGGCATCTACTATACAGTCAGTGGCGTCCGGAACGTATATTTTCTTTGCATCGATAAAATCGACCGGGTTTACGGCGTCGGACACATGTTACCCTTTCCACCAGTGAAGTGGATCGTCTCTGCTACCTTAAGATTGAAGATTCCAGCCTTAATGTCGATGCGCGGAGAAAATCCAACCCTTGCGCCACCTGAGTAATCTACCCCAACACGCAGCCTGACCGCCCCACCCGGTTGAGATACTGCAAGCGTCGTCGCGTTACTAAAACTGGGATTTGGAACGATGGTGTAGCTAGGCTCACCCGCAAGTCGGCTGAGGCCAGAGAACACCTTCCAGGCATCTTGAAAGCCTCCAGGTAGATCGGTGTTGTATCGCCCTGAAGCTGGACGCGGGTTCTCGCCCTTGGTGTCACCTTGCGGTGTAAAGGCAATCGGGCACGCCACAGGCTGCATATTCTGCGGGGCGGTATCTCGTGGTATTGGCCAGAGACCAATTTGCTGAAGCCAGTTCTTTGACGCACTGTCTACGGGGCTAGGCTGAAAATATCCTGCAGTACCATTTGGTTCGGAGTTGGGATACGCTGACGATGACCCGGATCCTCCGCTGGGTCCGAGGTGATATGTATATGTCAGCTGTAGCCCAGACGGGTCAGTGCGATTAATTGGATCCCCCCCAACATAGTTATACCAATTGACGCCATCGCCGTATCCAATTGGATCGGTCTGCATGAAGCGGCCCAGCGTCGGCGAATACATGCGCGCTTTATAATCGTACATGCCCAGCTCCGGCAGCCAGGCCTGACCAGTGTACTGGAAGCGGCCCTGGTTGTTGGCGCCAGGGATGCCGTATTCGTCATAGCTGTTGATCGCGACCGCGTTGCCGGCATCGTTGCTGACCGCCACCACGCTGCCGCGCTCGTCGGCATGAAGGTAGCGGCGGTCACCAGTGCTGGACCCTTCGTACCATACCAGCACCTCGTCCGGATTGGGCCCGTAGACATAGCGACGCATCACGCCACTGGTCGACTCCTGAGCGAGCTGCCCGTCGACCCAGTCGAAGTTGCCCGCCGGCGTCTGGCCGAGCTCACCGGCCGGGTTGCGGTAGATCAGCTGGCCGGCGGCGTTCATGAACAGCTGGTTGCGGCTGTTGTACTGGTAGGTCGTGCCGCCCGAGTTGGTGAGGTTGCCACGCGCATCATAGCCGAACGTCGTGCCGCCGGCGCTGGTGTACTGATTGAGCGCATTCACCGCATAGCTGCGATCGACGTTGGCCGCGCCCGTCCAGGCGTAGCTGTCGTTGCTGCTGCTGCGCGTCAGGATCTGGCCTGCCGCATTATACGTAAAGCCATAGGTCTGGTCCCAGGCGCTGCCCGCCAAATCCTGGGTGAGGCTGGTCAGGCGCGAGGCGGCATCATAGCCGTAGCTGGTCACCGTGCCGTTGCCGCGGGTCAGTGATGTACGCCTGCCAAGATCGTCATAGGCGAAGGTCGCCAATGCCAGACCGCCGTTCTCACGGATCACAGTCATCTGCCCGGCAGCATTGTACTCGTAGGTAACGTAGAAGCCGTCCCCCCAGGTCTGCCGCGTCTTCCTGCCTGCTGCATCATATTGCAGCGTCGTGCTCGCAACGTTGCTGCTCTGCGTCGTCGCCCGGCCCAGCGCGTCATAGCCAAAGTTCTTGGTCCAGCCGTTGCCATCTCCAGCACTGGTCAGGCGACCGAGCAGATCATAGCTGTAGCCGACATCGACCTCGGCAACGTTCGTCTTGGGATTGTGGTCGAAGACCCGGCGGTTCAGCGCATCATAGTCATAGGTCAGCGTCTGGCCGTCGCGCAGACGGCGGCCGATGACGTTGCCATTTGCGTCGTACGTCACCTGATCGTTGCTACCTCCTGGATAGGTTACTGTCGTTGGCCGGTCCAGACCGTCATAGCTATAGGTCGTCACGTTATTGTTAGCGTCGGTGACGGATGAAAGCTGACCACTTGCCGTGTACGCTGAGCTTTCCGTTGCAGCAACATCCGTACCGTAGCCGCGGGTTACTGCTACAGTCCGCCTCGCTACATCGTAGCTCTGCCGTACGATGCGATCCGTGCCGTTCCCACCTGGCGTACCAAGAGTGCAGCCGTCTGGCGGTGACTGGAATGCGCCAGCGTTCATACGCGTCGCCGTGCAGATCGTGCGCCCCATCGCATCGTAAGCGTACTGAGCGATGGCAATGGTTGTACCGCCCGTCGAAAGCGAAGCCAGCAGTTTGCGATCTGCGGCGTCATACCCAAAACTTACGGTTTGAACCGCAGTGAAGCTGGATCCGTCCGCATTGGCCGTCCCGATAACCGCCCCGGTCGCTCTGCCCTTTGAATCGTAGCTATAGCTTGTTGCACGACTCCTTTGGGGTCCTGCCCCATCCGGATCTGCGTCAATAACCATCGTAGTTTGACGGGCGGCATCGTAGATCGACCTAACGGTGTCTGCGCTGCCTGAGATTGGGCCGTCCACCGAAACTACATCCCCAGCACCATTATAGGTATAAGACGTCGTCGCGGCAACGCTTCCATCCCCGGCAGAGACCGTCGTGCTGGTGGGTAGCAGGTTATTTGCAACACCTGGTTGACCATAAGCGATAATAGTTCGGGATTCATCGGCCGAATTGGTGCAGCTACTGGAGGTTCTGCACTCAGATATTGACGTCAGGAGATAGGTCGGTGCTCCGGAGGCGACAAGCGTCCCTGAACCATTCTTGAAATAGGCCTGAAGCTGCGAATAACCGTAGCGCCGCTGAGGGCGAATTCCGCTTTGATTTGCCGGCAAGGTGACACTTGTCATCCCGCCGTGCGCTGGATCATAAACATAATCGGTCTGCGCATTTTTCGCATCGCGCGTCCAATTCGGTTGGTTACATGTGATAGAATTGCCGCAAGTTGCATCATACCCAGAGGACGTAACTATGTCTGCGGGTGTCCCGGCCGTTGCCGAGACCAACCTGCTTTCGATAACATTGCCACGGCCGTCATATGAGTAACGCTGTTGAACCTGGGTCGGCGATGTTGCGGTCAAAAGTCGGCCGCTGCCGTCATATGAATAGGAGGTCACGGCACCGCTTTCGTCGGTAACCTGAGTCGGAAGGCCGACCGTGACGTTCGATGTCACGGTTCGCGAGGTCCCGTCAGGATTACTGATGGTAACCGTGGTCAGCGGATACGTTCCAGAGTATGAGTATCGCCACGTCTGACCAGCAGCCGTGACCGACGCCACGTTGCCGTAGCCGCTGCTTGGATAAGTGACAGATAGATCATCGGTTGAAGAGCCAGGCCGGCGAATTGTAGTCGTCGTGAAGGTCGTTGCTCGGCTAATGTTGTCAGTAATAGTCCAGCTGCCGGCTGCCGTACCCGCTGCGACGGTGATTGCCGGCCAGTTCTGTGAGAAGGAGCATGAGTATGCAGTGACACCACATGCGTCCGTTGCCATGTTGAAGGCGGTGATAGTGGTCAGCGTGTTCCAGCTACTGTCGCCTGCTATGGTCGTTGCGTAATCGAAGTGCAACTGATAGCCTGAGGAACTGGCAACCGAAATTAATCGCACCTTCCACGGTACGTTGCTTCCACCACCACACTGTTGTTGATACTGGCTAGAGCAGCCAACCTGGCGCAGATATGACATCGTCAATGTACGACCTGATGCAAACTTGACGCTTGTTACTCGCGCGATCCTGTTGCTGTCGACGGACGTCAGCGTCCCGTCATAGGTGTATTTTGTGCCATCGCTAAGCGTTAAAACGTATCCGGTGCCCGACTGCGTTAGAGTCGCGCCATCGCCCAAATTCGAGACCCAAACCCCATTTACCTTCGCGAATACGGTGCTTGCAGGACCATTTGGCCCAAGCACACCGACATTCACCGAGGTAGTATCGCCATAGATACCGAGCTCGTACTCTGAGGTTCCTGGCCTACCGTTTCTATGGTCAAGATACAGCGGCAGCTCTTCGTTGCCGCTACCTATCGAGAGCATCTTCACTCGACCGGAGTAGGTGCCGCGGGCAAGATCAACGCCATTTCGATCTTTCTGGTATCGGGCTGGCGGCGCAACGTCCGCTCCTGCGTAACCGATATGCCCCAAACAGCAGGCGATCGCCAAAACTGAAGACGAAACAGCATGTCTCCGCAATGCTAGCCCCATAATACTCCCCTCTTATTGTTAGTATGCTAATTCCCTGATACGAAACAGCATGGCGTTCTATAAAGCAACATGATTATTTTCGAACATGACGCCTGACTCAATTGGCTGACAAATGACCAAATCGAGTGGATGTGCCCGCCCCAGTCAACGTGCCAGCACTCAAAAGTGCAGCACGCGGCATGGTGGATACCATAATTAGAAATCGATGCGTGCGGGTCGCTCTGCCCCCGCCGCGCTCCTTAAGCATCGTACCGCTGCTAGTCCTGCTTGGTAAAATGCGAGAGGATTTAGCGACTAGCGCCGGTGATCCGAACCACGACTCGATTATCGACCTTATCGTGGCTGTAGGTCGTACTAGTACCGTTGTTGACCGTACCGGTATGCACAACACTGACGACCCGCCCTTTGGCGTCGTACGTGTACGTAATTGTCTCTGCAGCACTCGCCGCATGAGACAACGTCATCAGACACATGAAAAAGATGACCTTCATGATCACGCCTCCCCCAGGTTTTTGCTCTTGCCGGCAACGTAGACCCAAATTATTTCTGCGAGCAACGATATTTTTGAGGTGGGGCGAAATGGTTGCGTTAAGATCAAATTTAGAAAGCCTTTGATCTGGCTTGGCCTTCGTAGGGCGGTAAAATCCGCCCTACGAGCTAACGGCGTCATCGGGTACAATATAAACAGGGGGGGGTGAGATCGATGCAGGTGAGATGCACGGCGAAAACGGCAGCGTTCGGCATATTCGTCATTTTATCGCTGACCATATCAGCAACTGCCGCCGAAACCGTTCGCTATACATACGACGCTAAGGGTCGCCTGATCAACGTAGATAGCAGCAACAGCGGCAGTGGATCGAGAGCATATTCTTTCGATAAGGCTGACAGCCGAACCCGCATGCAGAACACCGGGGCCAGTGCAACAGTGCTGAATGGTGACGCAGAAAATCCTGTGGTTTCAAATTATGCTTATAACCCTTCAGCACCGGACCTAGCTTTTTCCGGGGGCGCGGGCATTGCTCAGAATGGCGGAGCGTGGGGCTTTCCAGCGCCATGGTCTGGCAATCAGGTCTTCTTCATCCAGGCTAGTGGCAACACGGCTGGCTATGTTGAAATGAAAGCGGTTCGTCTCACCATCGGCCAACGCTACCAGTTTGCCTTTGCAAGCGCGCAACGGCCTGGCTTCCCAGCGAACAACATGAAAATCTACATCGACGGCGCCTTGGTTTGGGATGCGCCTCCTGACACGGCAGATCGCTTCACCCCGCATCCGACGCAGTCGTTCGTCGCCAGCAGAGATACCGCGACGATCCGTTTTGCGGCTACGCCAACGTCTTACGATTCCTCGTCGGCAGTTGATGCTGTAAGCGTCCAGCCGCTAAACTAGATGCATTCCATTGCATCAGCATTGTACAGGAAGACGCGATGCTGAGCAGCAACCCAGCCGAGCTATCGACGAGTGCTGCGGTTAACTGGCTGGCCACGCTCATGCTGGGCAGCATCGGAACCGCTATAGCCATTCTGGCAGTTGCAGGGATAGGTATCGCCATGCTGTTAGGCCGCCTTCCTGTACGCAGGGGCGGACAGATGGTCATAGGCTGCTTTATCCTGTTTTCGTCCCACGCCATTGCATCGGGCTTATGGAACATGGGTCATGCTCAGATCGACGCGCCAATTCAGCCAGCGAACATTGAAGCCCCAGCGTATGTTGCGCAAACCCCACCACCAACACCCTATGATCCGTATGCAGGGGCGTCGGTACCGGTCCGACCGCCTGACAGTGCAGGCAACCTGCTGCCGCATTGAACAATGCGATGAAATGACACTGAGTTTTCGAAACGAGATTGACGCGCCTGTCGTGTCTTGAGGATATGCGATACAGCACGTGCAAGGGGAGGCACATGAAGACCTATTCGAGGCTTGCCGCTCTGGTGGCACTTGCGTCGCCGGCGATGGCGGCAGCGCAGGACAGCTTTTCTGATCCTGCCGGCTCCGGTCCTATCGTTGGCGCCGTTCACTGGCTGCAGGGCACGTTGCTCGGCACCGTCGCAACCGTCATTGCGGTAATCGCGGTGGCCTCCGTCGGCCTACTTA
Organism: Sphingomonas sp. GW821-FHT04B01; assembly: GCF_059420425.1. Lineage (NCBI taxonomy): Bacteria > Pseudomonadati > Pseudomonadota > Alphaproteobacteria > Sphingomonadales > Sphingomonadaceae > Sphingomonas > Sphingomonas sp. GW821-FHT04B01. Next base: position 10,590 of record NZ_JBWKTR010000021.1, on the reverse strand, counting down.
TGCTGACCGGGCGGATGAACTGGCGCTATGGCGCAACCGTCATTCTTGGCTGCTTCATCCTGTTTGGAGCTGCGAGCATTGTAGGCGGCATTCAGTCGGCGTCGAGCGTTGGCTACTGATCCGGAAAGCCTCGATCGTGACGTTCTGTTCGTCGGCCTTACCCGCCCGCAAATGCTGCTGGGCGTGACCTATGGTTTTGCGATCGGCAATGCGATCCTGACCACCGAGCTGTTCCTGGTGTTCAAGTCCGTATGGGTGCTGTTAGCGGCGCTTGTCGTCCACGCCGTCGGCGTCATCGCCTGTCTGCAAGATCCGCGCATTTTCGACCTCTGGCTGGTCAAGGTACGCCGCTGCCCACGCGTTCCCAATCACCGTCTATGGCGCTGCAACGCCTACCGCCCGTGAACAAAGCCGCACAGGATTGGGCACGGGAGAAAGCGGCGGGTGATCATCTGCCGTATCTTGCGCAGATCGACGATCACACCGTCATGCTACGCGATGGTCGCCTCATGCAGGTGTTGATGCTCGACGGCCTGCTGTTCGAGACGGCGGACACTGCCGAGATCAATTACCGCAAGACGTTGCGCGATGCGATGCTGCAGACGATCGGATCGTCGCGGTTCGCGCTCTACCATCACGTCATCCGCCGACGGGTAGAACCGCAACTCGAGGCGCCATTCCCCGATCCCTTCAGCACCGGCGTCGATGCGGCTTGGCGTGATCGCCTCGCTTCCAAACGTCTTTTCTCCAACGATCTGTTCCTCTGCGTCATACGGCGGCCGCTACAGGGCCGAGGCGGCGTCGCCGATCGGTTTGGTCGCTGGCTCGGGCGGGGGAAAGACAGCAGTGCAGCAGAAGAAAGCGCAGAGTTGCGCGCGCTCAATGCGGCGCGCGATGCGCTGCTTGCCGCCCTTGGCGTTTACGGGGCAAGGCTTCTTGGCAGCTATGACGGCAAGGGGGGACCGTGCTCCGAGGTACTCGAGTATCTATCCGGCTTGTACAACGGCGAAATCCGTTCGGTCCGACTCCCTGAGGGTGACGTCGGTCAGTATCTGCCCGCCCGTCGCGTAAGCTTTGGCGCCGATACGGTAGAGCTTGGCGCCACCGGCGAGGCTCCGCGTGATTTCCAGGCGATCCTCTCGATCAAGGATTACCCGGGACAAACCGGGCCGGGGATGCTCGATGAGTTACTGCGACTGCCCTTCGAGCTGACGGTGACGCAAAGCTTCGGCTTCGTCGATCGACAGGCAGCACTCGGCAAGGTCAACCTGGCACTGCGCCGCATGCGCGCAGCCGATGACGAGGCTCTCAGCCTCCGGGGCGAGCTCGGCGTCGCACGCGATGACCTTGCTGCGGGGCGCGCCGCATTCGGCGAGCATCATCTGACGATTGCGGTTCGGGGCGATACACCCGCCCAGGTCGATGACGGCGTTGCCGAGGTTCAAGCGACCTTGACCGATCTTGGCCTAGTCGCTGTGCGCGAGGAGATGGCGCTGGAGCCAGCTTTCTGGGCGCAATTCCCCGGCAACTTCAGCTACGTTCCGCGGCGTGGCCTTGTCGCCAGCCGCAATTTTGCGAGCCTCGCCAGCCTGCACAATTTTCCAACTGGCAAGGCGGAAGGCAATCACTGGGGACCGGCGGTCACGGTCCTTGAGACGACCGCCGCTGGCCCGTACCATTTCAATTTCCACCACGGCGATCTCGGCAATTTTACCGTCATCGGTCCCTCGGGCACCGGCAAGACGGTCGTCCTCAACTTCCTGCTCGCACAGGCACGCAAATACGATCCGCGCATCGTCTTCTTCGACAAGGATCGTGGCGCCGAGCTGTTCCTGCGCGCCGTAGGGGGCCGGTACGACGTGCTGCGGCCGGGTGAGCCGTCGGGCCTCAACCCGCTGCTGCTCGACGATACCGCCGAGAACCGCCGCTTCCTGGTCGACTGGCTGTCGCGACTCGTCGCCGATCCCGCTCGCCCCCTCGACAGCGAGGACATGGTGCGCATCGTCGAAGCGGTCGACGCCAATATGGAGGCGCCGCGCGCCTATCGCCGCCTGGCGCATTTTGCGCAGCTGCTGCGCGGACAGGCGCGTCCAAAAGGGGGCGATCTCGCTTCGCGCCTGGCTCCCTGGTGGGGCAGCGGCGATCGGGCCTGGCTATTCGACAATGCTGAGGATCGTACCGATCTCGATGAGCGTGTCGTCGGGTTCGACATGACCCGTATTCTCGATGATCCGACCGTGCGGACGCCGGCGATGATGTATCTCTTCCACCGCGTGGAAGAGCGGCTCGACGGCACGCCGTCGATCATCGTGGTCGACGAGGGCTGGAAGGCGCTCGATGACGAGGTCTTCACCGCCCGTATTCGCGATTGGGAAAAGACCATTCGCAAGCGCAACGGCATCGTCGGTTTCGCAACGCAGAGCGCGGAGGATGCCCTCTCGAGCCGCATCGCCTCTGCAATCGTCGAGCAGGCGGCCACGCAAATCTTCATGCCTAATCCGAAGGCACAGGCGCGCGATTACATGACCGGGTTCGGCCTCACCCAGCACGAATATGATCTCATCCGCACCATGCCTGACAATGCGCGGGCCTTTCTGATCAAACATGGTCAGGACAGCGTGGTGGCGCGCCTCGATCTGTCGGGAAACCGTGATCTGCTGACGATTTTGTCGGGGCGCGAGCGATCGGTACGCGCGCTCGACGCCATTCGCGCAGAGATCGGCGATGATCCCGCGATCTGGCTGCCGCGGCTGCTGGCAGAGGCGTCATGATCGATTGTTCGCTTCCCGACGGTGATGCCGGCGTCGCCCTTCGCCTCTCGAGCTTCCTGACCTGCCAGGCGCAGGCACTCGGCGAGAACGGTTATCAAGCGCTTGCTGGTGGTCCGATGATCGCCGGCTTGATGACCGGGCTCGTCACGATCTTCGTGGCGCTGATCGGGTACCGGTTTTTGCTTGGTTCGGCGCCGACCATGCGTGATGGCGTCGGCTGGGCCGTCCGCCTTGGCATAGTGCTAACGCTGGCCACCGGATGGCCAGCGTTTCAGGTCCTCGTTTACCGTGTCGCCGTCGACGCACCGAGTGAGTTTGCAGCCGTGTTGTTGCCTGCCAGCGGCCTTTCCGCCGACGGGCTCGATGAGCGCGTGCAACAGGCTTACGACACGATCCGGCTAGGCTCGAGTGTCAACCCTGCCTTGGCACCACAAGCGACATCGACGACGACCACGCAAGGCGCGCAGGCCAGTACCTCTGGGACGCAAGCGCAGCAGCAAGCGCCCAACTTTGGTCCGCTGGGTCAGACAGCCCTGCCGCAGACGGCATCCTGGTTCGTCGTCTCGACATTGGGTGTCGCCGGGGCGCTTCGCCTGGCGGCGGGCTTCCTGCTGGCGATTGGGCCGCTTGCGATCATGGCGCTCCTGTTTGATGCCACACTTGGCCTGTTCATCGGCTGGGTGCGCGCCCTAGCAGGTGCGGCTCTCGCGACGCTCGGCGCTACGATCGTAACCGCGCTGGATCTCCTGCTCGTCGAGAGCGAGCTGGCCCATTTGCAGGCGGTCGAGCGCGGTGTCACCATCATCGATCCGCAGGCGCTGACCACCATCGTACTCGCCTTCACGTTGGTGATGGTGGCAGCGATCTGGGCGGCGGCCAGGATGGCAGGCGCATTCAGCTTTACACTAAGGCGGCAGGAGACGCTGATCACGGAGCGCTCGCACAGTAACGTCAGCGAGCGATCGAGCTCGACCTTCGGCAGGCCTCAGGGCGGCCGTGAGGGCGCAGCCGCGGCGACTGGAGCACCACCCCGCGCGCAAGGCGTCGCCAATGCCCTCGCTGGTACGATGCGCCGCGAGCAGATTGCGATTGCTGCTGGTGAGGCAGGATCATCGGCAGGTGGCAACCGGCGTCAGCCGCTTCAGCCTCAGCCGAGGCAGGATGCCTTATCATCTCCGACGGCGCTTGGCCCTTCGGCCCGCCGCTCGATGACACGAAAGACACGCAGCGCCATGCGGCGGGACGGAGCGGCATGACTGAGCGCGAGACCTATTTTCGAGATGCACGAAGCTGGGCGGAGGATACACGCGCCAGGACATCGCGCTCGAAGCAGATTGCCTGGACGATTGCTGGGATCGCGATCGGCGCTGCAGCCTTTGAAGCCGTCGCGCTGGCCATGCTGACGCCGCTGAAAACAGTGCAGCCGATCACTCTTCTGGTCGATCGCCAGACGGGGTTCGTTCAGGCGCTCGATCCCAATACGCCGCAGCGCGTCTCCGCCGATGCGGCGCTGACCGACGCGTACCTTGCGCAATATGTCCTTGCCCGTGAGGGCTTTGATCGGGCGACGCTTCAGATCGACTATCGCAAGGTTGCGCTTTGGTCGGCGGGGAATGCTCGTGCGTCGTATCTGTCGGGGATCGCTGCGACCAATCCGGCAAGTCCGATCCAGGCGTTGCCTGGTGGGAGCCTCATCACTGCGCGGGTAAAGAGCGTTTCACGCCTTCAGTCCGGCATCAGCCTGGTTCGCTTCGACACTCAGAGGACCGATCGCAACGGTCAGGCTGAAGCGCCTCGACCCTGGATCGCGGTTATCCGCTTCCGCTATTCGGCTGCACCGATGGCGTTCGGTGACCGCCTGGTGAATCCACTTGGCTTCCAAGTCATAGGCTATCGCCGTGATGCCGAAGCGCCACCTGCCCCAGAGACTGTTACAAGTCAGGTGGTGACGCGCACCAGCGCTGTTCAGGAGCCCGTTTCAGTAATCGAAACGCGCACAGCCCCTGTTGCAACGACCCGATCGCCGGCTGTACGTCGGGCACCGGTCCGGATCGTACAGGGCGGCGTCGGCGGACCGTTCATCAGCCAACGTGAGGTTCCGACCAATCAGATTCCGATGGGCTCACCGCTTGGTCCCGGCGTCGACACGGCCGCGACGACAACGGAGCCGCAGCAATGATGATGGTGCTGACGCTTCTTGCCGGAGCTGCGCAGGCGGGCATGCCCGCCATGCCGCCGGCGCCCTTGCAATTCACCATGCCGGCTGATCCCCGCATCCAGACATTGGTCTATGATAGTGGCCGCGTCTTCGAGCTGCGGGTTGGCAGTGGCTATGCCGCCATCGTCGAACTGGCTGGCGATGAGCGAGTTGAGACAATCGTGGTTGGGAACGAGACGGGTTGGGAGGTGACCCCAAACCGCTCAGGAAATCGCGTGATCGTGAAACCGCTTGGTGCTGCCATGACGACGAACCTGATGATCGTCACCGACCAGCGGCGCTATGTCTTCGTGATCAGCACCGATAGCGGCGGTGGTGGGAGCGGTACGTTTGTGCTCCGCTTCTCCTACCCCCTGGGACAGCCCGGCAGCCCTCAGCAGGTCGTTCGTAGCGCCGATTACCGGCTGCGGGGCAACAAGACCCTCTATCCCATTGCAATGAGTGACGATGGCAAGCGGACCACCATCACATGGGATCTGAAAACCTCGCTTCCCGCAATCTTTGCGATTGATGATCGTGGTCGCGAAGCGCTGGTCAACGGACGCATGGTCGATGGTGACTATGTCATCGAGGGCGTCGCCAAGCGGTACGTATTCCGTCTCGGCAAGGTGCATGCCGATGCGACACGCATGGTCCTGAAAGGCCGGCCATGAGCCGTAGCCAACCAGCGCCGGCGCCGGTGGAGCAAGGCGGCCATGATCCGCGACCGGTCGTGCGCTTGCCCCGGCAAGGCATGCCAGGCGCAGTCATTGCACTGGGCGCTATCGCAATTGCGCTGATCCTGTTCGTGGTTCTGAATGGTCAGCGCCAGCGCCGGGTGACGGTACCGCAGCAGACGGCTCAAGCAGATGGGTTTACGCCACCACCGCCCTTACAGGTGCCTGTCCTTGCCGAACCAGTCGTTCCGGCACCAGTGCCCGTCATTGTCACGTCTTCCGCGCCAAGCCTTCCGCCAGTGCGGAATGACCCGCCGCCTGTAACCTACGCGTCGCCCGTCATCACGCCGACGCCGCCAACGCCGTTCGTACCTGCGCCCGCGGCTCCTCCGGCCGAACCAGCCCGCGACAAGAAGGCGCAAGGCGCGATCGTCTATGATCTCGGTGCCGAAGCGCCGACGGCTGGGGGGGCGACGCAGCCATCCGCCGCGGCTGGCGCTAACGCAAGCCGCAATGGCTCGGGCGGATTTGATGACGCACCCGCCAAGGCGACGACCATGGCCAGCCGAACGGACGTCGTTCCGATCGGGACCCAAATTCCAATTGCGCTTGAAACACCGATCGACACCGCAAGACCCGGTCTGGTGCGGGCGATTGCGTCCCGTGATACGCTTGGCTTTGATGGCCGCCGCATCCTTATTCCAAGGGGCTCGCGCTTCGTTGGTGAATATCAATCGGAAGTACGCTCGGGCCAGAACCGCGTGTTCGTCACGTGGACCCGGGTTATTCGTCCTGATGGTGTGACGATCCGCCTGGGTTCCCCGGCAGCCGACCAGTTGGGCGGCAGCGGCGTGCCCGGCAAGGTCAACACCTTCTTCTTTCAGCGTTTCGCCGGAGCCGTCCTCCAATCAGCGTTGACGGTGGGGGTAAACCTTGCGTCACAACCACGATCAGGCTCAGTAATCGTCGGTATTCCGTCAGGGCCAATCTCCACCATAGGGCAGGGGTTGGTGCCGAATGACTACCGGCCGAAAATCACCGTCAAACAGGGTGCTGCGCTCAACGTTTTCGTTGCGCGCGATCTCGATTTTTCTGGACTGACGGCTGGACAGCCTGCCGCACGATGACCGCAGCGTATCTTGACGTCTACCTTGCGCCCTTTCTCGAGCAGCTGGCTCGGCCGGACGTCACCGATCTTTACGTAAACCGCGCTGGCGAGGTCTGGATCGAGACGCTGCAGGGCGCACTTGAGCATCATCTCGTACCCGAGATCACGGAGGCGCAGCTATGGCGTCTGGCCCGGCAAATCGCGAGCGTGACCCACCAGGGGATCAGTCGAGAACATCCTCTGCTAGCCGCACGACTTCCGGACGGCTCTCGCGTCCAGATCGTTGCTCCTCCGGCGACCCGCGACGGTATGGCAATTGCCATCAGGAAACACGTGTCCTCGGATCTGTCACTATCAGATTATCAGCAGGCTGGCGCTTTCCACGATACGACCGGGTCCGATGCAGCAGATCCCGTCGAGGATGAACTTGCCAGCCTGTATGAGATGCGCAGGTGGGACGCCTTCCTTGTCGCCGCTGTACGGGCGCGCAAAACCGTAATGGTGTCTGGCGGCACCTCGACCGGCAAGACCACCTTCCTCAATGCTCTCCTGCGCGAGATCGTGCCGTCTGAACGGCTCATCCTGATCGAGGACACGCCGGAACTCGTACTGCGGCATAAGAACGCGATTGGCCTCGTTGCCGCCAGAGGCGGGTTAGGCGAAGCCAATGTATCAACGGAGGACCTGCTGATAGCCTCCCTCCGCCTGCGGCCCGACCGCATCATCCTGGGCGAACTCAGGGGCGCAGAAGCCTTTACTTTCCTCCGAGCCGTCAACACCGGACACCCAGGATCGCTCACCACGATCCATGCTGATACCCCATCTGGTGCGCTCGAACAGCTTATGCTGCTCGTTCTGCAGGCCGATGCGAAGTTGCAGCGTAGCGACCTTCTTCCGTACGTGTCGCGCGTCATCGATGTGATCGTACAGCTCGAGCGCCGGCAGGGTGTCAGACGAGTAGCTCAGGTCGATTGGTTGAGAAGACGTTGAATGGGGGGCAGTTCTCTATGCTGAAGGAAATTGCAGCTGGCGCCATACTGTTGAGCGTCTGTTCGAGCGCTTTAGCCGAGACGGTTCAATATGGTTACGATGCTCAAGGCAGGCTATTGGTCACCGATGTACGGCGGTCTAATGGGACTGGCTATGCTGCCGGCTACGGTTACGACAAAGCTGGTAACCGGAGTGTCTATCAGAATGCCCGGGTCGTTAAGACAGGCGGCCTGGCCTCGGGTACAGGTATTGGCGTTGGAGAAAGCATCCTATCACCCGGCGGTGCATACCGCTTTATCTTGCAGTATGACGGCAATCTTGTCCTTTATGCTGGCCCGCTGCAGCCCATTTGGTCCACAAGCACGTTCCAACCGGCAAACGCCCGTCTCGAAATGCAGGGAGATGGCAACCTCGTGTTGTACAGCGGCTCAACCGCAATCTGGGCAAGCCATACTGATGGCCATCCGGGAGCATATTTTGCTGTTCAGGAGGACGGCAACATTGTCATTTATAATGCCGCCAACCAAGCAATATGGGCGCGATTCGGACTATAATTGAGCCGGTTACCAGAGGGTACCGTCATATAAATCACTGTCTGACCATCAGGGGGTCGCATGACATATCTCAAACGTGCGCTGCGACTAGCGGTTCTGATCGCCGTTGGGTTCGGAACACCGGCAATGGCAGGTCGCCAAACGGGAACACTGGCGTACATAAGCGCTGACAAAACATTCGGCACCGGCGTCGTCACCTTCTCGGTGATTGGCGGCGCTAGCTCCGACAAGCCTGCCTGTGCCGCTGGCACCGACGCACGTTGGGCTTTGAACGTCGGTGACAACGCCCCTGGCAACCAATATATTTACTCCCTAATTGTATCTTCTGTGTCTTCGACATTTCAAATCTCTGTTAATGGGACCGGAAAATGCACAACAGTCTCCAATTTAGAGGATGTCGCATACGTTGAGGTGAGAAAGTAGGCTTTGGCTCGCATGGAGATTGACTGCGCAGAAACAGCTAACCACCGCCCGGTTAGATTTTCAACGAAGCTGAACATAGCCAATACGGCAATAAATTCCGCTCTGATTGGTGAGCAATGTCACTACTTTTCCCGACAAATAGGCTGACGTGATTACTGAAACGATTGCATCATAATTGTCAGCATCCCTATTAACGAAAGCCCACGCCTCGCTTGTACCGCACATCGGCGTGCCATCCATGTAAACCCGGAAACCAAAATTCTGCCCCTCAGTGACGACGTCAATTCCGGAGACCTTCCCGGTCTTAATACCGTCCCACGCTGCCGCAGGCGACGCCCATGACAACGCAACAATAGGGAGCGTGGCAGCGATACGACCTAGCAAACGCAATGTATCTATCCCTTTCCAGTTGCATGTCCCGCACTGTGCCAGCCTATCTTGATTTGTCCAGATGGCAGAGAGGTTTTTCGATATGCATATAGGACACCGTTAGATCCACCTGAAGCGTAAGTTATTCCGTCGTTTTTGGAAATCGACATCGGAGCTAACTTTTTTTGCGAGGTGGAGCGCCAAACCAAGTTCTTGACAAGAAAATCAATCAAGGTTGATGATGGGTCAACATTTTGGGGGGTTAGATGAAGAAAAAAACAGCATCGCTTGTGGCGTTAGCGCTGACTACGTCCATAGCGGCCCGCGCATATGCGACCTATGATAGCAATACAGTCGGAAGAATTACAAATGTTCTCACCTACGATGACGGACATTTTCTAATATCTTTGGATCCCATGCCAGCGGGACCGTGCAGTAATTACTTTATAGTAGGCACAGATGCGGCAGTTGACGCCAGACAAATGCTTCTATCTCGTGCACTCACTGCCTACGCAAAAGGGGAAGCCATAACCATTGGCTATGACGGGCATACCTGCGTGAACGGATGGTTCAGAGTGCATCGAATTGGTTAATCATTTTTTATGGTGGCCTCGGAACCGTAGGCCAGCCAGCAGCAGGAGTTCGCAAATGCGAGTAAAGCTGATGATAGCAGTGGATGCTTATGCCTATCAACCAGCGCTGTCGCAGGCGGAAGCTCAATCACGAGCAAGGTAAAGGAGGTACACGTTCGCGCCTCTGACGGGTTACATTGGGTAGTGATGACCACACCTCCGTCAGGTCGCCCTGACTGTGGCAGCAGGCAACCATATTATATGATAAAGGACGAGCACAGCGATGCGGGGAAAGCGCAATTTGCTATGCTTCTCTCAGCTCAACTTTCTGGTAACTCGGTAACCATCGATGGGGCAGGCGTATGCTCGCGTTGGGTCGACGGGGAAGACATCGAGCATGTAATGCTTGCGCAGTGAGCCTACTAGCGTTCTGCGCCAACCGGGGTTTCGGAGGAATACCGATATGACCAGATCAAACCGCTTCAGAGGTCTTTGGTGCGAACTCGCAGCGATCGGCTTTGCCTATGCAGGCATAGCTCATGCAGAGAGCGTCACTAACGTTACAGTGACAGGGGTCGGTAATCAGGGGACGCAGCTTTATGCGACGCTGGCAACCACACCCCCCGGTTGCCGAGGTGCCGTAATCTATCACTCGTCTGAGGTTCAGGCCGGTCAATACGTCATGAGCATCTTGTTGTCAGCCCGTCTCTCTAATCGGCCGCTTACACGGATCGACTATAGCGTTCACGGTGATGGGACGTGTTGGATCGTCTTAGTTGAGGTATAAGTATTACATACAACCTCAGGGAGGATTTTTCTTGATGCGGATAAGGTCACTAAACGCATTTGCATTAGGGTCAGGACCCATTGATGGGAGAGGCGCGATCTGATTGAGGCTCCGTGAGGAGACCGTGAATGAGCGACCTGTA
>NZ_JBWKTR010000020.1:0-21479 GCF_059420425.1 Sphingomonas sp. GW821-FHT04B01 | reverse complement strand
ACAGGTCGCTCATTCACGGTCTCCTCACGGAGCCTCAATCAGATCGCGCCTCTCCCATCAATGGGTCCTGACCCTAGCACGCACCGGTGTTGCTGCGGCTCATCCCCGAGCTGTTAGATCAGCGTCGATCGTCGCCTAGAGGTGCCACCTCCTCCGCGTCGGAAGGCTAGTCTATCTCTGCCAGAGAGCCTATCCGGCCCGTGGCAGCCCAACCCGGGCGGTCAAGGGAGGTGATACATATAGACACCGCAACAATCGTAGCACTGGTTCTCGGCGTCGCGACGCTCGTCGTCGCGCTCCTCAGCTTGATAGTGAAGATTATCGAGCTGTCGCGCCACTAGGCCGAGTTGGGGACGTCCCGGCGCTGGAACGCCGGGGCGTCCTTAAAAGTTTGAGCCCCGAACGCTGGAACGCTCGGGGCTCAGGGGATGACCTATAGACATAGAACATCGTAGCCAGCCATATATACGCTTCAACCTGTAGCGCCGCAAGGCTACCTCGCCGCAATCCCCGTGTCGTTTATGCGTGTGCAACGCCGCAAGCATGCAGACCCACATCCGGTCATTCGCGGCCTCTTTTCGGCTCCTCACCTTCTGCCATTCATTCATGTTGGCAGCGGAGGAGGTGCTGAGCCTCAGCCTTTTCGGCTGCCCCGCCACTTTTGCCAAAAAGGATCGAATTTCGGGAATGACCGGGTTTGATGAAGAGCCACCGTTAAGGCTGACCCCGGAGACTTCCAGCACGTCGGTGTAGAAGCAGCGCTGTGAACACAATGATGCCGAGTAGATAACCAACCCCTCGGAAAGCTAGGACAGCCTCTGCCTCCGATCCAGCGTGTCCTCCAAAGCTGCCAATGGCAAAGCCTATCGCAAGAAACCAGCCTGCAAAGTTAGCTTGATTTACAGTACCGATCCGTCCGGCAATAAACCAGCCAAGCCAACCATAAAACATGACGTTGCCAGCGGCGGCTAAAATCAAGAGCATCGTGCCGGTCTCTAATATCTAACATCACAATGATTTATGCCCATCACGCCCTCGTGATAAGCTGTCTGGCTCGTGAGTCAGTGAGTACCTGCACATACCGCAATTACTCCGAACAGTCCTACGGCAAAGAATACGGCAAAAACGATTGACAAGGCGCGCCGCTCCCCGGCGTTCACCTTGAACTGTGCGGTGTTCATCGCCAACAATCTCTCATTGCTAACCGTGATGGTACGGTACGATGAGGCCCACCTCAGCGCAAGTGAACCGCTTCCCGAAAACGAAGCTCGACCGGAATCACAGAAGGTGAGGGGGGAGTACTTCACCTCTGAGGCGGCACCATTCCCCATAACCTGTTCCCGATTGCGCTTTCCCAAAACGGACACCTAGCGACGGAGTTACGGGAATGGGGTCATGTCGCGAATGTAGATGTCAGCGATGAATAGCACGGTTCTATCAGCGCTAAGTGACACCAATAACGAGGGTGCTGCGGGCGGCCTCCACCACATCCTCGGTGATGACGGTCAGCTCGTTCAGGCGCAGAATGCGCTCGATCTGGACGAACAGGCGGTGCAGGAGGCGGAAGTTGCCCCCCGTCATGCGTACGATCGCGGCGACCGCCTGTGCATCGGTGAAGTCGGCATCGTCCAGTGAAAGGCCGAGGTCGCGCCAGCGCCTCGTCAGCACGAACGTCAACTCTTGGTCCTGCAAGGGCCGGTAATGGTGAGCGAAGCCGACACGGCTAAAGAGCTGGGGATAGCGCGCCATGCGCTTATCGATTCCCGGCATTCCGATCAGGATGAGGCCGATCCCCCGCCGATCGAACAGGTCGCGCAGCCATTCCAGCGCCGTCGTGGTCAGCCGTTCCGCCTCGTCCACGATCAGCAGCTCGACATAGCGGGTGGTGTGGTCGATGATCTTACACTTGCCCTCCACATACGGACGAACGTGATCGTCGATGCAGATGTCGGCACGATCGATGAGCGCCGGCACATCATGCCGCAGCTCGCGTAGGCTGCAACTGACCGTAGGTGTAAAGAAGACGGCTCGGGAGCGGGCAAGGTGGGCATTGACCTTTGCCTCATCCGGCCCGCGTCTGCCCCACTCCTCGACGGTTTCGGCGGCCACGTCCCAATGGGCGTAGCGGCGAGCGGAGAGCGTTTTTCCGACTCCGGCGGGTCCATGGCACAGGCCGATATAGCGGTGCTTGCGAACGGCATCGGCGAACTCTGTGAAGCGGCGATGCTCCTGGGTTGCGATGAAACTGGTGGCGCGCGCCGTGCCCATCAATCATCCTCGCTATAGGTGCGCAAGCGGCGACCTTTCGGCTTGTCCATCGGTTCGGGGCCTGGTGGCGGGAGGGGTGCCGCTAGCTGAGCGGGGCGAAGCACAAGGGCCGGGAAGAAGTCGGCGACGCGGGCCTTGCGCTCGCCGATCTCGCTTCGCAAGCGACGGCGGTGCGCGACGCGGGCCGCCTGTATGTCCTTTAGCGTGATGCTGTCGCCGGCATGCTCGGCGCTCACGGCCCGGCACAGGAAGGTGTTGCGGTGGAAGACCCGGACCTCACCCATGTCGCGGGGATCGTAGCGGATCGTCACCGGCTCCCCGACATAGGCTGCGAGGGTCGGATCGAAGTAGCGAAGCCCCTCGAAGCGAATGCCGTCGCGATGCACGGTGCGGGGCTTGGCGACCATGACCAGCAGTGCGTCCAACTCGGCCAGCGTCTCCGGCATCCGGGGCAACCACCCGTCGCCGCGCCATGCGTCCACGGGAGACATACCGATCGCTCGATGCGGACGGGCATTGTAGGTCGAGACGATGTAAGCGCCGATCGCGGCGTCCAGCGTGGCGAGCGACAGGCGGGGTGGCGAGGCTGGCTTGCCATTGCGCAGATTGCCCGGCAGTTCGGGCAGCAGCTCGGTGTTGATGGTGCGGAACAGCCGCTCGATCTTGCCGCGCCCCTGCGGACGGGCGATGCCTGAGTAAATCAGGCGGATGCGCAGGTCAGCCGCTGCCTGTTCAAGGTGGAGGCTGGTGAAGTCCGATCCGTGATCGATGTGCAGCACGTCGGGGATGCCGCACACCGGCCACGCCGGATCGGCTTTGCGCCAGATCGCCTGTCGCAGCGCGAGCGACGTGTTGAGCGCGGACGGAGCGCCCAGCATCACCATGTAACCCGCGACCGCCCGCGAGTGGTCGTCCACCACGGTCGTCAGCCATGGCCGTGCCTCCCTACCGCTGGCATCGAGGATCAGAATGTCCAGCTGCGTATGGTCAGCCTGCCATGTCGCGTTCGGCCGGACAGCCCGATGACGATGCACCAGCTCGTACTTGTCGCGGAAGGCGGCTGCACCCTCGTGCGCCAGGGTCGCCATCGCCGGATCGATCCCGCCCACGATGCTGCGCACGCTGCCGTAGGATGGGGCTCGCCATCCCCGCTCACCGGCCAAGCTAGTGATGCGCCGATGAATGGTCGCGATCGATGGCGGCGGCTTGAGAAGCGCCATGCCTTCGATCAGCTCCACCAGCTCCTTCGGAAAAGTGCGCTTGCCTGCTTCCGGTCGCCGGGGACGCGCTAGCCCGGCGGGACCATCGGCACGGTAGCGGGCGATCCAGCGCTGGGCGGTGCGGATCGGGATGCCGGCATCGGTCGCAACCCTCGCTAGCGGCACGCCATCGATTAGATGGGGTCGCAACACGGCCATGCGCTTCGCGACCTCGGCGCTGCCTTTCTCCGGCCCTCGATCATCCGCCATGGTGATCGCCCTGTCCGATAGAGGATCGTTCTGCGAACCCGCCCCATCCGGCCGATCGACTTACGGAAAACGGCCAGACGCCGAGTCTCACATAGATAGTACCATATGTTTTGCGGTGATGGGGCCTTTTACGTTACACTTCAGCCCATGACGCACACGCTGATTGGCTATGCCCGCTGCTCGACCGACAAACAGGATCTCTCCGCCCAGCAGGACGCGCTGCTCAAGCTCGGGGTGGCAGCCGATCGCATCTACACCGACAAGGGCTTCACCGGCACGAACCGGGATCGACCCGGCCTTGACCAAGCGCTGGCGGCAGTGCGGAGCGGCGACACGCTGGTGGTCCCGAAACTCGATAGGCTCGCACGCTCAGTGCCGGATGCGCGTGCGATCGGGGACGGCCTCGCCGCCCGTGGGGTGAAGCTTCAGCTTGGTGCCAGCGTCCACGATCCGTCCGATCCGATGGGCAAGCTGTTCTTCAACATCCTTGCTACTTTTGCCGAGTTTGAGGCAGACCTTATCAGGCTCCGCACTCGCGAGGGCATGGCGGTCGCGCGGGCTAAGGGTAAGCTACGCGGTAAGAAGCCCAAGCTGTCCGATCGGCAGCAAAAGGAGCTGCGACGCATGTACGACACCGGCGACTACTCGATCAGCGACCTCGCCGAGTTATTCTCCATTTCGCGGCCGACCGTATACCGGACTCTCGGGCGGCAACCAGTCACTCTATCTAAAGCGGCTTGATGGCTGCTCCGTCCAATTGTGCTGAGATGCACTTAGCCCTTGCGTGCACATCGAGACCTGGTGGGGGTTTATGCGGCAAGCAGTTTCGTTATTCTGAACGAGCTTTTCCATCTGTGAACCTGATATCACATTCCGTGATGAGGCTTGGGGGCATTCGCGCGTCTAAGGACTATGGGAACGGGGCAGATACAATCGACGGCCATGGCCGGCAACCTGCTGGAGCTGTCCAAGCGGCTTCGTCCGGCGCTGATGGCGTTCTTCCAGCGACGCCTAGGCGATACCTCGCTTGCCGAGGATCTGACCCAAGACCTGTTCTGCCGCCTCGCCTCTGGGCCGCAGCATGTCGTCGACAATCCCGAGGCCTATATCTTTCGTATCGCGGCGAACCTGGTCAACGACCATTATCGTCGCGAGAGCATTCGCATCCGCTATCAGCACGGTGAGATGCAGTTAGACGGCAATATCGACTGCCTGGATGCGGCCCGGACGCTGGAGGCGCGGGAAAGCGTCAGCCAGGTCACACGAACGCTCAACGGCCTGCCAGAACGGACACGTCACATCTTCATACTCTTCCGCCTGGAAGGCCTGCAGCGCAAAGCCATTGCGAATGTCTTCGGCATCTCGGTCAGTGCCGTCGATAAGCATATCGCCAACGCTATGCGAACCCTGCTTCGCGATGCCGGAGGCGTGGAATGATCTCGGATCGGATGGACGCCGTCGACGATGTCGCGATCGCCTGGTGCGTGCGATGCCACGACGCACCGCTCAGCCCCAAGGATCAGGCGGCGCTCGCGGCGTGGCTGGCGGCCGATCCCAGCCATGCGGAGCGTTTCGAACGCGTGCGGGGGTTGTGGGACGGATTTGACGATCACGCGCACGCGCCCGAACTGCTGATGTTGCGCCGGCACGCCTTGGGTGCGGTCCAACAGGCTGGCGCGCGGCGCTGGACCGCCCGCCCCATCCCGCGGGCCGGATGGGTGGCGGTCGCCGCGGCCCTGCTGCTGGCCATCGGTCTGTTCGCGGCACTGCATACGTCGTCGCGTTACTATGAGACCGGTATCGGAGAGCGGCGTACCGTGATGCTGGCCGACGGATCGACGATGACGCTCGATGCCGACACCGGCGTCCGTGTTCGCTTCAGCGACGATCGTCGCGAACTGACGCTGGATCATGGCCGGGCCAGCTTCAAGGTCGCCAAGAATCCGCTGCGCCCCTTTGCCGTGACTAGCGGCAAGAGCGTGGTCGTGGCCATCGGCACGGTCTTTTCGGTCGAACAACTGCCCGATCAGGTCCGCGTGGCGCTGTATGAGGGACGTGTCTCGGTTCTACGCGACGCGGCCGAAGGCCCGGACCCGCAGTTCGCCGCGGTGCGTGGCGCGCGTGAAACCGCCGAACAGGCCCTGACGCCGGGGCACGAACTGATCGTGTCGACCGATACGCCGCTGGCGACGCTGCGGACTGCGGCGATCAGCGATCGGCTGGAGGGGGGGCAATTGTCCTTTACCGACGAGCCGCTGCTGATCGCGGTGCAGCGAGTCAACCGCTACAATATCGGCAGGCCGGTCGTCGTCACCCCTGAAGCCTCGGCAATCCGCATTAGCGGCGTCTTCAATGCGGGCGATATCGACGCCTTCCTGCAAGGCGTCGTCGCGGCGTTCCCAGTGCGTGTCGTTCCCTCGCAGGGGTCGATCCTGCTTTCGCCGCGCCATAAGCCTGATGATACCAAATCACTACCACGGAACTTTCCGCCGACGACATAATAGAATTATTTTTGATCACCTGCTGAGTGTTTTTGATCCTGGAGCGTCATGTTGTTGTAACCAAAAAGGGGGGCGACATGTCGAACAGGAGTGGATTTGGTACCATCGCGTCACGCGTGAGCGCGATGACCCTGATAGCGGCGACGGTTACGGTCGGGATGACCGCCGCACCCGCCATCGCCCAGCAAAGCACAGTCAAGGTGGATGTCCGGCCCCAGCCGCTGGGCCAAGCGCTTCGGACCCTGGCGCATCAGGCGCGGATCCAGATCGTGTTCGACGAGGCCCGCATCGCCGATCGCCGCTCCCCCGCCGTGTCGGGCACCATGCCCGCCACCACCGCGCTCGATCGGCTGCTTCGTGACAGTGGCTTCGGCGCCTCGCAGACCCAACAGAACGTGTACGTCGTGGCTGCACGTTCGGTCGGCCTTACCCCCGCTGGGATCACTAGCGTCGGGCAGACAGTCGCAAGCGAGCAGCAGCGCGAGGCGGTGATCTCCGGGGAGCCCCCGGCACCGCAGGCGTCGGGAGGCGGCGACATCGTGGTCACCGGCACCCGCATCGTCCGTCCCAACCTTAAATCGGCCAGCCCGATCACGACGATCACCTCGTCGGAAATCAAGGCGCAGGGCGCGGTCAATCTGGAAGAGGTGACCAACCGTCTCGGCCAGGTCCAGCCGGATGCGCAGCAGAATTACCAGCAGAGCAACGGCCAGCAACGCGGCGTGAAGCTGCGCGGTCTGGACTTCAACCGCACGCTGTCGCTGATCAACGGGCAACGTATCGCTGGCACCGAGTCCGTTGACACCAACCTGATCCCGGTCTCGCTGGTCGAGCGGATCGATCTGCTGACCGGCGGTGCCTCGTCGGTCTATGGCTCGGACGCGATCGCTGGCGTCGTGAACTACATCATCCGGCGTGATTTCACCGGGCTGCAGTTGTCTGCCAACTACAGCTTCTACAACCACAACAACCGCGACAATGCCTCTACCCCGGTCGCGCAGCGTTACGGGATACCGACACCCAGGGGGCTGACAAACGATGGCGGACGCGCCGATTTGAGCGCAACCTATGGCCATAATTTCCTCGACAACCGCCTGAACATCTCAGTCTATGGCACCTACCGCACAGCCGACGGGATCCTGTTCCGCGATCGCGATGCGTCGGGATGTCAGTTGCGCCGCGACACCGGCAATCCGCTGCGCGTCAACAATCTGATCTGTGGCGTCACCGCCGCCTCGCCCAACGGAACGCTGACCGCCAACGGCGCGAACTATTCCAACGTCACCGGCAGCCCGGGCGTCTTCGCCCCCGCCTCGACCATCCCGGGCTACGCCAACCAGGGCGACCGGCTGGCCGCGCGCGGATACGAACGCTACAATGCCGGTGGCTTCATCAACTTCAAGGCGTCCCCGGCGGCCGAGATATCGCTCGGCGTCATGTACCTGCACGATAAGTCGGCGAACCTGCTCTACGGGCCGTACGTGCAGGGCACTTACCAGGTCAACTGCAACAATCCGCTCCTATCCGCCTCGCAGGCGCAGACGATCTGCGGCGCTCGGGCCGGTACCGCCGCCTACGCTCCGCTGGGCGTCCAATATGGCTTTCCAGGCTTGGCGGGCGACCGCGACAAAGAGACGTTCACCAATACCCAGACGCGGATCAACGCCTCGATCAGGGGGCAGATCGCTGATGGCTGGCATTATGATGTTGGTGGCGTCTACGATGAGAGCCGCCAGCATTGGCAGCCAGGCGGCAACCCCGTCGCGGGCGAGGTCAATCGTGCACTGGACGTCGTGAACGTGAACGGCGTACCGACCTGCCGCTCGGTTGTGGACGGCACCGACCCCACCTGCGTCCCGCTCAACGTGTTCGTCGCCAACAATCGTGGCAGTGCAGCACTGAGCAACTATCTCTTCAACGAAGGACTGGGCGATAGTGACCTTCGCTCGAAATTCTACGATGCCACCGCCAATCTGACTGCCGACTTTACCCGTTATGGTATCCGCTCCCCGTTCGCCGAACAGGGACTCGCGGTCGCGGTTGGCGCTGAATACCGCAAGCAGGAACAGCGTGGCCTGCAGAACGCGCGGTTCACCGAGGTTTATGGAGGTCGGGCCGATCAGTCCGCTAAGCAGGACGTGGTAGAGGGCAATGTCGAGGCTCAGCTGCCGCTGGTGCAGAATGTCAGCCTGATCAAACTGTTGCAGGTCAATGGCGGCTATCGCCTGTCGAAGTACAGCACCAATCCAGATACCTTCAACACCTGGAAGATCGAGGCGATCTATTCGCCGTCCGAGGACATCACTTTCCGCTTCGGCCGCAATCGCGCGGCGCGCGCGCCTGGTCTGCGTGAAGCGGATCAAACGGTCGGCTTCCAGAACGCGACGATCGTCGACCCCTGCGCCAGCGTCAACGGCGTTGCCCCGCGCGCCAGCCGTGAGGCCTGTCGCCTCACCGGGTTGCCCGATAGCCAATATGGCAATGCGATCGCAGCGGGTATTCCGGGCAGCATCCGCTGCGTCGACGATATCTGCCGCCAGCGCAACAACGGCGTGCCGATCAGCCCGGAGGATGCACGGACCACGACCTTCGGCTTCGTGCTCACGCCGCGCTTCATCCCGCGCCTCAGCCTGTCGATCGATCGCTACAAGATCCAGGTCAACAGCGTGATCAGCTATCTGGGCGCCAGCTTTGCAGTGGACGGCTGCGTCATCACCGGCGACCCCTATTATTGCAGCCGCCTCGTCCGCGACCCGACCACCTATCAGCTCACCAGCACCAGCACATCGGCGGGCTATATTCAGGGCGGCAATCTCAACGCCTATCGCCTATATGCCGGCGGCTACGACTTCCAGGCGCAATATTCGATCCCGCTCGGCGCGAAGGCGGGCAAGGTCGACCTGCTGATGAACGGCACGCTGACGACCGACCAGGGTGGCCAGGCCGCGGTCAATCAGCCGCGGACCAACTGCGTAGGCTATTTCGGGGGCTCCTGCCCGCAGCCGACGCCGCGCTGGATCCACAATGTCCGTGCGACCTATTCCTCGGCGGAGCAGATCTTCTCCGCGTCGCTGGCGTGGCGCTATATCGACGGGACGACGGCGGGGCAGAATGGCGGTCCGCAATCGACCCCCGCGACCGCCGTGTCCGACTTCACCCGCATCGCGCCCTATAATTATTTCGACCTCGCGCTCGCCTTCAACATCGCCAAGCGGCTGACCCTGACTGCGGCGGTAAACAACATCTTCGACCGTCAGCAGCCGATCTTGACCAACACCTACGACTATGCGCTGTCGCGCGGCAACACGATCCCGCAGCGTTACGACACGCTGGGGCGGCAGATCTCGATCGCCGCGACGACGCGCTTCTGATGACCGGGGGCGTGCGGGCAGGCGGTGTGCAGGCTGCACGCGGCCTGCTCGCCCTGGCGGCAGTGATGGTGATCGCCGCCAGCCCGGTGATTCCGGTCCTGCCGCGCCCCGCCCATCTGACGACGGGCACCGGGCGTATCCGGATCGACACGGGCGCGCGCATCGCCGTTCCGGCGGGTGATGCCGGTGCCATGAATGCCGCGCGCCGGATGGCAGAGATCGTCGCCCGCACGCGCGGCCTGACCCTGACCGTGGTCGAAGGGGACGACGGCGCGATCCGCTTCATCCGGGCCGGACAGGCTCCAGCCGGCGACGAACGATATCAGCTCGACGCCGGCGCGACAGGCATCCGGATCCAGGCGGCGAGCGATGCCGGGCTGTTCTATGGGGCGATGACCCTCGCCCAGTTCCTGACCCCGGACGCGCGGTTCGGCACCGGCGTCACCGTCGCGGCGATGACGATCGAGGACGCGCCCCGCTTCGCCTGGCGCGGCGTGATGCTCGACGTGGCGCGCCACATGCAGCCGATAGACTCGGTCAAGCGCATCATCGACATGATGGCGCAGACCAAGCTCAACCGGCTGCAACTCCATCTGACCGACGATCAGGGCTGGCGGATCGATATCAAGCGCTACCCCGATCTGACCCGGATTGGCGCCTGGCGAAGCCCGGACGGGGAACGCTATGGCGGCTTCTATACCCAGGTCGAGTTGCGCGATCTGGTCGCCTATGCGGCCGCGCGCGCGGTGACGATCGTGCCCGAGATCGACCTGCCTGGCCATGCCCAGGCCGCGATCGCCGCCTATCCCGCGATCGGCGTGCTGGGCGACCGTCCGCCGGTATCGGGCGACTGGGGGATCAATCCCTATCTGTTCGACGTCACCGACCAGAGCCTCGACTTCGTCCGGAACGTCCTGGACGAGGTGATGGCGATCTTCCCCTCGCCCTATATCCATATCGGGGGCGACGAGGCGCTGAAGGATCAGTGGCGGGCATCCCCGGCGGTGCAGGCAAAGATGCGGGCATTGGGGATCGCGGACGAACAGCAGTTGCAAAGCTGGTTCGTCGGGCAGCTCGGCCAGCATCTCGCACGCCATGGTCGCCGCCTGATCGGCTGGGACGAGATATTGGAGGGCGGGCTGCCCGCCTCGGCCTCGGTCATGTCGTGGCGGGGGGAAAAAGGGGCGATCGAGGCAGCCAATATGGGCCATGACGTGGTCCTTTCCCCCGGCCCCACCCTCTATTTCGACAATCTGCAAAGCGCGCGCGGTGACGAGCCGCCCGGCCGGATGAAGGTCCAGACGCTGGCTGACGTCTATGCCTATGACCCGCTGCCCAAGGCGATCGCGGCGTCCAGGGCGCATCACGTGCTGGGCGCACAGGCCAATCTCTGGGCCGAATATATGGTCACGCCCGAACAGCGCGAACATGCGCTGTTCCCGCGTCTGGCGGCGCTGGCGGAAATGACCTGGTCCCCTGCGGGCACGCGCGACTGGCCGAACTTCCTGTCCCGGCTCGATCCGCAGCTGAACCGCTATGCCAGGCAGGGGGTGGCCGTCGCGGACAGTGCCTTTGCGGTCGATTTCAGCGTGGTCGGCGGGGTCGGGGCGGCCTTGCGAAGCCGCAGGATGTCGATCGCCATGGCCCGCCAGGCCCCCTATGGCACGATCCGCTACACGATCGACGGCAGCACGCCGACCACCCGTTCGCGCGCCTATTCGGCGCCCGTGACGGTCGCGCCGGGCACGGTGTTGCGCGCCAGCGATTTCGCCCCCGATGGCCGCCCGCTCGCGGCGGTCCGAAGCTTCGACACCGCCCCCGCCGCGCTGCTCAAGCGGTTGAGCGCCGCACTCGTCCCCTGTCCCGGCCCCGGTATCCTGCTGCGCCTGCCGCTGACCCGCGACGCGACCGGTAACGGCCCCGCGCACAGCATGAATATCTTCAACCTGTGCTGGACCTATGCGGCCGCGCCGCTCGACCGGGTCGACGGCATTGCGGTGACGATCGGCCGCCTGCCCCGGAACTTCGCGCTGCGACAGGAACAGCGGGAGCAGGTCGTCTGGCGCTACACCCCCAGCCAGTTCGGCACGCTGATCGTCCATGGCCCGGGGTGCGACGGCCCCGTCCTGGCATCGATGCCGCTACCCGATCCCGCCGGAAGCGCGAACCGCTTCACCCTGTCCGCGCCGCTGCCCCGCAGCCGGTCCGAGGGCGACCTATGCCTGACGATCGCCCCGCCGGTCGGTGGCCCGCTCTACGGCATCGACACGGTGCGACTGACCATGAAGGACCCCGAGTGATCGATACCCCCCGCCCTTCGCGCCGCGACGCTATCGCGCTGGCCGCCGCCACCCTCACGCTACCGGGACGGGCGCTGGCCGAACCGGCTGCGACCGCCCTGAAGCCTTACGGCGCGACGCCCTCCGCGCGGCAGCTGGCGTGGCACCGGATGGAGCAGAATGCCTTCGTCCACTTCACGATCAACACCTTCACCGATCGCGAATGGGGCTATGGCGACGAGGATCCCGCCATCTTCGATCCCAAAGGGTTCGACGCCGACCAGATCGTGGGGGCGGCCAGGGCGGCCAATATGCGCGGCCTGATCATCACCGCCAAGCATCATGACGGCTTCTGCCTCTGGCCCAGCGCCTTCACCGAGCATAGCGTCAAGAACAGCCCCTATAAGAACGGCAAGGGCGATATCGTCGGCGAACTGGCCGAGGCGTGTCGCCGCCAGGGACTAAAGTTCGGCATCTATCTGTCGCCCTGGGACCGCAATCATCCCGACTATGGGCGCCCGGCCTATATCACCTTCTTCCGCAACCAGTTGCGCGAGCTGCTGACGCGATACGGCCCGGTCTACGAGGTATTCTTCGACGGCGCGAACGGCGGGGACGGCTATTATGGCGGCGCGCGCGAGATGCGGAAGATCGATGCGGTCCCCTATTATGACTGGCCGTCGATCATCGACTTCGTCCACCAGCTCCAGCCGATGGCCTGCACCTTCGACCCCGTCGGTGCGGACCTGCGCTGGATTGGCAACGAGGAGGGCGAGGCGGGCGATCCGTGCTGGGCGACGATGGACGACCAGGGCTTCACCCCTGAAAAGGGCAATTCGGGGGTGCGCGGCGGATCGGTCTGGTGGCCCGCCGAGGCCGATGTCTCGACCCGCTATGGCTGGTTCTGGCACGCCTATGAGGATGGGCAGAGCCGCAGCCCGGCCAATCTAATGAAGATCTATTTCGAGACGGTGGGGCGCAGCGCCGGGCTGCTGCTGAACCTGGCACCCGATACGCGCGGGCGGATCACCGACGAGGATGTCGGCAACCTCGCCACGTTCGGCAAGGCGGTGCGGGATATGTACGCGACCGACCTCGCGCGCGGCGCCACCGCCTCGGCCAGCAGCGCGCGGACCGGCCATCCGGCCGCCCATGTCCTCGACGGCAAGCCGGACAGCTTCTGGGCAGCGGCTGACGGCGCCGCATCGCCGATGCTGACGCTCGATCTGGGCGGGGCGAAGACGTTCGACGTCATCCGACTTGCCGAGCATCTGCCGCAGGGTCTGCGGGTCGACCGGTTCGCGATCGATATCGCGCAGGCCGGGGGCTGGCGCGAGATCATGGCTAGGCAGGGGATCGGATCGCAGCGCGTGGTCCGGCTCGACACCCCCGTCTCCGCCCGCCATGTCCGCCTGCGTATCGTCGCGGCCACGGGGGTTCCGGCGATCACCGAGTTCGGCGTCTATCTCGCCCCGGTCCTGCTCGAACCGCCGCATATCGCACGCGACCGGGAGGGGCTGGTGACGCTGACCAGCGACGCGCCGGGTCAAGCCATCGCCTATACGACCGACGGCAGCACCCCCACCGCCGCCTCACCCCGCTATACGGCCCCTTTCGCCTTGCCCGATGGCGGGACGGTGCAGGCGATCGGCATCCATCTGGCAAGCCGCGCGATCAGCAGCGTCGGGCGGCGCGACTTTGACATTCGCAAGAGCGACTGGACGATCGTCCGCGCCAGTGCGCCCCAGGCCGAGAAGCTGATCGACGAGCTCAACCGTACCGACTGGATCGCGCCGCTGGTCGGTGCCGACGGCAAGCCCTGCTCGGTGACGATCGACCTGGGACGCAGCGTGAGCATACGCGGCTTCGTCCTGAAGCCGGGCTGGCATGCGCCGCAGGGCGCCGGCGATCCGGCGATTTGGACGGTGCGGATCGGCGATGCCCCGGCGCTGTCCGGTCCGGTGCAGGAAACCGGCGAGTTCGCCAACATCGCCGCCAACCAGGCGCCGCAGCGCCTCGTCTTCGCGCACCCGCATCGCGGCCGCTATATCGAGATCGCCTTCCCCCGGACCGCCAATGGCGAGACGCGGCTCGCCATCGCGGAGATCGGCCTGTTGACCCGGTAGGTCGGACAGCGACGGCGCAGCCGTCGCTTCAGAAGAAGGTCTCGATGACGTCCACCACGCGGTGATCGTCATCGGCGACCAGGATGCGGCGCCATTTATCGAAGGTCAGGCAAGGATGCGAGATATCGAAGGCCAGCACGTCCCCCACCGCCAGATCGTCACCCGGCGTGATGGCGAGATAGGCGTGCTGGTCCATCAGGCCGGTCACTTCCCAATGGTCCGGCGCGTCGCCCGGGCGGCTGTCGCGTCCGGGACGGAACAGCGTGGCGGGGCGCGGCAGCCCGGCGTCGAAGGCCACGTCGCGCTTGCCCATCGCCACCACCGCGCGTGCGGGATCGGGAATGGACTGCACCGCCGCCCAGATCCGCAGCGCGGGTTGCAACGGTGCGCCGAGGCGCGGCGCGACCGGATTGCGGCGCAGGATTCCCTCCTGCGCGGCCCGGTACAGGCCATCGTCATGGCTGATATAGCAGCCCGGCCGCAGCAGCACCTGGACGGAGCCGTCCCGCACAGCCTCCGCGCTTTCCTCCGCGACGATATCGTACCAGGCCGAACCGGCACCGGTCAGGATGCCGGGTGCGCGCTCGACCCGCCCCTCGGCCATCAGCCGCGCCGCGACCGTCACCGCGCGTCGGACGAAGCGGCGCACCTCCGCCTCGTCGGGGAGCACGCCCTCGTAGAATTCGACCCCCGCGAGCCGGAGCGTGCCCAGCCAGGGGACCAGCGCCTTCAGGACCGCCGCCAGTTCCTCCTCGGTGCGGACGCCGGTGCGCAGTCCGGGCTGGTCGGGTTCGGGGGCCAGTTCGATCAGCACGTCGAGCCTGGCGCCGCGCGCCTCACAGGCCTGACCCAGCAGGTCGACGCCCGCCGCGCTGTCGACCAGGCACATCACGTCCAGATCGCGTCGCGCCGCCAGTTCCGCGAGCATGGCGACATTCGCCGCGCCGACCACCTGGTTGGCGATCAGGATATGCTCGACACCGTGCGCTGCGGCGACCCGCGCCTGCTGGACGGTCGCGACGGTGATGCCCCAGGCACCGGCCTCCAACTGGCGCCGGAACAGCGTGGGCGCCATCGTGGTCTTGCCGTGCGGGGCCAGCGTCAGGCCATAGGCGTCGATGAAGTCCCGCATCCACGCCAGATTATGCGCCATGCGCGATCCGCTCAGCACCGCGGCCGGCCATGGCACGTCCCCGGCGAGCAGGTTCCAGTCCTGCCCGGCGTGACCCACGCCCTTGTTCAATTCCATATCCTGCACGCTCACCGTCCTTCTCCCAGCCACCCTGTCCGCTCGGCCGATGCGGAAGGCCCATCAGCAATGACGCTTCAGCTCGTGAAAGGCGCATCTTGATGCAAACGATCATCGCCGGTGCGACGGTATATGACGGCTCGGGTGCGGCAGGCTATTGCGCCGACGTGACGATCATGGGCGGCTGGATCGCCTCGATCGATCCGGCGTCCGCCGCCCTGCCCGACGGTGCGATCGACGGACGGGGGCTGGTGCTGGCGCCGGGCTTCATCGACGCGCATACCCATGACGATCTGGTGGCCATCACCGCGCCTGCCATGCTGCCCAAGATTACCCAGGGCGTCACCACGGTCGTCGTCGGCAATTGCGGGATCAGCGCCGGAGCGGGGCGCGGCACCGGTGCAACCCTGCCCGATCCCATGATCCTGCTCGGCGACGCGCAGGACTTCCGATACGACAGCTTCGCGGCCTATGCCGAGGCGGTCGACGCGGCGGGACCCGCCACCAACGTCGTCGCGCTGGTCGGGCATACCGCGATGCGCGCGCGCCATCTCGATCAGCTCGACCGCGATGCGACCGAAGCCGAGCGCCTGGCGATGCGCGCGGACCTTGCCGAAGCCCTCGCCTCGGGCGCCTTCGGCTTCTCGACCGGCCTCGCCTATGCCAATGCCGCAAGCGCCTCGACGCAGGAGGTGGCGGCGATCGCCGAAGCGTTGCGCGATACGGGGGCGCTGTACGCGACCCATTTGCGCAGCGAAGGCGGGGCGATCCTCGAAGCGATCGACGAGGCGGTGGCGATCGCGCGCGACGCAGCCGCACCGCTGGTCGTCTCGCACCTGAAATGCGCGGGTGCGCCGCAACATGGGCGCAGCGGCGAGATCCTCGCCCGGCTGGAGGCTGCGGCGCAGGTGCAACCCGTCGGGTGCGACTGCTATCCCTATACCGCCAGTTCCTCGACGCTCGACCTGAAGCAGGTCGTCCCGGAAACGCCGATCATGGTTACATGGTCCGATCCCGAATCCGAACAGGCCGGGCGAATGCTGGGCGACATCGCCGAGGATTGGGGCGTCGCATCGGTCGAGGCGGCCAAGCGGCTCCAGCCCGCTGGGGCGGTCTATCACTGCATGGACGAACGCGATGTTGATCGCATCCTAGCGCACCGGCTGACGATGGTCGGCTCGGACGGCCTGCCCTGCGACCCGCGTCCCCATCCCCGGCTCTGGGGCAGCTTCCCGCGTGTCATCGCCCATTATGTCCGGACACGCGGGTTGCTGACCCTGCCAGTCGCTATCCGCAAGATGACCGGCCTGGCGGCCGATCGGCTGGGGTTGGTCGACCGGGGCTATATCCGCCCCGGCCTGGCGGCCGATCTGGTGCTGTTCGATCCCGAACGGATCGCCGATCGCGCCAGCTATGACGACCCGCAGCAGCCGGCCGACGGTGTGCTGGGCGTCTGGGTCAACGGCGTGGCGGCACTGGCCGGTGGGGCCGTCACCGGCGCGCGCGGCGGGCGGATGCTCCGCCGGCCGGGCACCACAGATTTTCAACTGGAAGGACCTATTGCATCATGACCGATGGTATCACGCGCTTCGGCGTCGAAGGCGGCAGCGGCACCGGTGGACAGCATCTGCCCTTCGCGCGCGCCGTGCAGGCGGACGGCTGGCTCTATGTCTCGGGTCAGGTGCCGATGGTCGATGGCGAGGTGATCGGTGGCGGCATCGTCCCCCAGACGCATCAGGCAATCCGCAACGTCCTGAAGATCCTGGAGGAAGCCGGATATTGCCCCGAACATGTCGTACGCTGCGGTGTATGGCTGGACGATCCACGCGATTTCATGTCGTTCAACCGCATCTTCAAGGAATATTTTGGCGCCAACCCGCCCGCGCGGGCCTGTGTCGTCTCGCAGATGGTCGTCGACTGCAAGGTCGAGGTGGACTGCGTCGCCTGGAAGAAGCCTTAAGTGATGTCTGCCACGCTGCTGCTGATCGAGGCGGCAGCGGCCGTCGCGATTCTGATCCTGCTGATCGTGCGGGTGCGGCTTAGTCCGTTCATCGCGCTGATCCTGGTGTCGCTCGGCCTCGCGCTCACGACCGGGCTTCCTGCGGCGGCGATCGTCAAGGGGTTCGAGGCCGGGGTCGGCGGGGCGCTGGGTCATATCGCGCTGGTCGTCGGACTGGGCACGATCCTGGGCAAGATGATGATCGAGTCCGGCGGTGCGGACCGGATTGCCGATACCGTCATCCGGGCCTTTGGCGAACGCCGGGCGGACTGGGCGGCGATGACGATCGCGCTGATCGTCGGGCTGCCGGTCTTCTTCGAGGTCGGGTTCGTCCTCCTTGTTCCGATCATCCTCGTCGTGGCGCAGCGGCTCCGCAAGCACCCGTTGAGCCTGGGGCTGCCGATGGCGGCCGGCCTTTCCGTCGTCCACGCCATGGTCCCTCCGCACCCGGCGGCCATGCTCGCGACACAAGCTTATCACGCAGACATCGGTCTTACCGTGTTGCTGGCGGCGCTGATCGGCGTTCCTACCGCCGCGATCGCGGGGCCGCTTTACGCTCGACTGATCGTCCCCCGGCTGGATCCGACGACGCCGACCGCCCTCCCTCGCGACGGCGCAGCCGTGGCATCGCTTCCGTCGTTCGGAATTACGGTCGCAACGCTGCTCCTACCCGTCATTCTGATGCTGATCGGCAGCCTGGGCGCGTCGGGACCGATGGCGGCGTCTCCGAGCGGTGCCGGACTTCAGTTCATTGGTTCGCCGGTCGTCGCGCTGCTGACGGCGGTGCTGGTGAGCTACTGGACACTCGGCCTGGCACGCGGCCTGAGTCTGGACACGATACAGCGCTTCACCAACGAATGTCTGGCGCCGACGGCGATGATTACCCTCGTCGTCGGCGTCGGTGCGGGCTTTGGCCGGGTGCTGACCGACAGCGGGGCGTCCGCCGCTATTGTCGCGGTCGCCGCAGCGTGGCATGTCCCGACCCTCATGCTGGCATGGCTGATCGCCGCGCTGATCCGCATCGCCACCGGCTCCGCCACGGTCGCCATGGCGACGACCGCCGGGATCGTCGCGCCGATCGCAGTCGCCTCGACGGTCCGCCCCGAACTGCTCGTCATCGCGACCGGCGCGGGGTCGGTGGTGTTCAGCCATGTTAATGATGGCGGCTTCTGGCTGGTCAAAGAATATTTCGGCATGAGCGTGCTGGATACATTCCGCAGCTGGACGGTGTGCGAAACCCTTATATCGATCACAGCACTGGTGATGACGCTCATAACGTCGCTACTCATATAAATTATAAATCTAAGTAGGTGCCATTTAGCGCTGCAAACATATGCCACTTATTTCTGATATTTACAGGTTTGGACCAAATCTCGCGCTATACAACCCAAATTGGGGGAATGCGTGCGGATGAAGCAGAATCGCGGTGATTGCGCAACTGAGATGGCGCGTAGCGAGTTGGCACACCGTGCTTTGCAGTTAAGGTTCTTTGGTCCGAATCAGATTGATGATGCCGCTTGGAACATGATGCTCTTTATGTCATGGAGCAACGTGCCGATCTTTTAATATCCCGAGTATGCGCCGAGGCCTTAGCTCCGCGAACGACAGCTCTTCGGCAGCCAAGTGTTCTGGAAGCCCGTGGTTTAGTCGAGTTCCATGACAATCCGGAGGATCGACGTGGAAGGTTCGTAAAACTGCAAAGCGATGGCTCGATACTTTAGAGGCATACCTTGTCACAATTGCTGATGTAGCCACACAGCCTCCTGAACTGTAGGTCAAGCCAGCACTGGTCACGCATCATGACCAAAGGTCACCAACTGACGTCATTTCTATACACATCCGAAACGGGTTGTTAATGCACCAGCAATAGAGTGTATCCGTCTCCCTTGAGGAATCGGATCATGAAAAACGTGCGGATCAGCAACAAGCTGCTGATCGCCTTTGGCGGCGTCGGGCTCTTGCTGGTAGCCCTCACCTGGTTTTCCATCGCTGAGATGGGGTCGATCAATGGCCTGATGAGCCTTGCCCTTCGCGACCGATTGCCGAAGGTCATGCTGACCGATGATATCAATACGGCAACGTCCGACTTCCGCATTGCAGAAGCTGAGCACATCCTTGCGCTTGATCCAGGCGCCATGAGCACTGCGGAGGCAAAGATCAATGCGCAAAAGGCATTGATCGATCAGAACTATAAAAGCCTCGACGAGAGCCTCCATAAACCACAGGCGCGTGCGTTGCTCGGGGCATTTCATGAAAGGTGGGCAGCGTACCTTGCGGCAGACCGTGCGTTATTAGTATTGTCGCGTCAGAATAAGAATGCGGAAGCGACAGCTCTAATGCGCGGCGCCTCGCAGCGGCAGTTTGATGCTGCGTCGAAAGTTGCAGGTGATCTAAGTAAGTTTGAGGCGGGATTAGCGACGGCATCAAGCGATGAGGGTGATGCACTGTATGGCCGCGCACGCACCATGCTGATGATTGCTGTGGCAGTCGCCTTCCTTGGTCTTGGCCTGATTTTGACCGTCCTCGTCAAACAAATCGCGAAGCCGGTGTCACAGGTCACAAATGCGCTTGGCGAGCTGGCCAGCGGTCGCATGGATGTAGCGGTGTCAGCTGATGATCGCACCGATGAAGTCGGCCAGCTCGCTGCCGCGTTGAAGCAGTTGCGCGACCAGCTTGTCGCGGCAGAAGCTGCAAAGACCGAACAGACCGCCATGATCGTCGGCAGTATTGGTTCGGCGTTGTCGAAGCTGGCTGATGGGGATTTGATCTCGCGCGTTGAAGCCGATCTTCAAGGACCGTTTGCTAAGCTGAAAGCTGATTTCAATGCCGCCGCGGCATCGCTGCAAACCACCTTGTCTCAGGTCACCGAAGCGGCGGGTGGAATCAACTCAGGCGCATCAGACATTCGACAGGCATCGGACGATCTGTCACAGCGGACTGAGCAGCAGGCAGCATCCCTTGAGGAAACGGCGGCAGCAATGGACGAGATAACCTCCACCGTTCGCAGCACGGCCGACAAAGCCAATAGTGCAAATGCAGCCGTGCGAAGTGCCCGGGAGGAAGCGGTGCATTCCGGTGAGGTGGTTCGTCGTGCGGTGGAAGCGATGGGAGGTATCGAGCGCTCGTCGTCGGAAATCTCGGAGATCATCTCCGTCATCGACGGCATAGCGTTCCAGACCAATCTGCTTGCCCTGAATGCCGGCGTCGAGGCAGCGCGCGCAGGTGACGCAGGTCGAGGCTTTGCAGTGGTGGCTTCGGAAGTGCGGGCTCTCGCGCAGCGTTCGGCCGAAGCAGCCAAGGACGTTAAAACCCGTATCAGCACCTCCTCGCTTCAAGTCGAGGCCGGTGTTCAGCTTGTCGGTGAGACAGGTACGGCCCTCGAACACATCATCAATCGTATCGGCGAGATCGATGCGCTCGTTTCCGAGATCGCGCAGTCTACCGTTCAGCAGTCCACCGGGCTCCAGCAAATCAATACCGCCGTTTCGGAGATGGATGGCGTCACCCAACAGAATGCCGCGATGGTTGAGGAGGCGACCGCTGCCGCTCGAAGCCTCGCCAGTGAAGTCGACGGTATGTCGCGCCAGATCGCGCGTTTCCGTACGGGCGCGCCATCTATGTCAACAGCACAGCCGGTACATCAGCTGCAGGCCCGTGCTGCAACGGCGGGGCGGCAGATCGGCAAAGCGGCGCTACGTTCGTCAGGCAATGCGGCCGTGGCGCTTGTTAATGATGACTGGTCGGAGTTCTAAATGATGAATAGTAACAGAAATCTATTGCCGGCCCCCGCCAATTACTGTGTATTATCTATCTAGTTGGCTACATCGCCTTTTGCAAAGGTCGAAATTACATGCCTCATTCTACCACCTTCCTGCTTCCTACGACGCTCGATACGTCGGCAGCGGTCTCGCTCCGCCAGACGCTGCTCGATCGGATTGATCGTGCCGTGCCGGTGCATTTAGACGGCAGTGAGGTCGCCCGCGCGGGGCTCGCCTGCCTCCAGGTATTGGCAAGCGGCCGCATGACCGCGGAGGCGGGAGGGGGCGACTTCCGCCTCGTCCATTGCAGCAACGCGCTGGGCCGCATGATCGCGCTCGCCCGACTCGACGATGCGCTCGGTCTCGACGCCTGAAAGGACGAATGATGAACCTCGACGAGATCCAGCAGATCTTCTTTCAGGAATGCGACGAAGGCCTCGCCACGATGGAGGCGAGCTT
>NZ_JBWKTR010000019.1:0-22418 GCF_059420425.1 Sphingomonas sp. GW821-FHT04B01 | reverse complement strand
TGCCGCCAACTTCCTCTCAGGCGTGGCGCTCGCAACAGCTCTCGCGTTCTGGCTGTGAATGAGTCTGAGCCCTAGCTTGCCACCCCGGCCATCTACTGACGAATGTCGTGACCTGGGAGAAAAACCGCCGTTCCGCTTCGAAGGGCCGGTCAACAGCCTCTAGGTGACGAGAACGGAACTTTGGAGGGATGCAGTCGGCTTCTGCATGAAAGCTGCAAACCAGCCTTTTATCCTAATCGGCGAAGGAGATGCACGATGGTCGGCTTATTGGTAGTGATGATGCTAGCTGGCGGTTCACAGGTGCTAACGTCTTACAATAATAAGGTGCTCGAACGGGAGGGAGTGACGGCGGAACTGGTGCTAGATCCGGATATCCCGCAGCCCGAAGCGCTCGCCAATGCGCTGATCGAAGCCGAAGGGCTGACACCCTGGAACGCCGAACAGCCGACCACACAATCACGGTCGGCATCGCCCCTGGCTTACCGCGCTCGATACAGCGGCAGCGGAGCCGGGATTATCGTCTACTATCATAGGGATCATAGCGGTGTCGGTCAGCCCGTATGTCGAATTCGACGCCGCCAGGGTGGCATGTCGACCGCCTTCGACCTAGCGCGTAGATGGTGCGCGACGTCCTTGGGGGTCGCCGTTGATGATCACATCCCCGCACCGATTGTAACGACGGGCGACGGGATCGATCAGCTGATCCGCAGACTGGACCTTACTTCATTTCCGAACTCTACCGGACCTCGACGAGCTTCCGGCAAGCGGACGCCTGAAGATTATGGATTCATCGAAACCGATCGAGGTAAAAGTGGCGTGGCGATGACCAGTCGCGACGGTGGCTGGCTGATGAGCTTCACCGTGCTGGCTACATCCGTCAAAGGCGTTGATGTATGCTTTCGTGATCAGGCGCTCCAGCAGCGAGCTGATCGTATCCGACCAAGCTACGATGCAGTGTCTTCGCTCAGGCTCACGAGAGGCGCCGATGGCTACTGGAGCGCGCTTGCCTCTCCAATCAACTATCCATCGTGCCGCCGTCCCGGCGAGCAACGGTAATTCGTGTGTCCTGAACGTCCGCTATGGGCGAGAGCGGCCGCCCGACCCGCCCGCCTACACGACCCAGTTGCGGACGTTCGACGTGGCTTATACGTCGCTCAACATCGGCCATTCGTTCACGGTCGAACGAGATTATACATGGGTCGAAGGTGGAGAAACGGCGCGGGTTCGGAAGTCGAACACGATGCAGATTCTATGATTGTCGCTCGCGCAAAACTCAGCCATTAAGGTGACAGGGCGCACCAGCGTCGAACAGTTCGGAAGTGAGGGTCGGAAAAAAGCGACGCGCAGCCATCGTCGCGTGGTCAGTCGCCATCGGGATCACCATCGTAAGCACGGTGAACATTACCGTTCACTTGCCACCAATGGAGGTTCACATGAGTGCACACGTCGATTTGAAGGTGCAAGGTGAAGCAGGCGGGAACGTGGTCCATGGTGGGGCTGATCCACGCAAGCGATGGGGCGCAACGCAACTGATCTAAGCGACCGAGGTACCGCCAAGCGGAGGGTTCGAATCCCTCCGGCCACACCAATCTTCGAGAGCCCGTTTCGGCGGGCTCTCATTTCTATCTAAAGCGCGAACCTCTACGTCAGGTCAGCCGGCCTAACGAAACGACTCACAAGCGGACACTCCCACGCCCTCAACCGATTTCCGACTTCAGACATTCGTTCACGTCGATACTTTCGCCCGGCGACTGCCCGTATCGTCTCATGGAACGGCGCAGATCGGATTGGAGTGGCCGGTCAACATTCAGTGCTTCAAAGCCGCCAATTAATAGCGGGCAGCGACATCCAACTAGATCTGGCTATCACCCTCCCGACCGTTCAAGGGGTTCCGCTTACGCTGCAATCGCGCCGACTGGTTCAATTGTATGGAGGCGAAAGCCATCTGATCCCACCGCGTTACGCGCGACGTCTATGAGATGAGCATGATGGCTAAACACGATTACCTGGCTATGCGCAGCTGCTGCGGCGAGCACCCGGAAGAGTGCGCCTGCCCGACCATCATCGGCGGTTATCAGCAGGTCGTCGCAGATGATCGGCAAGGATCTCGCGCCTACGCGTCCTTCGATCGAACCCAACCGCAGGGCAAGGTATAGCTGGTCACGCGTTCCCTCGCTGAGCGCCTCGACGCCGACCTCAACGCCATCCGAGCGTTGCGCGAAGATGATCGGCCGGTCGTTATCGCCATAGCCGACAGTCAGGCCGGTAAAGGCACCGCTCGTCACTTCCGCAAACAGTACGCCTGCCCGCGAGATCAGCGGCGCCTGATTGGTCGTCCGATGTCGATCGAGCATCCAGCGAAGCAGCGCGGCCGCGCTCGCAGCCTGGATATGCTCCTCCGCTGCCTGAGCCAGTGACGCAGTCGTCTCGAAGACGGTCTGTTGTGCATCCGCCGCGGCGCTCTCGCTAGCTGCACGGCCAGCCTCTTCATCCGCGGCGTTCAGCGTTCGACCAACGATTTCCCGCTCGGCCGCCACTTCGCGACGCCGATCGTCGATACGTGCTCGTGCGCTTGCCGCGTCCTCAACAGACAAACTCGCAATCTCGATGGCCAGCGTATCCAGCCCGGCGCCGTTGTCGGTGCCGGCTAGCTCGTCGAGCGCTTCGCGTTCCGCCGCTCGAAGGAGGCTTTGCCGAGACAGGCTGGTGATGATCCCGTCCAGCTCGCCTTCGTCCGTCGTGGCAGCGGCTTGCATCAGCGCGGCTATTGCAGCGGCAATGCCTTCGAGCCGACGCTCTGCGTGAGCAAGTTCGCCTGCGATGCGCGCGCGATCAGCTTCAAGCCCCGCCAGCGCGTCACGAGCCCGGATTGCCGCGCGCAACGAAGCCCCAAGCTGGCGCACATGCTCGACCGGATCGGCAGAGCCGGTGACCTGCAGCGCCGTCAGTACAGCCCTCAGTTCGGTGTTAAAAGCCGACCGGTCCCGCTCGATAGCTTCGATCTGCCGCACGATCGCCTCTCGTGCTCCGGTCTCCTCGCCGACATGGGCGATAGCTTCGAGGGCGTCGGCGAGCACCGTGTCGCTGGCATCGGCGGGAAGCGCTGCCTCCCTGACTAGATCTGCCTGTGCCTGATCGAGCGTGACACGTGCGTGCGCCAGATCGGAAATCTCCGCTGCAAGTCCATATTCTGCACGTTCGATCGCGGCCAAGTCAGCCAGCAGCCGATCGCGAGTGGCCGCAGCTGTCGTCAGCACAGTGGCGTGAGCGCCAGCGAGTTCGACGAGTTTCGTATCGCTAGCTGTTACCAAAGGCCCTTTCGCCTCTGACAGCGCGATTGCGATCATGCTTCGTGCTTCCTCGAACTGGCTGGACATTCCCCTTAGCGCCAGCTCTGCAGACACCGCGTCGCGATCGGCTTCCAGTGCTGAGGCTCGTTTGGTGAGCCATCCGGACAGGTCTGCCGGTGCGATGGTCCGCTCAAATCCAAGCGTGCGCAATTGCTCCGCCCAGCTTTGCTCAACCAGATTGAGTGCCGCCCGGTGTCGTTCCTCTCGCTGGCGCGCCGCGGCTACCAGCGCGTTCGCTTCATCAAGGGCGACGGTGGTCAGGACATATTCTGCAACGCGGGTTGCTTCGGCGTCGCGTCGATCGGCCAGTTGATCGGCCTCTTTGACCGAAAGGCCAAGCGCATCGCCGATCCCGACATCTTCGCCGCCATGCGGTGCCACCAGTCGCTCGCGAACCTGCGCAACGAGTATGTCGCGCTGCTGCCGTGCGGCTGCAATAACG
Organism: Sphingomonas sp. GW821-FHT04B01; assembly: GCF_059420425.1. Taxonomy (NCBI): domain Bacteria; kingdom Pseudomonadati; phylum Pseudomonadota; class Alphaproteobacteria; order Sphingomonadales; family Sphingomonadaceae; genus Sphingomonas; species Sphingomonas sp. GW821-FHT04B01. The sequence continues at coordinate 18,626 of NZ_JBWKTR010000019.1, read as the reverse complement.
TCAGGTGTGGGAAGCGACCCGCCTGCAGTCAGGCCCTTAAGCCTTGCCTCGGCTCGGATGGCGTTGGTCTGGGCAGTCTCACCTTCCCTGCATGCAGCGGCTGCGTCATTCCTTGCCGTCTCCGCATTACCTCGCACCGCGGCGGCTTCCGCCTCGCTGGGTACGGCAAGCGTCCGCAGACTAATTGTTGCCCCCTGCCATGGGGTAAGATTAGACAAGCGTTCCTTCGCGAGCGTCCGCTTCCGCTCGGCTTCCATCGTCGCCTCTGCCAGCCGGGGTTCCGCGTCGGCCGGAAAGAACTGCAGCGCTGCGATCAGGTTCGCGGGATCAATGGTCTCGCCCACCGTCGCAAGATCGCGCTCGATCGCGGCCCGATCACGGACAAGCTTGACCCGCTCTTTCTCAACCGTGGCCTCCCTCGTCCTCAACTCTCGAACGGCATCGAGATGTGTGGACGCTCGCCTGCGCCACCCGGCGGAAGGAAGCGGCTGTTCGGGTGCGATCCGCGCTTCAGCAAGCGCGGCAGCCAGCTTTGTATCGATACGGTCCAGCTCGGCGCGCCGTCGCGCCAGATCGCCGACTCCCTTGGCGATGACCGGCCGTTGCTCTTCGAGCGCTTCAATCCGTTCCTGTTCGGAGAGGATCATGCCGGGGCGTTCCACGCCTGCGATCGCTTCTTCGACGCGCGCCAGATCACCCTTCGCCTGAGACGCAAGCTCGGAGGCTGCACGCCTGTCCGCGCGAAGAGTCGCCAGCTGCGCTGCGACGTCCTGCGGTAGAGTTGGCAGACCTTCAAGCTCGGCCAGTTCGGCGCGTGCGGTGCTGAGGCGCGCAAAAGGAGCACGGGCTCTTCCCACCCGATCCAGGCGCGCCTGCTCACGATCGAGAGCTTCAGCCTCGTCGATCAGTGCTGCGCGGCGTGCCTCGGCATCGGCGCGGCGCTGTCGCGTGCCCGTCCAGTCAGCATCGCTGATCAAGGTCTGCCGTACTTGGGCGAGCGCCTCCGATCGCTCCCGCATCAACCGGTTCACTGGTGGGTTCTGCCCGCCTGGCTTGAACAACGCTGATGCCACATCGGTAAGTCGGGCGAGCTCGCTGCCAATATGCGATACGCCGGTGCCCGCCTCTAATGTGATCCGAGCGGCATCATCGCGACCGCCGAGGATACTGTTTCCACCCTCGCGCAGTTTGGTATGGTCCAGCCCGAACATACGTTCGAACCCGGCACGATCGATGCCGCTGAGCAGCGGTGCCAGTGGATCGCCCTTGAAGGGCATGCCGTCTGCGGCGAGTAAGGTATCGCGATTGCCCTTGCGCCGAGTGACGTCGAGCAACTCATCGTCGTTCTCGATCAGTGCCCGCAGACGAAGCTGACCATATTCATACCGCCAGTTCTGCCGGCTTTGCCCGGGTATCCCGAACAGGAAGTCGCTAATCGCCTGCAGCGCGGTCGACTTACCCGCCTCGTTCGGGCCGACGACGAGATGCAGGTCAGGACCGCTGCTGCCGAAGTCGAAGACGCGGTCGGCAAAGCCGCCGTAGCGAACCAATTCCAGTCGGCGAAACCGCATCAGTGAGTGCCCTCCCCGAGCCGAGCTTCGACAAGCGCCTTAGCAGCGCGAACCAGTGCTGCACCGTCGCGGCCGCGTGCCGACGCGAGCAGTGGCGCCGTATCTGGGTCGCCGATGTCTGCCGGCAGCTTTGCCGTCAGCGGTGCGATCGCGTTTTCGATCGCACGGAGGCAGTCCGGATCGTCGAGCGCCTGGGTCAGCATCTCCAGCAATTCGGGCGGCAGGCCCGTGGGGAGCGCCGCGCCGTTGGCGATGATCTTCACCCGCTCGATCCACAGCGCGTCGGAGACCCCGGCTGCATGGCCGCGAACCTCCGCCTCGAACCATGCGGGATCGGCGCGGAGGCGCTGCGCAAGTGGGCCATCGACCGTGATTGATACCCGCGCAGCCAGGGGCCGGCCGTCAGCACCCAGAACGGCTGGACGCAGCTGCGCTTGGATCGCAGCGAGTGCCTCCATGGGGTCTCTTGCGCCAACCGCGTCGACCCGGGTATGCGCCCAACGGACTTCGTCAGTTGCGCGGTGATCGACGTGCACGATGGCGCCTTCCTCGACGCGGACGACCACCGCACCCTTGGCGCCGGTCTCCCGAATGTGGCGCCCTTGTGTGTTGCCGGCGAAGACGACGTGTGGGTGTTCAGACCGGACCGAATGATCATGAATATGACCCAGTGCCCAGTAATCGTGACCGGCTGCCTGTAGCTCGCCCAGGCTGCATGGCGCGTAGTTGGCATGCCCTTCATGCCCGTCCAGCGCGGTGTGGAGTAGCGCGATGTTGAGCATGCCCGGCACTGGCGGGCAGTAGGTCGACGCGATGTTTTCGGTCGTTGCCGCTTCCTTGTAGCTGCGGCCATGAACGACGACTCCGAGATCGTCGAATGATACGCTCTCGCACTTCGCGCTCTTCAGCTTGTAGATGCCATCCGGCGCCGTCAGGTGGCGGGTGACCCGGCTCTCAGCATCGTGATTGCCGAAGGCGATCACGGAGCGAATTCCGGCTCTTGCGAGGCGCGCCAGCTGGGCAATGGCGAACTGGCCGGTCGACTGGTCCTTCCAGGCACCATCATACAGATCGCCGGCGATCACAACGAAGGCAGCACCTTCCTCGATTGCGAGATCGACGACGTTGGAGAAGGCCTTGCGGGTCGCGCCACGCACCAGGCGCGAGAACGCCTCGTCACTTCGCGAAAGGCCGTGCAACGGACTGTCGAGATGTATGTCCGCCGCGTGGATGAACGTAAGGTTTCCAGCCATAGATCAGGGTCTACCACCTCGCGCCGTCGACGGGAAAGCATGTTGCAGCAATCCAGAAATCGTCATGCAGCGCCCCTCTCACTCGTTCCGGAACCTAGCGATAGCTTTTAAGGCCTGCTTCTCGACGGCGCTCGCTGCGCATGTCGGCGAATGACCAGCCTCAGATGCGTTCATTCACGCTTCCTTACCCACCGTCCAAATCCGATCATCCATTCACGTGAGCAAACTATATCCAAGTAACGGAGCTGTCAGTTTAATGCGGACGCGTCTCGGCAGGTTGAAGCTGGTCTTTTGAGAGCCAGGTTCAGCTGACAAGCGCCTGCCACTCCGCCAGTGCGGCGGAGCGTCGTTCGCGGTAGGTCTGTCGGTCGGTCAGGTGGCGTTCGAGGCTAAAGTGGTTGTGGACGTTGGCGTGGACAGAGGCGAACTTCTGCAGCGTCTTCATCTGCCTGAACCGCAGCATTGCCCGCTCTCGTCGTCGGAATGGTAGGTGACTATTTTCAATCCTGTTATTCGCCCAGCAACCCACCTCCTGACGGTCACGGCAGCCTAGCTCATCCATTGCAGCACCGTAGCTGCGCAGGCCATCAGTCGTGATAGTATCGGGGGAGCCATGGCGCTTCAGCGCCTTCTTCATGAAGGCCAAGGCTGCGCCCTTGTCACGTGTCCTGGTGACGTAGCTCTCCAGTACTTCACCCTCATGATCCACCGCCCGCCACAAATAGACCATCTCGCCGTTCAGCTTCACGTACATCTCGTCGAGGTGCCAACGCCAATGACGGAAACCTCGCATTCGGCTGACGCGCTGACGGCGGATGTCACCGGCGAACAGCGGACCGAACCTGTTCCACCACAGCCGCACCGTCTCATGGCAGATGTCGATGCCGCGTTCGAAGAGCAGATCCTCGACGTTTCGCAGCGACAGCGGAAAGCGGACGTACATCAGAACCACTAGCCGGATGACCTCCGGTGAGGAGTTGAAGCGGCGAAATGGACTGGGCGGCAACGCCCTCGATTTCCGGCTCATCCGTGACCGTTATCAGCCCCCTGCCCCGCTTGCCACGTTGGTTTGACGGAGCCGTATTTTGGGACCGGCCGGGTTTGGTGGGACCAACCTGTCCGCTCTGAAATTTGCGTGCCCAAGAAAAAATGACAGTCGCAGTTGGTGTCGAACCGGCGTTCGGAGTATCGGTCGCATCTCTCGGGAGGCTGCCTCATGTTCCCCATACTGTTGCTCGCCGCGACGAGCCGATGCGCCTCACTCCTGCTATGCCCTACCGACACCGAGCTGATCGACGCGCTACTGGCCCACGATACCGCTGTGATGAAGGCCATTGCTGATGAGGCTCTCCGGAAAGGGGAGATCGTCTTGTTTCATATGCCACAGGGGGTTTGGCGGATCCAGGACGTGAGTTGCGGCGAACGCGAGCCTAGCGAGCTGCCAACGACAACCTGCGAATTCACAGCTCGTTACACGGGCACGGACGTTCCACAGGTCGCTCGACTGAGACAGCAGAACGGCAACTGGCGTATTGTCGAGACACATTCGGTTGTACGCAATTAACGTTAATCTCGTAGTCGGCTTTCCGGCGCTTTCTGCCGTTCCATGCCTTCCCACCAAGGATCATGAATGGGAAACTCGTTTTTGCCATCTAGCGCCGATTCATTGCGCCCACTGCGGCAAACTTTCTCTTCGAAAGCGGAATTTTTCAATGACATCACCGGTATAAAGGCATTGACTGGACCAATGGTTCTTGACCCCACTGGATATATACATCTTGCCAGTCGAGCAGACGTGCCGTCTACATTCGGGCAGAGGCGTCAGCGATATACTTATTATATTCCTGCCGTCTCTTGCGATAAGCCTGCACTGTCGTAACTCATACCCCGGACGTGCCGGATAGGCCTTGATACGCTTCCCTTCGTATACACACACTGCACGTCCAGCGCCTCTGTCTAACACACCTGTCTCATCACATATCTTTCGGCACGCTTCCAAGTCCGTGCTTTTGTCTCGCGTGATGTTCAACCCTCCAAAGTCGGCATCAAGGCGACAGCGATCCCACTCTGATTTTTCCACACTAGGGTACGGCTTCGGCCTAATATCGAAGCTTGATTTGTGTAGGATCCATTGACGTTGCACGCTCTCAACCGACACTGCGAGCGCATCCGCTACTCGATCAATAACAAAGCCCGAGTACGCTTGCGATTCACGCTTAGTGCGGCAGTGCGAGACCGGCGTGCCAGATGCAAGACCGGACACCCGTGCATGGCGACCAACTATGACTACCTGCCGTACATTCGCCATTTTGGCGTTGGAGAATCGCCAATTTATAGGGCTAGTTGAAGATGCAAGTATCACGATGGGTGCAGCTTGCGTATGAAGCCGAACTTTAACTGTCGCTCCATAATTTGATCGATTTACTTGAACAACGTGAAGGGTGCTTGCTTCTAAGCTTTCATGCGATAAGCGACAAAAGGCAGATGCTGTTATATTTCCGTTAGATGTACCGTGCGAAGGTGAAGGAAAATGTTCTCCGATGCTAGGCTGCGATATTGCCAAGCAGCTAAAGAGCGCTATCACACGTGCAGCCGCCCTTAGCATACTCAGCCTCCCGATTAATACTGGCACAACGGTTCATTCCTAGGCGAATGGCCTTAATAAGACGCCAAGAATTTTCTGATTGGGTACGGCAATCAAGACGGCCCGCTGCCTCGCAAGGGCACGGCGATCGAGAGGGCCGAGGCATTCCCGAAAACGAACGTCATATGGGACAGAGGCCGCGGCGATCGTACCCACAGGCATGCGGGGCACCCGCTTTCCCAAAATCTGTTCCCGAATGCACTTTCCCAAAACGGCTAGGTGGAGTCGGAGAATTGGGAAAACCGCGAGCTTTCCAAAGCGGCAAGTTTCGGGAAAGGTAAGCGGGAAAGCGACAGGCACTGGGAACGGCCGATGGGCCATGCGGCGGTCAGCCGCTTCGCGGCGGAGGAGACCCACAACCGGCCGTTCAGCGGTAAATTGACGGGTCCCGCTTTCGGACTCTCGTTCATCGCTCAGCGATATTAGTGCCAGCGGGGGCGGCGGGACTACCATCCGACACTTCCCGATCGACAAACTCAATAGATCCAGCGCCAGATGCCGGCCGGCCATCCGGCGAGTGGGATGTGTGCCCATGTCGCCAGGAGCCATGTGACAAGGCCGCCACCTAAGGCATGTCCGCCGAAGCCGCCCAATTTAGTACGTCCGGCAGCGATGGCGGCGAACGGCAGATAGCTTGTCCGAGCCTGCCATGCTGGCCACCCTTCCGGATCCAGTGTGGCCTTCTTGCGATCCTGCAAAGCCGCCCCGACCAAAGCCAGTACGATCATCGATCCCGACAGGATGACGTTCTTGGCGATCGGATAGATCAGGATATGCGACGTGCCCCAGATCGCGAACGCCCACATCATCGGGTGGCGGGTGACGCTATATACGCCCCGTGCCTCGGCCGTGGCGGCATTCGCAGCGGCGCCGGCGAGCGCGGGATTGCGGACGAGCGACCCTAGCAGCAGGATCGAGGCGACGAGCATCAGGGCGGTCGAGACCGCCCACAGGCCAGCGCCGACGTTCCACCAAGGCGGGGTAATCGCAGCGGCGCGATACGCCCAGATCGTCGCGCCGAGCGTGCCGAACGCCACGACGGAATAGACGCCCAGGATTGCCTTCTCGCCGATCGCGGCGATCAGGGGCGGGCGCAACGGGTGCGACAGTAGGAAATGGGTACCGACGAATATCGCGGCAGCCGCAAGAACGGTCATGGTTCCTGTCACCATCTCATCTCCCTCGTATCGATCCTATTATCATTCACCGCGACGCCTGTGGGGGTGACGATCATGCGCGTGAACTGTTGCTCAGGCACGATGCGTCGTTTGGGTGCCGCAATGCCTGTTGCGTTGCAAAGCATCACAAAATGACTTGGTCACGGTCAGGCGTTTCCCGTCTTATCGGGAGGGAGGCGATTTATTTTAGGCAGTAGCAATAGTTTCGGCCCAGTCCCCGATCTGGGATTGCGACATATCGGTCGTGTTGAAGATCACGATGGTTTCGCTCCGACTCAGGCGGTGCGCGATCAGGGCTCGATACCCCTCGACCTTGCCTGTCTCCCACGCCCATGGCTCGTTACCGATGGTGTGGACACGGCCGCCGAGGGCATATTCCTGATCCGGCCAGTGAAGGCTTGTGAGTTCCAGCCGCGATCCCGCGCTCAGAAGGGCGGTATGAAAAATGCCGTGCGCGGCGCGGACGGCATCCCGCACCGTGCTGGCCGTATTCCCGCTGCCCGCCAGGAACGCGGGGACAGCCGTCATCTTGCGGACTGGCGGGACGACGCTGCCGTACGCGGCCGCTAATCCCGGCATCGGAAGTTGCCCCATTTGGGCATAACCGGTCTCGGTCATGTGCAGCGGTTGAAGGACCATCTGCCCAACCAGCTCGGCTAGCGGTTTGCCGGTGATCCGCTCCAGCACCGCCGCGACGATCACCCAGTTGAGGGGGGTGTAATCCCATCCCGCACCAGGGGTGAACTTCAAGTCGCCCCTCCCGTATTTTGCCAATATCGCTGCCGGCGTCTCCGTTAAGTTGAGCAGCGATCGATCGGCCTTGATCGCCGGAACCAGAAGGTCGGTGATCCCGCTCGTGTTGGACAGCAGATGCTTGATCAGCACACGGTCGCCCGTGTCATGGCGAAAGTCCGGCAGGTAGGTTCCGATCGGCGCATCCAGCGATAACATGTTGCGCTCGACCAAGCGGAGGGCAGTCGCGCTGGCCACCCATTTTGATGCGGACCCCCATTTGAACTGCGTGTGCGGAGTGACGGGACGTTTGTCCTCCACATCGGCCAGGCCCACGCAGCGGATGTGCTCGATCTTGCCCTGTCGTCCGTAGGCAAGCGCGCCATTAAAATCCGGAGGTAGACTTATTGCTTCGATGGCCTGACGCTTGGTTGAATGTGCGACCTTGGCGGATGCTGCGGTCGCCACGCCCAAAGCAAGGCCGCCAGCGATAAGCTTGCGTTTGTTGATCATTCCCGTCCCCCCATTCTTGATCGGGGCATATGTCCGCTTGGTCATCACGCATAGCTAAAAGGCGTCGGAGAAGCCGCCGGATGAGCCGTATACGCAACGCTCCTGACCCGAAGGGGCGACTTCGTCGATAGTGCGACCAGCGGCGTTAAATTGCCCTTCCTGCCCATGCCGTGGTGACCCACAATCGGTCACTCGAGCACCACCTCCAACTCACCTACCTCTGCCGCTCATTCGTGTGAGCGGACTGGCCCGCTCGCGGACCATCGCGGGTGGAACACCATTCGGTACCCCGCTAGGCCCCGATCAGACCGTCTCTTCCTCATCAACATTGTCCGTCCGGTCGATGCGTCCGTCAGAAACGGCACACTCGGCCATAGTCACATAGTCGAGCTTGCCAGTGCCCAGCACCGGCAGCGTGTCGACCACGCGGACGTCCTTGGGCGCTGACAGTTCGGCGATGCCGTTGCCGCGTGCCCATTGCTGCAGCGCGCCGGCCGTTGCACCTGCCTGTGTCGTGAACAGCACTAATTGCTCGCCCTTGCGCGCGTCGGGCCGCGTCACGACGGCATGTTCGGCGCCGGGCCACAGCTGCGCCGCATAGCCCTCGACGGCGGGCAGCGACACCATCTCGCCACCGATCTTGGCGAAGCGCTTGGCGCGGCCCTTGATGGTCACAAAGCCGGCATCGTCGATCTTTACGATGTCGCCGCTGTCGTGCCACCCGCCCTCCGGTGGTTGCAGCACGCCGGGCGCATCGGCCTTCAGATAGCCCGCCATGATGTTCGGCCCGCGGATTGACAGGCGGCCGCCCTCCTCAATCCCCGGCACCGGCTCCACCTTCGCCTCGACGCCGGGCAGCAAGCGACCAACGCTTCCCGCCCTGAAGTGCATTGGCGTATTCACCGCGATGACCGGCGCCGCCTCGGTCGCGCCATAGCCTTCGAGGATGCGCAGGCCGAACTTCTCGGCATAGATCCGCCGCGTCTCGTCGCGCACGCGCTCGGCGCCGGCGAAGATGTAGCGGAGCGAATAGAAGTCGTAGCCGTGCGCCATGCGCGCATAGCCCGACAGGAAGGTGTCGGTGCCGAATAGAATCGTCGCATTGGCGTCATAGGCCAGTGCTGGCACGATGCGGTAGTGCAGCGGGCTCGGGTAAAGTAGCGTCTTCACCCCCGACAGGATCGGCAACAGTGTGCCGCCGGTCAGCCCGAAGCTGTGGAACACCGGCAACGCGTTTAGCACGACATCGGCCGAGTTAAAGTCAATCCGCGCCGAAAGCTGGAGGCAGTTAGACATTAGATTGCGGTGCGTCAGCACGACGCCCTTGGGCAGCCCTTCCGATCCGCTGGTGAACAGGATCACCGCCGGCGCGTCAGGCGACACATCATGCCGGCGATGCAGCCGCTCCGCCCAGCGCGTCGCCACGAGCGCGCGCAGCTTCGCGACAGTACCGATTGCCGCGCCGACATCCTCAAGATACACGACGCGGAGGCCGGTCGCCTCGAGCCCGGCAAGCACCTCGCTTAGCTTCGCCTGCTCGACGAAGGCACGCGCGGTAATGATCGTTCGCACCTTCGCCGCGACGCATGCCGCTTTGAGGTTGGCGAGTCCGGCTGTGTAGTTCAGCATCGCCGGCACTCGCCCGATGCCCTGGAGCGCGAAGAAGCTCGCCACGACCGCATTGACGTTAGGCAGCATCAGCCCGATCGCCTCGCCCGGCCGCGTCAGCGCCGCGAGCGGACGGCTCAGCGCGATGCTGCCGGTCAGCAGCCGCGCGTAGCTCATCGGTTCGCGCTTCACGTCCTCGACCACCGGCCGCTTGGCACCGTGCACGTTCTTCGCATCGATCAGCGCCTGATAGAGCGTGCGATCGGTGTCCGACGTTGCGAAGATCATGTCGCTCATCACGTCGTAGAGCTTAGCGCCGGCCGCGGCCCGGCGTTGCCGCGCCGTCTCGCCCTCTACCGCGAAGCGCTGAGGTGGCAGGATGGTGAGGTCGATCTTAGGGAAGGTACGCAGCCGCACTTTGCCCCTCAGCCGTGAAAAGGGCGTGAACTGCGCGCCCGCGATCCGCACCGGCACGATCGGCGCGTCGGCCTTGTCGGCCACCATGCCGGGACCGTCGAAGACCTTCATCAGCGCGCCGGTCACCGTGATCCGGCCTTCGGGGAAGATCACCAGCGTCCGCCCTTCGCGTACCGCCTTGACCATCGCCTTCGCAGCCATTGGGTTGGTGGGATCGACCGGAAAGGCGTCGAACATCCCCAGGAACGGCTTCACCCACCATGCCTTCGCGATCGAGGTCGCGACTGCGAAGGTCGGCTTGCCGGGCAGGAAGGCGGCGAGCAGCAGCCCGTCGAGAAACGAGACGTGGTTGACCACCACCACCGCGCGCTCGCCGGGCTGCGGCATGTGCTCCGCGCCATGCACGTCGACGCGATAGAACAGGACGAGCAGCGCTCGAATCAGCGCCTTGAACACCGTTTCCGGCAACAGCCAGCACGATATCAGCGCGATCGCCAGCGTCGCAAAACCCATCGCGCCAATGATGCCGGGCACGCTAGTCCCCGTCGCCAGCAACAGCGTGACGACCATGACCATGATGACGGTGACAAAGGCATTGACGATGTTGTTCGCCGCGATGACGCGCGAGCGCTCCGCGGGATCGGTGTGGACCTGCAGGATGGCGTAGAGCGGCACGATGAACACTCCGCCCGCAAAGGCCAGGCCGACCAAGCCGATCAGAATCGGCCAGCTTCCCGCGCTCGCCACGAACGCAGCGACGTCGGCATCGTGTACGGTCACCCTAAAGCTGCGTGTCGCGACCCACAGCTCGATCAGGAACACCGCCATCCCCAGCGCGGCAATCGGCACATATCGCGCCGACACCTCACCACCGAGCAGCTTGTTGACCACCAGCGATCCCCCCGCCACCGACAGTGAGAAGACGAGCAGGAACAGCGTCACCACGCCTGCCCCTGCCCCCAGCGTCCCGCTGACCAACGGCGCGAACTCCGACAGGAGGATCGCGCCGACTGAGAAGAACCAGCTGATCCCCAAGATCGCCAGCCACACGCCGCGCCCGGCGCGCGCGACCGACAGGATCTGGATCGTGCTGCGCCAGATGTTGCGGTCGACCGTCAGACCGGCTTTGAGCGAAGGTGCTCTCGGGACCGCAAGACTGACGAGGAAGCCGAGCAGCGCAACACCGACCGCGACCAGCCCCGCCTCCCACGCCGGGATCAGCCCGCCCACGAGCTGACCCGCTAGGATCGCGAGGAACGTACCTGCCTCGATCAGCCCCGTGCCGCCCATCAACTCGTGCCGGTCGAGGTGTTGCGGCAGGATCGAATATTTGACTGGCCCGAAGATCGTCGAATGCACGCCCATCAGGAACAGGCAGGCAAGCAGCACCGGCACCGACTCAAACCAGAAACCTCCAAGCGCCAGGACCATGATGCCGACCTCCGCGGCCTTGACCGCGCGCACCAGCACTGCCTTGTCCCATTTGTCGGCGAGCTGGCCCGCCAGCCCCGACAGCAGGAAATAGGGCAGGATGAAGAGGCCGGTTGCGATCGTCGCCAGCAACTCCGCCTTCGCCGGCGCCGCAGCGTAGAGCGTGAAGTTGGCGAGAAACAGCATCCCGAACTTTAGCAGGTTATCGTTGAAAGCGCCGAGGAACTGGACGGCGAAGAGCGGTGCGAACCGACGCTTGCCGAGCAGTGACAGATCTGGTGCGGACATGGTCGTAGCTCCCCTTGATACGAGGCGATAGCGGTGAAGTCTTAACGGAACGCGTCGGGCAGGTAACGGCTGTACAGCCACCCGACGCCGATCAGGCTGAAGCCGAGCGCGGCGAACGAGGCGATCCGGGCCAGCCCGTCTAGCCCTGCGGCATCGAACAGGAACACCTTGACCACCGCGATCACTATCAGCGCCAGGCTGGCGAGGCGCCAGTCGCGCGCGTGCCGGCGAATACCGATGCCAAGGAACGTCCCCGCCAGCACCAGCGCCAGGATCGACCGGGCGATCTGCTCGCCCGCGCCGGTGCCCGTCCAGAGCGGCATCGGCACATGGCTCACCTGACGCAGCAGCGTGAAGGCGGCGACGACGATCAACCCCATCAGCGCGCCGTCGCGCATCCGGCCGATCCCCGGCACGACGCGGGGCGGCGCCCACAGGATCGCCGCCATCACGCCATACGACAGCGTGAGCCACGGGCCGGGCTGCTGGAGCACGATTAGTGGATTAAGGACCAGCCCAGTGAACCACAAGCCATGCGCTAGAGTGGTTGCTCCCAGCACCCTCGCCGCTTCCCGCGCACCGAACCGCCACGCGCCCACTGCGGTTAGCGCTAGCAGCGATTCCCACAGCGCGTCCGCCATCGTCGTGCGCGCGACGAAGCTTGTCTGACTGTCAATCCCGACCGCGTGCTGAAGCGCGATATGCAAGGTGATGGCCAACAGACTACCCCCCACACCGATCGCAACGCGGCGCACCTCGGCCGGCTGCGGCAGGAGTAGAGCCCCGACAAGCAGCGCCGCGCCAGGACACGTCAGCCGTAGTGCCACGTCCAGCATCGCAGGCCAGTCGCCAACCGGCACCATCGTGCCGCCCGCCGCGATCGCCGCCATGCGGGTCCATGCGAGCAGCGGCATCAACGACCAGCTGGCCGCGACGCCTGCCGCCGTAATCGCTGCCGGGAACACCGCGGTACGGCGGGCCATGGCCAACCCCGTCAGAAGAGCCGCCGGGACGAGCGGCATCAGCACGGCTGGCAGCACCTGCACCGCCGCACCATAGCCCAGGATCACCGCCGCGGGCTGGATCACCGCAGCGCGCGCCCCGTACGACCGCATCGCCATGCCCGCCGCGATGCAGGCCGGCACGATCCATGTCACGACGTGGCCGACATCTGCCTCTCCGAACAGCCGGCCGATGCCCCCGCCGATAGCCAGAACCGCCAGCGCCGCCACGCCGAAGCTCCACGCGGCGCGCTCGATCCGCCGGTCCTCCGCCCGATCGGCCAGCATCATCATCCCGGCGCATAGCACCGCCGCCGCCGATGCCCACGCTGCCAAGGGCAACAGCTGCACCGCCGCCAGCGCGGTCAATCCCGCCGCGGTGATCGCCAACGTCGCGAAGCGCGCATCATCGGCGCGGCACGCCACTCGCCATCCGCGCGCCGCCACACCGGCGGCGAGCGCCGCGCCGATCAACGTGACGACGCCCGTGTCGTCGAAGCGCAGCGACGGCAGCACGCCGATCGCGACCGCGACCGCCGCCACCATCGGCGCATCGACCACGCGGGCGTCATCGCGCCAAACCCGCAGCACGGCGGGCACCGCATGGATCGCGACGAGTGCGACGAGCAGCGCCGCCATCTCCCAGGCGTTCGGCACCGGCCACACGCAACCGAGCAGGATAGCCACCCCCAGCGCCAGCGCGGGAAGATCGGCGAACACCGCCTCCCGTCGCGACAACCACAGGATCGCGACTGAGATCAGCGCGAACAAACCCCAGTGCAGCGGCGCGAACCCGCCCAGCGCGACCAGAGCGGCAAGCTGCGCACAGCCCATTACACTCGCCACCACCCGCAGCAGCGCGGCCCGGTCGCCGGTCATCAGCAGCGGCAGCGCGATGGCGAGCGCAAGCGTGTAGAAACCGACTGACAGCGCAGCCGCGAGATCGAGCGCGCCACCAAGGATCAGCATCGCGCCCCAGCCGAACCCGCCGGCCAGCGCCAGCGTGCCCAGCCACCACCAGCGCTGTTGCCGCCCCAACGCGCATAGCCCACCGACGGTCAGGGCGAGATACAGGGTCAGCAGCGGCACATTCGGCTCGCCGATACCCACTAACGCTGGTGCCGCCAGACCGCCGGCCAACCCGAGCAGCGCGCTCGGCGCACCGAACCGCACGGCCAGCGCCCCGGCTAGCGCGGTCAATAGCGCCATCCCGACGAATGCCGTGCCCGGCCCAATCAGGTCGTATAGATGCACCGCCGCCAGCGTCACCGCGTAGAGCGTCGCGATGCCGGCACCCGCCAGCGACTGGCGCACGCGGGGATCGCGCACGACGGCATCACGACGCATCGCCAATTCGGCCCCGCCGATTAGTGCCGCACCGAAGATCAGCCCGAACACCACCCGCACCCATGGCGACAGCAGCCCCGCCTCAATGGAATAGCGAACGATCAGCACGCCCGCGACCGCCAGCGTAAGCCCGCCCGCCCAGATCGGCAGCCGCCGCCCGAACACATCCTCGAAGCGCGACGACGGCGGTGACGCCTCGATATTCATCGGTTCCGCGACGTCTGCCTCTTCCTGAGTCTCGTCGGCCAGCACTGGCGGAGAGACCATGAGTTTGGCGATCGGCTCCGCAGGGCGATAAAGGCCACGATCCACCTCGAAGAACGGCGCGGGGGATGGCTTGGGCGGAACGTAGACGGTCCGCGACGCCTCCACCGCTACCGGCATTGTCGGCAAGTTAGTGCCGGCCTCAAGCGTTTCGACGCGCTCACGCAGCTGCCGCACCTCCTGCCACAACCGCGCCACAGTCCCGCACACGACGATCAAAAGCAGCAATGACATCGCCAAACTCCTCGATTCACTCTGACGATATCAGAAATAATGCACTGCTCAATATAATAATTGTACATTGCTCATTTCGTGCGTTACAGCCATCGAATGGGACGCCGATCCGATCATAGCCGCGCCGAACTCGAGGAATTGATTCTGGCGACCGGATCAACGCTGATCGCCGAAGTGGGACTCGCAGGCTTCTCGGCGCGGGAGGTGGCGCGGCGGATTGGCTATTCGATCGGCACGATCCACAACGTCTTCGGTACCGCGGACCGGCTAGTGGCTGCGATCAATACGCGCAGCTTTGCGGACTGGGCGGCGTCGCTGCGCGAGCGGCTGGCCGCCGTCGGCCCGGACGGCGACCGCATCGCGGCGCTCGTAGATGGCTATTTCGGCTTCGCACGCGAACACCCGTACCTGTGGACGGCGATCTTCGATCACCGCCTGCCCCCCGAAGGCGGATTGACCGAGGCAGACGAGGCCGGCCGGGCCTTGTTGACCCGCATCGTCGTCGAGGAGATCGCGCGCGCAGTTGCCTGCGAAGTCGATGACGATGTCGCGACCTTGTCGCGCTCACTCATCGCGACAGTCCACGGTCACTGCGCCTTTGCGATCAGTGGCGCTTGGGCCCTGATGGGTGAAGCAGCGCCAGAAGCAGCTGCGCTCGAGCGAGTGCGGGAAGCGGTCTCAGCCCGAGCCGCTAGTCTCCCTTGACGACGGCGGCTGAGACCACGTCCGTAACTGTGTCTGCTTTGCTACGACCCACATCCCGACATTCCGGTCGTTCGCTTGGCATCCCGAAAGCGAACGCCCGTTCATTTGACGTCCCTACTAAGCGTAAGCAGGCCTTCCGGCCTTCAGATCGCATTCACCCATGGCAAACGGGAGAGCACTGAGCTTGCCCCCTTAACTCTACATATGTATGGTTTGTCCATGAGTCGCACCCGACGCCCATCTCCGCAGATGATTGCGCTGCTCGCCTCGCTGTTCGAGAAGGCGCCGGGCTGGATCCACGGATATGACCTGATGAAAGACACGGGTCTGAAGTCTGGTACGCTCTACCCATTGCTGATGCGTATGACCGACCAGCGTCTGGTCGAGGCCGAATGGCGCGAACCAACCGGGCCAGGACGCCCGCCGCGTCATGCCTATCGATTGACCGCACAGGGCCTGGCGCTCGCGCGTGAAGCGAAGATGGCAGCCCTGCCCTCCGCTTTGGTGGGAGCGCCGGCATGAGCGCGTTGCTCGCCCGCATAGTGATGGCGATAGCGATGACGAGCCTCGGTCCACATCGTCACAGCTGGAAGCTGGCGATGGAAGCTGAGTTCGACGCGGCAGTTGCGGGAGGCGACGGACTGCCCTTCGCCACCGGTTGCCTGACGACCGCGTGGCGCGAGCTGCCGGCCCACATCGAAGGGCGGCTGACTTTGACGAGCTACACTATCATCGTGGGACTTATCCTGCCCGCGGCGGCGCTGCTGCTAGTCGTCATTCTCGTCGGCTATCCTTTCATCCATCCACCTTACGCCGACGCGATTGGCTCCTTTGCAAGAGCCGAAGCGATCGTGCCCCGGTTAAACGCCGGCAACGCCGGTGCGATACCGTCGCTCGCCTTTGTTCTTATGCTCCGCGTTGGGAGCGACGCCCTGGTTGCCTGGTTCGCGGCGGAGCGGGACTGGACGCGGGCGGCTGCCGCACAGCGCTTCGGTGCGGCGGCAACGGTCACGCTGGCTCTGTTCGCCGGCATGGTCGTGCAAGACGAGACCTGCCTCGTGCTGCCCGCCCTGACATTGGCGGTCGAGGCGGTCGCAGTCGCCTTGCTCCGCCAATTGTATGGCGAGACTGAACCACGCTCCGCGGTCCATCGGAGAGCATCATCCACCTGAACTTCACCTCAATAAGGAGAACCTCTCGTGGTCGTCATCTGCAAACAGCTTGCCTTTATGACGCTGCCGATGGCCGCGGTAGTCTTCCCGGCGCCCTTGCAGGCGCAGTCGGGGCAGATCGTCGAAGTGATCCAGTGGCAGCCTTACGGAGCGCCTGCGGCCTTCGAGCGCGTAGATGGCGTTCCCGGCGGCAACGCGGTTGGGGTCGAACCACGCACTACGGCCGGCGAACCATGGGCCAGCGCTGCGGGGATGGCCGTGCCCGTCACGCTACAAGCGGGAGAACGCATCACGGCGACGTTCTGGGCTCGCAGCGATCGCGCGGTCCGCGTACCCGCAACCATTCAGGGTGGACCACCCGAGCATGCCGGCCTTGCCAGCACTACCATGGATGTCGTCCCGGCATGGCGACAGTTTACCATCACCGGCGTTACGCCCTGTGCTTTGGCGGCAAGCTCGCAGTCGTTGACTGTGCAATTGGGACAAGTACCAACTCGAGTGCAGCTTGGCCCAGCCGCTTTCCTGAAAGGCAAGGTCAGCGCGGCTGCCATGGACCGCGCCTTCGCCAATTTCCGTCCGACACAGATAGCCGAGGACGTTCGGATCCAGTCCGAGCCGCGCGTTACGCTGGCCGGAACGCTGAGGGTCCCGGCCACGGCTGCTGCCTCTTACCCGATCGTCCTGCTGCTGGGCGGCGGTGGATCTTCACCCCGCGGCGTCTTCCCATTGCTCGAACAGCGGCTGCTGGCGAACGGCATCGCGACGCTCAGCTACGACAAGCGCGGCGTCGGGCAGTCCACCGGCACGCTGCTCGACACCAACGAGGTAATGATCAAGGACGCGACCGCAGCGGTCGCCTGGCTGCGTAAGCGGGTCGACCTCGATTCGAAGCGTCTGGCGTTGTTCGGCCTCAGCCAAGGTGGGGTCGTCGGTCCGGCTTTGGCGGCCAGGGACCCTGACATCGCCGCGGTCGTGATGCTCGCGGCACCCGCGGGGGAACAGGGCACGCTTTTCCTGGACGCGATGAATGTGCAACTCGCACAACGCGGCCTACCGAAGGAGGCGGTCGCCCGTATCTTAGCTGCGACCCGTCCCTTCATGGAGGCACATGCGGCGGGCAAACCGGCGGAGCAGCTCGCAACTCTGCGTGCGCAGCTGATCGCCACGATTGTGGCCGTCGGCCGCAGCGCCGAAGAAGCGAACGGGTGGGCGAACATGCTGGCGCACCCGGTTCTGCTCTCGCAATGGCAGACCGCTGCCGCCTCGACGCTGGCAGGCCTGAAGGCGCCGGTGCTCGCGCTCTACGCGGCCGAAGACACAGTGGTGGCGGCGGAGGGAACCATGGACGATGCAGCACACGCCCTTCGCGGCAACCCGGACGCGACCGTGGCCATCATGCCGCGGATGAACCACGGCTTCCAGCGGCTGGAGAAGGGACCGGGGGGCAAGCCGATCCATGCCGGGCCGCCGGTATCTGATCCCGCCACGCTGGAACGCGTAACCGAGTGGCTATCCCGTCATTTGAAACGACCTGAGGATGGTAAGTCGAAGCCGACATCCTGAGCCAAATAGACCCACAATCGGTCATTCAACCTACTCTTCCAGCTCCCCAACTTCGGACGCTTGTTCATCGTCGCGAACGACAAGCTTGCTACCCCGGTCATCCACTGATGGATGTCGTGATCCGGTAGGAAGCGGATCTTCCGGTTTGGGGTCGGACATACGAAACAGCGACCTAATCGGCAGCGAAAATATCAAGCCCCCAACCGACGCCGCAGGCGGCAAGTAGCATCATCTGGTCTGGCTCAAGCCAAACGCCGCATTGCGCGTCAGAGGGCACATACAGGCCGCCATAGATCGATATTTGCTTGGGCCGGATCGATTCCCGAAGCTCGGCGAAACGGTCCTCTCGCCCATTTAGGTTGTCCAAGATGCGGACCAGCGCGTCGTCGTGCTGCTCACCGCCTGCGAGGCGCTGGCTTTCTGCTTCGTGCCACCAACCGTTAAACCTTCGCGGCCTGCCGCTTGGCGACGGCTCACCTATCCGACCGACAGAGGTTGGCTCAAAGCTGATTGTTCTCGTGACTATGGTCGGATCTACATCGAAGCCAGTGATACAGAGTGCGAGCATCGCCGCAGTATGTCTGCTTTCAGGCGTTCCGCAAACCTCGCTGAATGTCCGCGTGTGGGAGATTGTGTTGAAGAAGTCGGCTCGTGGTGCGGAAGTAGGGCGGCGGCTAAGTTGCGCTGAACAGTTCTGACCGGCTC
>NZ_JBWKTR010000018.1:0-27809 GCF_059420425.1 Sphingomonas sp. GW821-FHT04B01 | reverse complement strand
CTTGCCGCCAACTTCCTCTCAGGCGTGGCGCTCGCAACAGCTCTCGCGTTCTGGCTGTGAATGAGTCTGAGCCCTAACCCTATGTGCATCCAGCACATACGTCGATTGCGGTAGGTCTGGGCTTGAGTCGAACACACGCAAGCCGCGCGAGTCATGCTGGACGACTAGCCAGTGATCAATCGGATGCTGCAGCCGGATGACCGCACAACCAATGTCTTTCTGACTGAGCTGAGTAACGAGTTTATCCCAGAATACGGCATGGTATCGAAATCTGCGGCTTGCAAACGGCTCAACTACCTCCGGAAACTCAGGTAACACATTTGCGATACGGAACACCATCTTTCGCAAATCACCTGGAAGTATACCCTCCCACACGACAGATGGCCAACTTCGCTTAGGCAAGGCTCTGCAACACGCAATGAAAACACTTTTTGCGGTGGCCTCGTCTTCCAAGCCGCCGGACCATCCTGACTGAGCAAACGCGTTGATGACGGCGTAGATACCGCTAAGCCTATCAACAGCACCTTGGCGGTGGACCCTGATCATAAAATTTAGTCGCCTATGCGAAGTTATATAAGGCAAATAGCCAGTGTTGGATAGCTTGTAACATCCTTGTTATAATTGATATTCCTTTATTGACGGAAAACTAGTTTGACGGGGGTGGCTGAAAACAGGTTTCGCATTGAAAGCTCTTTTCATACAGACATACTTACATGATCATGCGCATACGCGTTTGATGCCACCCCGGCATCGATGCAGGCTATTTCACTTGACAAGCTAAGGTCAACCCCGCCGCCCTATGTCTAATGTGTGCAGCGTGACATTTGCCGACATACTCAGCCTACCTAGTTCGTGCTTTCAGGTATCACTCACGTGCCATAGAGTTACGCCCGGCAAGACCCAGTTGCAGACACTCCGGTCTCTCAGATCACTGCTCACAACCGGACGTTCGTTCACAATGACGAGCTTGCTTTCGAACCCATGTCGATCTCAGAAACGTTAACGTGGTTCAGTTGCTTTTCCGATCCTGGCGGAGCTTCTGCTCAGACGGAGAAGAGACATGCGCGCACTATGCTGGCACGGTAAGGGTGACGTCCGCGTCGACACCGTAGCAGACCCGGAAATCAAGCATCCGCGCGACGCGATCATCAAGGTGACTGCCTGCGCGATCTGCGGCTCGGACCTCCACCTGCTCGACGGCTACCAGCCTACCATGGAGGCCGGCGACATCCTCGGCCACGAGAACATGGGCGAGGTCGTGGCACTCGGGTCCGAGGTAACCAACCTCAAGATCGGCGACCGGGTGGTGGTGCCGTTCACGATCAGCTGCGGCGATTGCTGGTTCTGCAAGAAGGGCCTGTTCGCGGCCTGTGACCGGACAAATCCGAATGCCGAAATGGCCGCCAAGGCGATGGGCCACTCGCCTGCCGGCCTGTTCGGCTTCAGCCACATGCTGGGCGGCTATTGCGGTGGCCAGGCGGAGTACCTCCGCGTGCCGATGGCCGATATCGGCCCAATCAAGATACCGGAAAACGTCACCGACGATCAGGCGCTATTCCTCTCCGACATCTTTCCGACCGGCTACATGGCCGCTGAGAACGCTCAGATCGAACCAGGCGACACCGTCGCCATCTGGGGCTGCGGCCCAGTCGGCCAGTTTGCCATTCGCTCCGCGCTGATGATGGGTGCCGGGCGCGTCATCGCGATTGACGAGCTGCCCGAGCGGCTCGCAATGGCTGAGGCTGGCGGTGCCGAGACAATCAACTTCGCCGAGACTGACGTCTATGACGAACTGCAGGCGCGGACCAAGGGGCGCGGGCCGGACAGCTGCATCGATGCGGTCGGCTGTGAGGCGGCCGCACACGGTGCAGCTGACGCCGTTATGGACAAGGTCAAGGCAAGCATGATGCTCGCCACCGATCGCGTTCATGTCTTGCGTCAGGCGATCATTAGCTGCCGTAAGGGCGGCACCGTGTCGGTGCCCGGCGTCTATGTCGGAATGGGGGACAAGCTGCCACTCGGTGCGGCGATGAACAAAGGACTGACGATCAAGCTCGGACAGACCCACGTGCAACGTTACACTAAGCCGCTGCTCGAGAAGATCGTGTCGGGCGCGATCGACCCCAGCTTCGTTATCACCCATCCGGCCAGTCTGGAGGACGCACCTGAGATGTACGCCAAGTTCCGCGACAAGGAGGACGGCGTTATCAAGGTGGTCATGCGCCCGCATGGCTGAGCCGAAGAGACGTTGGTGCTGCCTCGCGTCCGGCCCCTACGGGGTCGGACGTCACATTGACCCAAACCCGGACATTCGCGCCCCCTCCCCCGCTCCCCATCTTCAGACATTCATTCATCTCCGCGCTGAATGGCCTTGCCGCATGATCGACCGTCATGGATGTTGTGAATGGAGAGGAAAGCGGACCTTCCGCTTCGGGGGCGGCACCTCAAGAAACCGGCCACTGAATTGCCGTCCCAGATGCATCAGTATTTTGCATCGGCGGAACCCTCGGTTTCCAGCCGCTCTTTGTCGATGCAAAACATGTGAGTTTTGCATCGCAACGGCTAGGGTGAGCGGCTAGCTGCCATTTAGGTTTTCGCAATTGGTGCCCGTCAGAAAAGCGCGATGGTTGAATCCAAAGTGCTTCCGCTGAGTGATGTCTGTCTTCCCATGGCTGTGCTGGTGTCAGGCCAGGGCTGGTCGCTTATCCAATCCGACGGCATTCTTGGTTATAATACGCAGGCATTTATCGAAAAAGACGGTGTCGTAATCAGTTATATCAACAGCAGGGGGGAGCAGGATTATGGCGTTAGGCTTAGTCGCGCCGTCCATCCGGTTTTGAGCGGCGAACTAAATCACCGCCCGGGTTTAATCGAGGTTCTCGCTGCTATCGGAATTCAACCCAGCCCTAGCGACGTGGTATTTGAGGCGGCTAAAAATCTGTCATCTATTAAGAGCTATTTATCAGATCCATCAATCTGGAAGGCGAACGTAAAAATAGAAACAGAAAAGCTATTAGATCGGCACAAAACTTGGAGCAATGGTCCAGAGTTCACGCGCGATCTAGCAAAGTCACTAGCAGGCCGTCATCCGTGGCTTACAGCGGGCAAGGTACCGGACTTAAGCGATTTACTAAATACCGAACAATCCCTTTTTCATAAGGCACGACGTTCCCATCTCGGAATAGTGATTGGAGCTGTTGGCGTCGGGATGGTTGTAGCTCGCTACTGGATGTAAAAGTGAGGAGCCGGCGGGCGGGTGTCGGCTGCTGGGCGTTAGCGGACCGGCGCTTGTGGGGAGGGCTGCCGGTTCGGTCAGCGCCACAGAAGAGCCCGCAGGGTCACAAGGCTGACCGCAACTAGTAAGCAGCCCCACCTAGGGATCGCCTTGGAGAAGCGCCCTCCAGAGGGATCGCGCTCATCCCAGAACGCTTCCGCTGCCGCGACTAAATCAGCTAGGGTTGCCGACGTCGGTGCTAGTTCGCCGACCCCCGCGAGCCCGCGCTTCAACAGAGCTTCTAACCCGGACGGATCGGGTGGCGCATCCAACGACCGAATGACCACCAGGTCGCCGGCCGCCGTCACCGTAAACTGCTCGCCCAATGGTCCGAAAGCGCGAGAGTAGACACCGTCCCGCACGTCCGCTGCTTCGAGGTAGCGCTCGGCTATTGCAACCGATGGGAAGACGAGCAGCGGCTCGTCCGCTTCCACAAACAGGGTAGGCATTAGCGCAAAGTGTCAGCCGAGCGGGGTGTCCGCAAGTGGGCGAAAACGGCCGCCCTGCCCCTCCGCCACGACGACCCACATCCGGCCGTTTAGGGGCACTTAAGGCCTTTCCGAAAGCGGCCGCTCGTTCATCGTAGCCGGCGACGGCGCCCATGTTGGGTTTCATTGTTCGCGCCGACGTTTATGTGTTAGGTCTAAAACTTAGCGACGAAGCAACGCTTACGGCACGGCTCCGTTACTACCGCACCCGCCTTGGCCTCCTTCAGGATGCCGATGAGCTGCTTCTCTGAAAACTACTTCCGCTTCATCCATCCGTCCCTTCAAGGGCAGGTCCCTACTTCGAGGTGGATGAAGAAACGGGGGTCACGTCAGCATCAGCAGGCGCCATTCCCTCTGCGAGTAAGCTTTGACACCTGTCGAGCAAGGACCTTCACAGCCACAGCGTTGGCACCGACGCGCCCGATTGCCGCGGCAGCCGTGTCGATGATCTTTGCAGCATCCGCGGTAATATCAACAAGCTCCGATGCGATTTGACGCTGCTGGCCGGCGCTTTCGAATGATGCGGCAAGCAAGCCATCCTGTTCAGTCACCAACCCCGCATGAGCGACGGCGATATCGTTGGCAGCCTGCACGTCACGGGTAATCAGCATCGAGCGTTCCCCGATGATTGCGTTTGCGGTCGCCGTGCGAGTGGTCAGCATCGACATTTCCGCGGAGATCGCCGCGAACGCACCGCCCTCCCCGCCGGAACGAGCTGCTTCAATCCGGGCATTTAAACTTAACATTCGGCTCTCTCGCGCGATCTGGGCGATTGTAGCGCTGATCGCTGCCACGCTGTCGACCGATTGAGCGAGCGCGTCGATCGTCGGTTTGTTTGCCTCTAGCTGCGACCGCGCCTCTGCAAGTGTCTCCGCCTGCTGGCGCACGCTCACTTCCACATCGTTGGCTGCAGCCTCAAGGGCGGCGGCCAACGAAGCAATTTGCGTTGCGTGATCCGCCATACCCCGGATTACCGCTGTGGCGGTCTCAGCCTCAGATGCAACGCAGCCGGCGATGTCGAGCAACCGCGTAGCGATACCATCTAGCTGAGCATCGATCTTCGATGCGCTCTCTGGCACGTTGTTCACAGTGGCTTACGCTCTCTCGCGAACAGCCGTCAGCATGGTTCCTGACAGAATTGCATAGGCGGCAGACCAAGCTTCCTCGGTATCCTGATCAAACGCTGACCCAAGTCCCGCTCGTAGCGTCTCGATGAGTGCAGAACCAACGGCCTCATAATGGCGGTCTTTTGCACCATAGCTGATGTGTCGAATGGCCAATTCACGTGCAACCGGAACGATGGAATCAAGGCGATCTAGCGCGTCAACCACGGTCGCTAGGGTGAGGAATAGCTTGCGTCCCTGCTCTGCCATGTCGTTGCGGAACAACGCGCGTGTATCAGGCGCAAGCTCGAAAAGACGTCGGTAGAACTCGGCCGCCGCAGCGGCGGTGATTGGAACGACAGCGGCGAAACTGTCCTGAACGAGATCGATTTGATGGTCCGAGAGCATGCCTTGGCTTTTAGACGTAAAACAGCAACGGAATGGTTAAGATCATAACGGACGCAATGTTGACCTACAAAGGGTTACTAGATGCTTTTTAGGCTTGGCTGATAGGCATTTTGCTAATCGCGCTGACGCATACCGCGACCCTATTCGCCAAAACGTTTCTGCTAGCTCACCTCCACGGATGGAAGGGTGGAGACGGGAAAAATGTGCCGCCTCGCGATGCAAGGCCATGGAGAAGGGCCGCAAACTCGCGACCAAGGTTGGCAATGCGACGGGAAGTGGAGACCCAGAAGCGGACATCCAGCGCTACTCGGGCGCTCCCAAAAGCGGCCGCTTGTTCACGAGCCGTGCTTCGCTCGGGATTGGGTTGGCCGGGAGGTGATCATGCCGGCTATCGTTAGACCGCTGTATTGCTTCCCTGGTACACCTTGCTAAGCTTGTTAGAGGGGGGAGTCGAAACACATGCTCGAACTGACAGGGGTCACCCACGTCTACGCCAATGGCACTCGCGCGCTCGACGACGTCAGCCTGTCGATCCCGGCAGGTATGTTCGGACTGCTCGGACCCAACGGCGCCGGCAAGTCGACGCTGATGCGGACGGTGGCGACGCTCCAGACGCCGACTGCGGGCAATATCCGCTTCGGCGACATCGACGTGGTGGCCAGCCCTGAGGACCTGCGTGCGACGCTCGGCTACCTGCCCCAGGATTTCGGCGTCTACCCGCGCGTCTCCGCCTACGACATGCTCGACCACATGGCGGTGCTGAAAGGGGTGCACTCGGCCGCTGACCGGCGCGTCACCGTCGAGACGCTGCTCGCCCAGACCAACCTGTGGACGCATCGGAAGAAGGCGATCGCCGGCTTCTCCGGCGGCATGCGCCAGCGGTTCGGGATCGCGCAGGCGCTGATCGGCAACCCGCGCCTGATCATCGTCGACGAGCCCACCGCCGGCCTCGACCCGGAGGAGCGCAACCGCTTCCTCAACCTCCTGGCCGAGATCGGCGAGAACGTCGTCGTGATCCTGTCGACCCACATCGTCGAGGACGTGGCGGACCTGTGCCCGCGCATGGCGGTGCTGGCGGCGGGGCGCATCCAACTCGAGGGCGCGCCGCTCGACCTGATCGAACGGACCCGCGGGCAAGTTTGGGCGAAGACGGTCGCGCCGGGCGCGCTGGACGCGGTGCGGGAGGCGCACGAGGTCATCTCCACTCGGCTGTTCGCGGGGCGCACGGTGGTCCACGTCCTCGCCGACCACGATCCCGGCGACGGCTTCACACCTGCGGCGGGGGGCCTGGAGGACGTGTACTTCTCGACCCTCGCCCGCTTCCGCCGCGCCGCCCCCGTTGCGGCCTGACCCGCGATGTTCGGCGCCATCGCCCGCTTCGAGCTGCGCTACCAGCTCCGCAACCCCGTCTTCTGGGCGGTCGCGATCCTGTTCTTCCTCCTGACCTTCGGGTCGGTGACGGTGGAGCAGATCTCGCTCGGCAGCGGCGGCAACGTCCACAAGAACGCCGCCACCGCGATCGCGCGGACGCACTTCATCATGTCGCTGTTCTTCATGTTCGTGACCACCGCCTTTGTGGCGAACGTGGTGGTGCGCGACGACGAGAGCGGCTTCGGGCAGATGGTCCGGTCGACCCGGGTCACCAAGGCGGCCTATCTCCTCGGCCGCTTCCTCGGCGCCTACGGGGCGGCGGCAATCGCCTTCGTCGTGGTGCCGCTGGCGATGTGGCTCGGCACGCTGATGCCGTGGGTTGATCCCGAGACGCTGGGGCCGAACCGGGCCGGTGACTATCTCTACGCCTATTTCCTCCTCGGCCTGCCCAACCTGTTCCTGACCGCGGGCATCTTCTTCGCGGTCGCGACCATGACCCGGTCGATGACCTACAGCTACCTCGCGGTGATCGCCTTCCTGGTGGTCTACCTGACCCTGATCGGCATCACCGCGGAAAAGCCGGAATGGCGGGAGACGATCGCCTATCTCGAACCGTTCGGGATCGGGGCGTTTGGCTGGCTGACCCGCTACTGGACCCCGGCCGAGGCGAACGCGGCCATGCCCGCCTTCGCGGGCGTGCTCGCCGCCAACCGGGTCATCGCCGTGATGCTGGGGGGGCTGGCGCTGGCGGTCGCGTGGTGGCGCTTCTCCTTCACCGAGCGCGGCGCGTCGAAGCGCCGCCTGCGTCGCGAGCAGCGCCGCGCGGCGAAGCTCGCCGCCACCCCGCCGCGCGTCGCCGCCGCGCTGCCCGCGACCGACCCGGCGTATGCGGGCCCCACCCAGCTCCTCGCGCGCGTCCGGTTCGAGATGGCGCTGATTTTCAGGAGCCCCGGCTTCGTCATCATGCTGGCGGTCGGCCTCGCCAACACGGTCGCCTCGCTACTGGTCGCGGGCGAACGCTACGGCACCCCGCTCTACCCGATGACCTTCACCGTCATCGGCACCCTCCAGGGCGCGTTTACGATCATGCCGCTGATCATCGCGATCTACTACGCCGGCGAGCTGGTGTGGCGCGACCGCGAACGCGGCATGCACGAGATCGTCGACGCCACCGCGCTGCCGAACTGGGCGTACCTCGTCCCCAAGGTGCTGGCGGTGGCCGGCGTGCTGGTCACGACCCTGCTCGCCTCGGTCGTCGCGGGGATCGTCGTGCAGCTTTTCCGCGGCCCGGTGACGCCGGCGCTCGGCGAGTATCTCGCCTGGTACGTTCTGCCGTTCGCGGCGGACTTCGTGATCCTCGCCGTGCTCGCGGTGTTCATCCAGGCGCTCAGCCCAAACAAGTACGTCGGCTGGGCGCTGATGGTGGTCTACCTCGTCGCGACCAGCGTGTTCACGACGATCGGCTGGGACCACCCACTCTACCTCTACGGCTCGACCGGGACGCTGCGGCTGTCAGACATGAACGGCGACCAGATCGGCGCGGCACGCGGATGGTGGCTGCGGCTCTACTGGGGCGGGTGGGCGCTGGCGCTGGCGGTGGCGGCGCACCTTCTCTGGCGGCGCGGGACCGACGCGAAGCTCGGCCACCGGCTCCGCCTCGCGCCGCGGCGGCTGCGGGGGACGCCGGGGGTGGTGCTGGCGGTCGCGCTGGTCACCGTCGCGGCGAGCGGGGCCTATGCCTGGCGCCAGATGGACGTCCTCAACATATATCGCAGCGCCCCCGATCAAGACGCGCGGGCCGCGGCCTATGAGAAGAAGTATCTCCGCTATGCGGGGCTGCGCCAGCCGACGCTGACCGACATCCGGCTGACCATCGCGCTCCACCCCGCCGCGCGGCGGATGGAAGCGGAGGGCAGCTACGCCTGGGTCAACGACACCGGCGCGCCGCTCCGGGACCTGCACGTGCGCCTGCAGGACGACCGCACCCGGCTGGTCGCGGTGACGATCCCCGGTGCGCGGCTGGTCAGCGACGACGACGACAACCAGTACCGTATCTACCGCTTCGAGCGGCCGGTCGCACCGGGGGCGCCCGGCACGCTCGGCTTCCGTACCGAGCGGGTCGACCGCGGCTTCGCGGCCAACGACGACGACACCCGCCTGGTCGCCAACGGCACCTTTTTGAATAACCGCGAGTTCGCGCCGACCCTCGGCATGGACCGCAGCGGGCTGCTCCAGGACCGGACCAAGCGCCGCAAGTACGGCCTCCCGGCGGAACTGCGCCCAGCCAAGCTGGAGAATATTTCCGCCCAGTGGAGCAACTACGTTCACACCGACTGGGTGCGGTCGGATGTCACCTTGTCGACCGATGCCGACCAGGTGCCGATTGCGCCGGGTCGCAAGGTAACGGACGCGGTCGCCAACGGCCGCCGCACCGCGCGCTTTGTGTCGGGCGCGCCAATCCTGTCCTTCTTCTCGATCCAGTCGGCGCGTTATGCCGAAAAGGCGCGGGTCGCCGACGGGGTCCGCCTGTCGGTCCTCTACCACCCCGCCCATGCCTACAACGTCGACCGGATGCTGGCGGCGATGCAGGCCGCGCTCGGCTATTACCGGGAAAATTTCGGGCCTTATCAGTTCCCCTATGCCCGGATCGTCGAGTTCCCCGGCTATGCCAGCTTCGCGCAGGCGTTCGCGGGGACGGTGCCCTATTCCGAGCGGATCGGCTTCATCGCCGACGCGCGCTCGGCCGACCGGATCGACTACGTCACCTACATCACCGCGCACGAGCTGGGGCATCAATACTGGGCGCACCAGGTGATCAGCGCCGACATGCAGGGCGGCACCGTGTGGGTGGAGACCATGGCGCAATATTCGGCGCTCATGGTGATGAAGCGGCTCTACGGCCCCGACAAGATCAGGCGGTTCCTGAAGTACGAGCTGGACGACTACCTGCGCGGCCGCCGCGGCGAGGCGGTGGAGGAGCTGCCGCTCGCACGCGTCGAGAACCAGCCCTACATCCACTACAACAAGGGATCGGTGGCGCTGTACCTGCTCCAGGACCGGCTGGGCGAGGCACGGGTCAACACGATGCTGCGCGGGCTGCTCGACCGCTACCGGTTCAAGGGGCGGCCTTATGCGCGCTCGACCGACCTCGTCGCCGGCTTCGCGTCGCTGGCGCGCGACGGGCAGGAAAGGCAGCTGGTCGCCGACCTGTTCGAGCGGATCGTGCTGTGGGACTTCGAGGCGAAGGACGCGACCACCCGCCGCCTGCCCGACGGAAGGTGGGAAACGCTGCTGACTGTGAACGCCGCCAAGTTCACCGCCAACGGCCAGGGGGTCGAGACGCCCGTTCCCTTCGCCGACACGATCGACGTCGGCGCGTTCGCGTCGCGGCCGGGGCTCGCCGCCTTCTCAAGGGCGGACGTGCTGGCGATGGAGCGCCGCCCGCTCCGCAGCGGCGGGCAGCAGGTGCGGATCGTCACCGCGGCGCGGCCGGCGTTCGTCGGGGTCGATCCGTACAACAAGTATATCGATCGAAACAGCGACGACAATTTAGTGGTACCTTCCTGACCCAGCTACGGATTCTAGGCCTACCCGTCTCGCTGCCCGACAACGGACATCTGTTCATCTTCTCGATTAGAGGTCATCGAGAGTGTGCGTTGCGTCGATTTACAAGTGGAATAGGGAAAGCCGCCGTTTCGGGTCGCGTCCGATCGCACAAAATGAGGTGACGGCGCTCGCCAACCCGCGTTGAAGCTGAGTCGAGGATCGCCGAGCGGCAGCCAGTGCATTCAACCTTTTGTGGGTAACGCCGGACAGCGATAGGCAGCCTTGTAGCTTTGGCCCCAACAGCGGATAAAACCATCGAGAACACCTATGTTCATTGGCCAGCGAACCTTCCGCGGCCTGCCGTCGATACCAATAGCGTCTTCTAGCTCAGCCGGGCGAGGTAGGATCGCCAGCTTTGCACGCGCCGCCTCCAACGCAGCCAGATCACCGCGAAGAAAGGCCACGCTGCCATCCACGTAAAGGTTCCAACCCCATTTGGCGTCTTCGGCGGCAGGATGCCTCCCAGCGTCAAAGAGCTTGACGGCATTAGCATATTGGCCCGCGTCGGCTCGTAGCTGGCCTTCATGCCATGACAGGAGGGCATCGGCATCACCCATGCCTCCATGCGCCTTTCGCCAGTCCCGGATGAGATCGGCGGCTTCAACGGCGCAACCCTGGGCCTCCAGCGTCCGCCAACCGCCGTTGATATCCTGATCGAATGCCTGAAGGTCGAGAGCCAGCAAGGATTGTCGGTCATGACGACACGAGGTCATTTCGGCAGAGGCGGTCAGCAGTGCCAGAGTAAATATCGCAGAGATCATCGGCCGTCTCTCATCGGGTCAAACCACCAAGCGTGGTGGCACAGGACGGACTACGAGTATCAATCAATCGCAACTGCTGGACCATCACCCGGTCATGGCCCTGTGGAAGATAGCGAATGGTGCGCTGCTTGCCGCCATCGTCCACCAGCAGCGCATAGGGCAAGAGCGCGTTGTCTGGTTCGCCCTCGGTGCGCGTGAGGATTGTCATGCCGTCGCGTAGGCCGGCCGCATAGGCCGGCAGGGTGGGATCGACGCCCTTCGCCACGTTGTTCGCGCTCGCCGTCGCCTCTGCATCGAAGCCGCGCGAGAAGTTCGGGCGCTGTTCGCTTACCACCGTGGCGCACCGCCCGAAGGTGTCGGGCGGCAGCGTGATCGGCTCGCCGCGGATCAGATACCGGTCTTCGTCGGGCAGGATATCAAGCCCCTCGCCTTTCGCGATGGCGCGGAACAGCGCAGTCGCCTCGGCTCCGGACGTGCGCGCGGCGGTCCGTTGGGCGTGCATGATCGTGTCGAGGTTCGTGATCCCTTTCGATGTGTCGAGCAGGCGACGGTTCCACACCGCGGCCAGCATGGCACCGCGCTGATACGGCACCTTTTCGGCGGCATAATCGTCCCAGAAAGCGGCGCTTGCCTGGGCGCCGTCCATAGTCCGCGCCGGGGATCCGGCATAGGCCGCCAGCATCTCATTCCATTGCGCGACGAACTCGGCCGGCGAGATCACGCCGGCCCGTACCATCAGCGCACGTGCATAATAATCGGTGAAGCCTTCGCTGAACCAGTAACGTGCGGGTCGCGATGCCCTGTCGTCCGGCATCCGACCAAGCTGCGCGGCATTCCAGGTATGAAAATATTCGTGGGCCAGCAGCCATGTCATCCGTTCGAGCGGGGCACGCTGGTCGATCCACAAGGCGAAGGCATCGCCGCGCCCGGTTCCACCAAAGCTCATGGTGGCAGGGCTGCCGACGATGGGAGCTGCGGTCACGAGGAAGGGGGCGCGGCGATCGGCGTGCCAGAAGGTGCGCTCGACGCCGATGACCCGGCGCGCGAGAGTGTTCAACTGCTCCGGCGCGAAGGCATAATGGCCGAGGGTCGCGACGCGGATGTTCGCCCCCTCGCCGGCCGGGAAGACGCGGAGGTCGCGGCCGCCGATGACCACGCTTTCCAGCACATCGGATACCGTGCCGGCGCGGCTGGCCTTGCGGGACCGACCGGCGAGATGCTCGAGATCGGAGGCGAAGCGGATCGCGGCCGGGCCGGACCAGTCGAATGTGGCGGGCGCATCCTCGCGCTTCGCCGGATAGGCGAACAAGGCGTTGCCCACCGCATAGAACCAGCCCGGGCGAATAACGGGCCGCGGCTGATCGCTGTCGTCCACGGTGGGATCGTGGTCGTAGGCGGAGAGAATTCTGTAGGTCGCCGTGAGTGGCGCGCCGGGCGCGGACGTGATCCGCCAATGTCCATCGCCGGTCTTCGCGACCGCCGACGCCCCCGCCACCGCGAAGTCGCGCGCCCATTGCCAGAGCTTGCGTTCGCCAGCCCAGCCGTCGTCCCATCCGATGTCGGTCGTCCCGGAGGGATCGGCCCGGAAGCGCACCTCGATCCGCAACGCGGTGACGGCATCGCGTGTCATCTCTGGCGCGAGGACGTATCGGACGGGCTCTGCAGCCGGCGTGGGGGACGCGGCCGAAAGAACGAGGAGGGCGATGCTGCAAAGGCGTCGGTGCATAGTGCCGGCGTAACGACCGAGGCCGGTCACGCAACGCACGTTCGTCGGCATCGTCATCTCAAAAGACCTTCCGCACGCCCAGGCGGACGGAGCGCCCCTCGGGATCGATATAGGCGCTCTGGAAACGGTCCGGCGTCCGTCCGGCTCGATCGCGGACGTCGATCCGGTCGTTGAGCGCGTTCTCGATCGTAAACTGGAGCGACATCTGCTTGGCCCAGGGCCGGTTGACGATCTTCTCGACACCGAGATCGAGATAGGGGACCAGCCAGACCCTGCCCGAAAAGCGCAGATCGGAGGCCGTCAGATCGCTACGGATGCGTGTCGGTCCCTGGAGGCGGCCGTACAATCCGATGTTCGCCGACGCGTAGGTGCCGCGGATGTCGATATCGCTCTGCCAGCGCGGGCGACCGCCGGTGCCGGTGAGCGTCGCACCGTCGAGCAGGTCGAGCAAAGGCGAGCCTGACCGCAGCGACAGCACGTCGGCAAGTCGATAGGTCGCGCCGATCGTCGCATTGATCGTCGGCCGCGGCGACGCGGGTTCGGGCGGCGGCCCGTCTGCTGACGCCCGGTCCGGCGCGGGTGGAGGCTTGGCGCCGATCGGCATCGACAGGTTAAACGTCGCGCGCAGCCTCCGCTCGCGTTCGAAGGCGACGTTGGTCGCCCGCAGGTCGACCAGCAACAGCCTCCCCGCCTGGTCACGCTGGAACGCGTCGGGGAAGGCCAGTTGGAAGTCGGACGTCACGCTGCCGAGCGTCGTCGTCTGGTCGTAGGTTCGCGTGTTGACGTATTCGAGGTTGAGCCGGATCTCCTTGTCCTTGATCGGCTGCACCGACAGAGCAACCGTCGTTCGGCGCCGGCGCTCCGGCGCGAGGTCCGGATTGCCGCCGCCGAGGACCGTGACCAGCTCGCTCCTGCCGCTCGTAAAGTCGAAAAACGGCGTGTTGGGCAAGGTCGTGATCGGGCTGGTCAGCAGCGCGATGTCGGGCGGCGTACGGGCATCGTCGAGCGAACCCGTCAGTTGCACGCGTCCGACAGGCGCCCAGTTGAAACCGAAGGTCGAACTGGCGAGACGTCCGAAGCGGGACACGTCCGAGATGCCGATCGACGCGTTGGCCGACAGGCGCCCCACGAACGCCAGCACGTCGCGATCGGGCGAGGTGATCGGCACGGCGGCGCTGACGCGGGCGGCGGTCGTGGTTCGGGTCAGATCGAGCGCGGAGTCGAGCACGTTTGGCTGACGCCCGGAACTGGTCGAGCGGGCATAGTCGAGGCTCGCCGTGAGCTGCGCCTCCCCCGCGGGCAGCGTGACCAATGGACCGTTCAACACCGCTTTGCCCGTCAGCGTCCCGGTCACCGTCTCGCTTCGGGCGACGAGCCGCGGCGTACGCACCGGATCGATCGGTGCCAGCGGATCGCCTCCGGCGTCGACGCTGGCCTGAACCCCCGACAGGTCATAGCCTTGATCGAACCTGGCCCGGCTTCGCAGGCGATCGTAATTGCTCGTCACGGTCCAGCTCCAGCGCCGGATGCCGCCCTGCAGCGATCCCCCCGCATGCAGGGTGAGGCTGTCGCTACGCCCGCGCAGAACCGCGCCGGGCAGGTAGCGGTAGAGCAGCACGTCGTTCGCGAACGGAAGATACCCGTCGCCCGCGGGTACGGTCAGCGTTGCCGGCGCCAGACCGTTCAGGCCGGACGTCTGCTGCGCCTCCATCGCGAGGTTGATCGAACCGTCGAGGCCGCCGATCGGCCCGGCCAACGTGCCATCGACGTTGATCCGGTCGCTGCGATCCCTGATCGTGCGATACCGGCCAATGTCGGTGACCGCGCGTTCGTTCGCGCGATCGGCGTAGCTGCTCAGCAGCCGGCGCAGCGCGGGCTCGGCGGGCACCGAAGCCGATGTCACGCGACCGCCCAAAAGCGCATCGAGCGCGGGATCGAGGCTGGCGCCGTTCACGCCGACGACGTTGCCGGCGATAGCGTAAGGCGTGTTCGTGTCGGGGGCGATGTTTCGCTCGCCCTGCAGGATCGGGTTGAGCCGGAGGTGGGAAACGCTGAGCGAGGTCCGGCGCGAACCGTTTATGTTCGCCATCGCGGCCTCGGCGAAGTTCGTCTCGCCGCCGCCTTCGGTGGTGGTGCCGGCGAGCTGCCTGATGGTCGTTGCGCGATAGGTCTTCTTCGTGATGAAGTTCAGCACACGAACGGTCGGCGGAACGCCGAAGCGCGCTGCCTCCTGTTCGGGCAACACTTCGGTTCGGTCGATCGCTTCGGGTGGCAGACTCTGCAATTCGCCGATGCTCGAGATGCGCCGGCCGTTCAGCAGGACGACGGGGTCCCCGCCGCCCGCCGCCTCGGTGAGCGGCTTCAGCCGGTCGAGGACCGTCCGGAGGTCGGTTGCCCCCAGCGATCGCAACGCGTCCCCGCCGAGGATCGCAACCGGCAGCGTGTCCGTTATGATCGAACCTGCGATGCGGCGACCGTTGACGACGATGTCATCATCACGGGATCGCGTGTCAGGCTCCTCTTGACCGCTACCAGACTGGTTCTGGCTGCTCGGCTGCGCCGTCGCATTGGCCGAGTACGCAAGCCCAAAGCCAAATAGCATCAATCGCGCGGCAGTGAACCAATTGGCTTCAGCACGTATGAGAAAACGTCGCCGATAGGACCCACCGTGTACCTTCATCCAGCTGAGCCTGATCCTACTTTGCCGAGGCTATCCTGTCAGGAATTGCGCAGAGGATGATGGTCGAATTGCGTCAATTAGAGGGCGCGACATTCGCCCGGTGAAGGACACCCGATGTGCTTTCTGCCAAGTCAGAGGAGGTGGACTAAAATGGCCGTTGAATGCATAGCGGAATCATAGTTCCTAGCCGGGCACGGTGTCAGCCTAACGACCCAATCCCGGTCGTTCAGACCGCCATTTCCGGTCCCCAACTTCCGCCATTCATTCATATCTGGATTGGATTCGAAGGCCCAGGCCGATCCCGATGCTGCCCGGCGAAATTTGGGACAAACCCGTCATTCCGAGGCCACAGGTTCAGCGTCAGCTTTTGCCGGAAGCCGACGTTCAGCGTCTGTTCGTGTGGCGTGGTTTGCGACGATGACGATCAGGCGATCTTGGTACCGACCGTCGAGCGTGCCGTCTCGACGACGGCGCGCTGCAATGCCTCGCCGCGCTCGTTCATGAGTTCGACCGCCCGCTGGAACTTGGGGCCATGCTCCTGAGCAGGAACTTCGCCGTACCGCCTGTAGTCACGCTTCATCGCGTGAGTGACTTCGTTGAAGGCGTCGCGCGCGGCGAACAACTCGTCCAACGCAGGCCTGACCGAGGGGAAGTAGAGGGCAACCAGCATCTCCATCACCTCTGCGCCCTCGTGCTTCCCCGGGTTCGAGCCGCTGGCTACCTGAAGGTCCAGCATCTGGTTCCAGTCGATCTCCCCGCGAAGCACTGGATAGTAGGTGAGCGCATGCTGGCCGAGGACCTTCGCGTACTGGTCGACCGCGAGATAAAGCGTCTCCGCTTTTCCCCGCAGGAACTCGAAGCGGTCCTTGCTCCGATTCAGCCGGCTAGTGACGAAGGCAGACGTGACGCCGCTCGCCAAGATCGTGGCGATGCCCAAGCCGAGCGTGATCCAAGCGGCCGCGTTCATGCTACTAGGCCTCGCCGCTGCGCCCGCACGTCGGCATCGCTCAATCCACGCACGGCGGTCCTCATCAGATCCCCAGCTTCTGGAAGAAGACCTTGTTGCGGATCTCCGCGTCGACCATGCCCGCGGCGCGCATCCATGACGAGGGCTCGGCGGCGTCGACCTCGAACCCGATAACCGCCAGCCAAGTAGCTTCGCGCCCGAAGCTCGCGCCCACGTCGAGCGCCAGAAGGGCTGGACCGGACGGAAGCAGCGTCGAGTAGGTGGCGCGGTATCCCGACGGGTCGAGAGCCTCGTATTCCGCGGTCAGCCGCTCGGACTGCGCGTCGTATGCAGCGACATGGTCGTTCATCCGGCGTCGCGCCTCGCGATCGTCTGGAGCCCCACGTGCTCGATGTCGTGCTCCGCCACATCGGCCGCGTCGACCACGTTGATGAACCTCTTGAGTATGACGAGGTCGGTCAGCAGGTCCGGCTCCTGGCCGGAGATCACGGCGGGCGCAAGGATGAAGCAGCCGGCCGTGCGGAGCCTCGTCAGGAAACCTTCCAGGTTCACGTCGTCGTCCGGCTCCACGACGTGGATGCGGAAGACCGTTTGGTACATCGTGCCACGCTCCCACTCCCCGTCGTCCGGTCGTCGGCTGGTTATCTGGATGGCGTAGTGCGTCGACGGATGGCCCGGCAGGTTGCGGATGATCGAGATGCTGATCTCATGGTTCACGTCCTTCGTGCCGAACCGCTCCCGCCAGCGTTCGAAGATCCGGCGGGCGGCCGCACGGTCGAGAAACGCGAGCGCGAACACCGGCGGAACGTCGTCGCCGAGCGTCGTGTAGAGGATGCCCTTCCAGCTGGCCGCGTCCCAGCTGTGCATATCGATGACCGACTGCACCTTGACCTCCCGGTGCCGCGAAACGGTCGGGCGCCCGTCCTCGGTCATTCCGCGCGCGGGCCTGCCGTCATCGTCGTCGGCTGGACCTGCCGGCTCGACCTCCTCCACCGCCGGCCGCTCCCGCATGGGATAGTCGCGGCCGCCGCCATCGATGCGGACAACGGGGCGACCGGCGATGCGCTGCAGCCCGCTGAGCGAGCCGAGGACGCTGGACACCCTGTCGTGCGCGTTGCCGCGGTCGAACAGGCGCCACAGCGCGTCCTTGAGGTTTGGCAGCGCGAAGGTGGCCGCCAGCATCTCGCCCACGATCTGTATGAGAAACGCACCGATGTCTGGTTGGCGTGGAAAGTCCCAGACCGGCAGCGACCTGGGCCAGGAAACCATCGAGCGCATCCCCCTGGGATCGGTCTGCACCTTCGGTCCGTCCTCGTCCGTCTCGACGACGTCGATACGGAACCGCTCGGTGTGCGGGCCGACGCCGTCCTCCATCATAGTCGCCAGCATGGCCTCGACCGTAGCAACCAGCGCCTGTCCCGTAACGATCCCGGCATCAGCGCCGGGGGTCGCGATCTCTACTGTCAGTCCGCAGATGCACGTCTCGAGGACTTGGCCTGCCGGCGAGTTGAGGACCAATC
The DNA here is from genome assembly GCF_059420425.1 of Sphingomonas sp. GW821-FHT04B01. Classification (NCBI taxonomy): domain Bacteria; kingdom Pseudomonadati; phylum Pseudomonadota; class Alphaproteobacteria; order Sphingomonadales; family Sphingomonadaceae; genus Sphingomonas; species Sphingomonas sp. GW821-FHT04B01. The sequence continues at coordinate 9,905 of NZ_JBWKTR010000018.1, read as the reverse complement.
CGCCGACGAGGTCGCGCGAGACCGGCTGAGCCTTGAGGAGCCCGAGGAACTTCGGCAGCCCACGTTCCGCCTCGAGCTCGCGGTAGCCCTCGTCTTCGCGGAGGACCTCCTCATGGCCGAGGGCGTGGAGCAACGCCATCCGGGCGATGGGCATCCCGGCCTCCTCCAGCGCGTCCGGCGCGCGCGAGAGCGAGGCGACCTCGGCATCGGTCATGTTGAGGATGTTGCTGCCGAGGCCGGCGTCCAGCTCTTGCAGGCCTTCCGTGACCCTGGCCCTGGACGCCTCATCGAGCGGCAGCGTGGCGAGCGCCATGCGCAGCAGGCGGAACGAGAGGATCAGCTCCGGCACGAGTCTCAGCTGGAGGGCCACCCAGGCCCAGATCTTCACCGTCGGCACGAAGCCGACAGGCAACTCGCTCGACTCCTCACCTTCGGCGGCGAGGCCGGCCGCTGCCATAAGGAGTGACGATCGCGACGCCCAGAACAGGTCAGCCCCGCGGTAGGCGATCGCAAGGTGCTGATGGGCCTCGATCATCTGCTGGGCATGCTCGCGCTTGGCGAGACGGACCGCCGCGCGACCCAGCAGCCGGATACGTTCGCAGCGCTCCTTGAAGTCTAGCCGGAGAGCCTGCCGGAGGAGGATGAGCGCACCTTCCGCGTCGGACGTGCGCTTGGCCACGAAATCGGCGAGCCGCTCTGCCACGGCGCGGTATGTCGGATCGCGGCCTGCGGGGATGGATACGACGTCGATCAGCCTCACCAGGCGATCGGCATCGAACTCCGCAAGGCCGGCGGCCTCGTCGAGGATAGATCCCAGCTCTGCCCAGATGGCAGGCAGTTCACCCGTCCTGCCCTCGGCGAAGCAGCGACCGAGGCGGACGACCGCGAGCGAGGTGCGAGCCTCAAGGCGGTGGTTCGGGCGCCCCTCGTCGCGCGTCATCGCCTCCAACGCGGCCTCCAGCCGGTCAGACCGCGCCGAAAGGTCGGCAGCATCCGGTGATAGCATGCGGTAGAGCACCCCGTTTACCAGCAACTGGTGGAGCTGGACAAGAAACTCGATGTTGCGGGCGTGGTCGGCGCCGAGGGCTTCCGCCTCGATGCCGGCGTAGCCATCCGACACCGCCGCAGCGTCGTCGAACCACCAGAAGGCGGTCCACAGCGCATCGTGCCGCGCCTCTAGCTGCTGCCGCGCGGACCCGTGCTTGGCGGCGAGCCGGATCGCGCGGGCGTGTCGACCATCCGTCTCGTGGCGCGGCAGCTCGAGGTTGCGCGACAGCTGCGCCGCGACCATCGCCTCGGTGACAAGCTGGCGCTCCATGCACTCGAACGAGGACGGATCGGCCAACGCACGCTCGACGTCCTCCAGGCGGCGGCGCCTCGAGTAGTCCTCCGGTCCCATGCGCATCGGATCGGACACGACCTGGCCAACGCCCAGATAGTCGTGCGCGATGTCCTTGCGCTCCCTGTCAATCACCTCCTCAACGATCCACGCGCGGTCGAGGATCTTCACCGGCATGCCGTGGGCAGCCTCTAACTCGGCCTCAATGCGGGCGCGGTCGGCCGCACGTGCGGGCTGGCTCGTGACGAAGTAGACGCGCTCGAGCTTGCGGCAGGTCCCGGCGATGCCCGCGACGTCCTTCACAACCTTGCGCTTCCAGTCCTTCATCGCGCTGAAAGCGAAGCCCCAGTCGTCGCGGTCGGGTCCGGGACTGCCGACATAACCGAGATCGGCGATCGCCTCTGCAACGGGGAAGGTGTCGGCGTCGGTCTTGCCATCGCCGCCGCCCTCGGGCCCGCTCTGGGGGCGGATGTGCGGGCAGATCACGCGCTGGCAGAGCTTGCGGCAGAATATCTCGAAGCGCTGGTGCTCGTTGCGCGCCGTCATGGTCTGGAGTTGGAACTCGAGCATGGCGCGGTCGAGGACGTAGAGCGGACGGTCAACGGTGTCCGAGTAGAGTTCGGGCCGCATCTCGCGCATGAACAAGGAAGGCGTTGGCGGTCGCTTCCGTTTCTCGGTGCCGCCCTCCTCGATTCGGTCGTCGCTCATGCGAACGAAGGTAGAACGGGCGCCGCACCTAAGCCAGCCCGAACTCTCCCTGTGGCGCTCACCCCTGCTGGCTCCGCTTCATGCTTAGGTGCTCGAGCGACTATGACGATCCAGCGAAGTGCATGAGGGACCCCGCCATCGTCGAGCACGAGGCCACGAAGTCAAATGTCCAACGTGCGGCGTTGACTGCGGTAACGGGTCACATGGGTCGCCTTGGTCACGATTTGGACCGCCGCGACCTCGTGTACGGTTAGGCTGTCCACCTCCAGGCGCAGCGCTGGGTCCCGGTCGTCATCTGGCGTGGCGAAGGGATCGATGAACGGGCCTTCCCAAAACAGCGGCTCCGGCCGGGGTGGAGCCGGAGGATTCGGCGGTGGAACGACCTCCGAAACCGAGTAGCCCGGCGACCACCCGTCCTCGTCCATCTCGCCCAGGCTCGCCGAAACGACCGTCCCGTCGGGCAACGCCACCGGCTCGACCTTTGACGCCCTCCGGAACAGCACCACGTTGTGGTGACTTCCTGCGCGCTGCACCGACGGATACAGCAGTCCGTCGAGATCCAGCTCCACGTTCGACGCGAGGTAGTCGGCGATCGCCTGCGTGATCAGGTACTCGGACCTCTCGTCGTCCGGCATTACCGGCATGGTCATGCGCCCGCTCAGGCTCTTCAGGAACTTCGCGAGCTCGAGGCGGCCCATGTAGCCGGAGTCGAACACGCTCCCATCGATGTAGACGGACCGCAGCGCGTTGATATCGAGCAGCCGCAGGGGCCGGACGGCGTCGAACCTGCCGACCAGCGCGCGGCTGCCGACAGGGGGGCGAACCTCCGCCAACGCCGCCGCCGGGTCGTTCGCGCCGTAGAACAGCGAAACGCCGCGCGCGTTCATCCTCCCGTCGACTGCGATCTCGTTGGGCGGAGGCCCAAGCTCGCGCACCGGCTGCTCGAGCGCCAGCGCCAGCCGCGCATCGCCATGGAACACCCGCGCCCTGTGAAAACGGAGCTGTCAGTTTAATGCGGACGCGTCTCGGCAGGTTGAAGCTGGTCTTTTGAGAGCCAGGTTCAGCTGACAAGCGCCTGCCACTCCGCCAGTGCGGCGGAGCGTCGTTCGCGGTAGGTCTGTCGGTCGGTCAGGTGGCGTTCGAGGCTAAAGTGGTTGTGGACGTTGGCGTGGACAGAGGCGAACTTCTGCAGCGTCTTCATCTGCCTGAACCGCAGCATTGCCCGCTCTCGTCGTCGGAATGGTAGGTGACTATTTTCAATCCTGTTATTCGCCCAGCGACCCACCTCCTGACGGTCACGGCAGCCTAGCTCATCCATTGCAGCACCGTAGCTGCGCAGGCCATCAGTCGTGATAGTATCGGGGGAGCCATGGCGCTTCAGCGCCTTCTTCATGAAGGCCAAGGCTGCGCCCTTGTCACGTGTCCTGGTGACGTAGCTTTCCAGTACTTCACCCTCATGATCCACCGCCCGCCACAAATAGACCATCTCGCCGTTCAGCTTCACGTACATCTCGTCGAGGTGCCAACGCCAATGACGAAAACCTCGCATGCGGCTGACGCGCTGACGGCGGATGTTACCGGCAAACAGCGGACCGAACCTGTTCCACCACAGCCGCACCGTCTCATGGCAGATGTCGATGCCGCGTTCGAAGAGCAGATCCTCGACGTTTCGCAGCGACAGCGGAAAGCGGACGTACATCAGAACCACTAGCCGGATGACCTCCGGTGAGGAGTTGAAGCGGCGAAATGGACTGGGCGGCAACGCCCTCGATTTCCGGCTCATCCGTGACCGTTATCAGCCCCCTGCCCCGCTTGCCACGTTGGTTTGACGGAGCCCTTCGTTTCAACCGGTTTCTCGGTATTGCAGCACGCGAGGACAAGGCAGATCACTGCCAAAACAGGACGCTTCATCGTTTGTTGCACCCCCGCGCAGCGTAATTGTAACCGTTCGTCACATCCGCAACGTCCCCAGGCGGATCGACCCTCCCGGTCGTGAGACGCTGGAAAGCGTTTGATCCATTCAAGGTGGTATTTAGAGAGAAGCCTCTAGCCTGCATAGTCGCGCCAAACTTGAAATTCCCGTATGTCGCAGACCCACGGTAAGCAGGATTGGCCTTGTAGTTTTGGCGTGAGGCGGTCGTCACATTGATGGACTATTGCTCCAGATTGTTGAGCGTCCCGATGATACGGAACGGGTCTTGAAGCGGATCAAGTGCATTAACCTTTGCATCAAGTCGTGAATCGGTAATGTTCCGGTCAATCGTAGCCCTGCCCGGTCCTGGAGATAGTGGCGCAGGGCGATGATTATTCTGCGGCGATTAAATTCCAATCCTTATTAAAATTGCTGTTATTACGATTAAACCACCACTCAATATTATGTAAAATAATATGGGCGAGTTTTCTTTTTTGATTGTAATCACACCGTTTATATCAATTATGCCGGATCGATATGATCGAAAGCACAAGAGCAATATTGCCATTTCTGCCGCGAGACAGAGTAGGCGTATTTGAATCAGTTTATCCATTATCGCTTGCAATCCACACCAGGAGTGAGCTGCTCTCGCAATTCCACCGCCTTGCCCCCCGCAAGCCCCATCGCGAGACTTGCAGCTTTAGTCTGAGATTGGAAGAAGCTAAATCCAACGCCTGCCGCATCGTAACTTGCTCTCGTAAGATTTCCAGTAGCCAGAAAACGTCCTGCCGCACCAATCGCCTGCAGCCCCGTCCCCAGCAGAGCATTTGCTTCCCCAAGCGCTATGATGTTGGGCGACTTCGTTATCAGCCCAAGCGCAGTAACATAACTTCCAAGATCGGCATGCTCGCTGCCGAACTGATACAGCTGTTCAGAGCGGCGCTTTAGCACCGGAGAGCAGTCTTGCTTCGCTTTCTGCGGCGGCGCCGATCTTGTCGGAGGCGGGGTGGTATTTGACTCCCTATCCCTCGGCGCAAAGCCTGGATTTGAGCCACGAAAATCACCGGGCAACAGGCCGCCCCCTCTGCCATCATCAGCGTATCCACAACGATCGTTTACGCAGGCCCACACAAGTCGGGTTCCATTTGGGTCGATTTTGTTAATGGGATCGGAGCCGACATAGTTATACCAGTTCATGCCGTCGGAGTATCCGATGGGATCGGTCTGCATGAAGCGGCCGAGCGTCGGCGAGTACATGCGCGCCTTATAGTCGTACATGCCAAGCTCAGGCAGCCAAGCTTGGCCGGTGTACTGGAAGCGACCCTGGTTGTTTGCGCCAGGGATGCCGTATTCGTCATAGCTGTTGATCGCGAGGGCGTTGCCGGCATCGTTGCTGACCGCCACCACGCTGCCGCGCTCATCGGCATGGAGGTAGCGCCGGTCACCAGTGCCCGACCCTTCATACCAGACCAGCACTTCATCGGGGTTGGGCCCGTAGACATAGCGGCGTAGCACGCCACTGGTCGACTCCTGGGCGAGCTGGCCATCGACCCAGTCGAAGTTACCGGCTGGCGTCTGGCCGAGCTCCCCTGCCGGGTTGCGGTAGATCAGCTGGCCGGCCGCGTTCATGAACAGCTGGTTGCGGCTGTTGTACTGGTAGGTCGTACCGCCCGAGTTGGTGAGGTTGCCACGCGCATCATAGCCGAACGTCGTGCCGCCGGCGCTGGTGTACTGATTGAGCGCATTCACCGCGTAGCTGCGATCGACGTTGGCCGCGCCCGTCCAGGCGTAGCTGTCGTTGCTGCTGCTACGCGTCAAGATCTGGCCCGCCGCATTGTAGGTGAAGCCGTAGGTCTGGTCCCAGGCGCTGCCTGCCAGATCCTGGGTGAGGCTGGTGAGGCGCGAGGCGCCGTCGTAGCCATAGCTCGTCACCGTGCCGTTGCCGCGGGTCAACGACGTACGCCGACCAAGATCGTCATAGGCGAAAGTCGCCAATGCCAATCCGCCGTTCTCGCGGATCACCGTCATCTGACCGGCAGCATTGTACTCGAAGGTAACGTAGAAGCCGTCCGCCCAGGTTTGGCGCGTCTTGCGGCCTGCCGCGTCATATTGCAGCGTCGTGCTTGCGACGTTGCTGCTCTGCGTCGTCGCCCGGCCCAGCGCGTCATAGCCAAAGTTCTTGGTCCAGCCGTTGCCATCTCCAGCACTGGTCAGGCGACCGAGCAGATCATAGCTGTAGCCGACATCGACCTCGGCAACGTTCGTTTTGGGATTGTGGTCGAAGGTCCGGCGATTGAGCGCGTCAAAATCGTAGGTCAACGTCTGTCCGTCACGCAGGCGGCGGCTAGTCACGTTGCCGTTGGCATCGTACGTCGCCTGGTCATAGCTACCACCCGGGTAGGTTATTGTCGTTGCTCTATCCAGGCCGTCATAGCCATAGGTCGTGGCATTACCGTTGGCATCCGTCTGACCCGCTATCTTGCCATTAGCGGTATAGCTGACAGTAACATCGTCAGACTGTTCGGCCGTGCCATAAGCACTGGTCACCTTGATCTGACGATCCGCATTGTCATAGCCGTATTTGGTCGTGCGATCCGCGCCCTGGCCACTCATCGCCATCGTCACCGTATCGAGGCGCTGGTGATCATAGCCATAGGTCGTCGTCGCATAGGTCGTGCTGCCTGCCGTCAGCGTCTTGCTAAGCGGGCGATCCACGCCATCGAAAGACGTGACGAGCTGCTGCTGCGAGGCAAAGGCATTCCACGCGCCATCGCTGGCATCCGAGACGGTGCCAACCTCGGTCTGGGTGACTCGTCCCTTGGCATCATAGGTGTTGCGCTGAGCAAGCCGCCGGCGTGGCCCCCCGCCGTCGGGATCCGGACCGACCACGCCAACCACCTCACGGTTGGCATTGTAGCGGTAGCTGACGGAATCGTCGCTTCCTGCAATGGGTCCGTCGACACTAACCACGTTGCCGACATCGTCATAGCTCTTAGTCGTCGTCGCCGAAGTCGAACCATCGCCAGCCTGCATGGTCGTGGCGGTTGGCAGGCCATTGGCATTGTAGCTGATGCTGGTCCGCGTCTCATTTGCCGAGTTGACGCAAGTTGCCGCACTCGAGCAGGTCGAGCCGCCGCTCAGCATCTGGACGCCGTTGACCGTAATATAGCTGTACGTCGTGGTGGACCGCACACCGCTCGGATTGGCAGGGGCAGTGACAGAGGTGACGTTACCTGTTGTGTTGTCGTAGCCGTAATCGGTTTGACTCTGCTTGGCGTCCCTCGTCCAAGCAGGCTTGTTGCACGTTGCCGTCGTCGTGCAGGGGAAGGATGCGCTCGTCGTCAACGTCGATGTGTTGCTCCCGGACTTTGCCACCACCTGCGTCTGCGTCACGTTGCCGCGACCATCATAGATGAATGACGTGTAATTGCCCTCAGGCGACGTCACCAAGAGAACGCGACCGGAACTGTCATATGTGCTGGTCGTCGTGTTGCCAGTTGCCGTCGTTACTGACCGTGGGCGCTGCGCAGAAATACTAAATATGTATGTTGTCGTGTGACCTAACGGATCGGTTACTGTCACAGTACGATCATTCCCACTGTCAGGGGAGTAGGAATACGTGGTCGTTCCAGTAGAGTTGGTCAGGGTAGCAACCTTACCAGCGCTATTATAGGTCGCGGTGATATCCTCACCGCTGCTGCCTGGACGTTTGATACCTGCCAACTTCGCTGAGGCGAACCGGTATGTCGTTGCGCGCCCCATGGCGTCAGTTATAATGTATCCGGCACTTGAACTGCTGAACGACTGGGTACGGGCTCCCCCGCCCGTAGCAGCGTTCGTCAACACGACGCTCGTGATGTCTCCCCAGCCAGTGAAATCGTTGCCGCTCGCATCCGTTTGATCAAAGGATGATGCATCGTTAGCGTACCGAAAGGTAAGTGTATATTTCCCATTACTAGTTACTGAAAAAATACGATATGTATACGCTGATCTCGTACAAACCTGACCGGAGCTTGCGGGTTTCGAGGCGGCGCAGTATTTGGCACTATTATAGGTATATGCAAAACTCGCGCCATTTGGCTTCGAGACGCTTGTAACATTACCCTGAATGCTATTGTATGGGTATGTACCAGTGGTACTCGATGTGAACACCGCAACGGTTCCATCACCGGCTGTAAAGGTGTACGTGGTGCCGCTTTTGGTGAGCGTGGCACCGTCTCCCTCTGTCGAGATATAGTTGGAACCGGATAGGGTAAAGGTGTTGGTAGTAGCGCCGAATGATACATACGTAGTGGAACCGGAACTCGATAGCGTCCCTACGATGCTGTCTCCGAAAACGAACGTGCCGCGGTTCAGCTTCTGCCAACTTAGACCCTGATTGTTACCATCGCCTGCCGAAAGGATGGGGCCATCTACGTTCATCGTACCAAGAAAAAGGTCGACGCCGTTGGCATCAATGTTGCTCCGCACCGGAGCTGGTGCTGCCACCTGCGCAAACGCCGGGATAACGGAGCCTGAACAAAGAACAGTAGAGACAATCAAAAGCGCACGACGCGCACGCAAGCCACAGCGCACGGCTTCGACCGGGTTTTTCATTTTAGGCCTCAGATGGTAGAGATGCAAAAGGGTTCGGCAGCGCCTTATTGCGGTGCGCCAGTCACCTTGATCTTGGTCCGGTTGTCCGCCTTGTCATGTGCAACCTCGACCGTTACGCCGTTGTTGACAGATCCGCTTTTTACCACCTTCGTAAGCCGACCTTTGGCGTCATAGGTGAACGCATTTGTCTCTACAGCAAGCGCCATTGCCGATGACGATGTAAGCAGCATCACCATCAGGCCCTTTGTCATGATATTCATGACATCCCCCTTCCCCATTGTGCCGTCCCTTCGGCGACACAATGGTGGATCAAGAAGGGGTGTTATTGCAAGGGCCGAAGCTTATATTATTTGCTCATCGCTACTTTGACGATTGCGAGCAGCGTCGGCGATGCCGGCAGCATCGCTAACAAGGGAAGCCGGTCACGTGCTCGCCCGCGCCATGTCTTCAGCCGCCCTGACAAAAATGTACGACTATATTCGCCAATCGTGTCGGCATGCCTCCAATTAAGGTGCTACGTCAATATATACCGGAGCTGGTGCGCCAGAGTAAGTTGGTATAGAGCGGCAGGCATCACCTGATAATCCGCTATACCAAAGGCCAATCTTCTTGTTAGCGTTAATAGCGCCAGCAATCTTAGACATCCATGCAAAGCATACGGCAGGCTCAACGCCCTTCCAAGCTTTATTCAAATTACAAATTTGGATAAAATCGCTTCGCCAAGTGGTAAATATCAAAACGGATCCGTCCGCATACGTTAATAATCTGGCTGGCGTCGCATCGCCACCGCAATAGACATCCGCTTTGGCCTGTCCTACCGAGGCATAAGCAATCGTACACAGCGCGATAAAGCCAATCACCCGCATAACCGTCTCCTATAGAATGTTCAATCACTACCGCTAAACTGAGACAATCTGATGGGAAGCCTCACGGCGTTGCGTCAGAAGCGACGCGTATTAGCTTTGAATTTATGGGAGAGGGATGACTGTGAAGCCATTCAGGGGTACAACGATCAATCGAGATGTGCCTGAGCGAGGCGGGATCGATGCACCAGAATTCGGGTCAGTGCCCGCATTTCCTCCGGTGCCGTTGACTGCACCCGATACCGAGTAATTTGCACGATTGTCGGCGCGGTCATACGTTATCGACGTGTTGACTGTCCCGCTCGCGCTGGAATTGGTGGAGCCGATAAGCCGGCCTCTGGCGTCATAGCGATACGACGTGGTTTGCGCGTTAGCCATAGGCGTAGATATCGCCCCACTTGCGATCATAGCTAGGCTCAGGACTCATTGGTCACAGCCAGAAGATGACGGTGGCCGCGAGCGCGACGGCAGAGAAGAAGACAGTTGG
>NZ_JBWKTR010000017.1:0-27969 GCF_059420425.1 Sphingomonas sp. GW821-FHT04B01 | reverse complement strand
CCCAACTGTCTTCTTCTCTGCCGTCGCGCTCGCGGCCACCGTCATCTTCTGGCTGTGACCAATGAGTCCTGAGCCTAGGTGATGCCCACAGCGAACTTGACGGTCGCGCCGTCATCATCGTGCGCAATATCCGCGATGCTGTCGCCGAACCGGTAGGTCGCATGGTCCTTCGCCGGCTCGTAGAGCAGGCGAGCCAGATCGCCTCGCAGGATCTCCATCTCAGCGGTGGGTCCGTCGGTGCCCGTGTCGGCGGTGAGGAACTGGGCGACAACCGTGCCGTCCTCCTCAACCCACGCCGTCCCCTTCTCGCCGGTGCCCTGCTCCAGCGCGGTCTGCTCTAGTCCCATTCGGCGAAGCACCTCGCGGCCGACTCCGCGCACGTCGATGTTCTGGCCGCCATCGCGAAAGCCCTACGCTCGTTCGACCACGGTAACGTCAAAGCCAGCACGCCCAAGCCACCAGGCGACGGTGTTGCCGGCGACGCTGGCGCTCATGATCAGGACACGATGGGACATGAATGTGCTACTCCCCGCCTGCCCAACGAACGACGGCGGGTAAATCGCCCTTGGAACCTACGTGGCAAACATGCGCGCAGGGCGAAGCCGGCGGCATCACCAGGACCCAGAAGTCGGTCGTTCGCGGTCTCTTTTTTGCGCTCCTACTTCGGACATCCATTCATCTTGGCCGTTGTGGAGGTCCTGAGGCTCGGACGCGCGCGCTACCCCGCCAGCTTTCCCGATTGGAATGATGTTCGAGGAAATAACCATCTGTTTGGTATCAGCAGAGCATCTCAGCCTGGTAGGCTTAGTGGCCGCGCGCGCGTCGTCCGGACCCATTGTGAAACGTCTGCTGTCAAAAGTTCTGCCGTCCGTCGGATGAGGCGGCGTAGTCCATCGAACCCCGGGGCCTCGTCCGCAACGATCCGGCGTAGCTCGGTGAGCTGCGTTGCCAAGGCGGCGTTGCGCTCGGCCGCGCCTGCAAAGTCACCCTGCATACGGATCCCGTAAATGGCGGCGCCGATCGCCGGGAGCGCCGCGCTGACAACCGTCACGCCGAGCGGTAAGCTGTGCTCCGCTCCTGACGTGTGCGAAAAGGTCCAGACCACCTCGATGCCGAGAACGCCTGCACAGACCAATGCCGTCGTCGCGAACAACGCTCCGCCGATGCGATGCAGCCGGTGTTCCAGCCGGTGCATCCGCCCAGCCTCGCGGCGGACATAGCCGATCTGATCATCGAGCAGGGCGGCGAGGCCGGCGTGCGCGCTGGCAAGATAAGGCGCATCGATCCTGGCATCCGGGAGCCCGAGTCGCCGCGCGATGATCCTACGTTCGCGTCCAGCATTGCCTGCATCCTGCCCCTGCGCGCCCCGCAGGAATAGATCGCCAAGTGCTGCGGACACAGCCAGGCAACGAAGCTCTTCAGCTAGGGTACGCTGATCGAGCCAGCGTCCGTGCCAGCCCGCCCGCGACCCCCAGCTGGTGATGAGCAGGATCATCGCGATCGACGCGAACTCACCCGCAGCAAGAAGAGGTTTCACTGCGATCGGCACGACCAGCCCGAGCAGAGCCAGCGTAACCGCGAAGGCGGCCAGCGCGAAGCTGCTGACGAACGCGCTGCGGAACAGTTGTGCGGCGAGGCTCGCTTCGCAATCCGCGGTGTCGAACCGCGGCCAGAGCTGCGCCTCAACCCGCCCTGGCATCGAGTCGGCGTGCGACCCGTCCGGTACCCGCATGGTAGGACACGGCCGGCGGAGATCGGCGAGCCGAAAGCGGCGAACGCCCGTAAGCGCCAGAAGCAGCGGATAGGCGATAGCGAAAAGGGGCGGTGCATCACGCACCTTACGGCGCCTACTGCTATCTTTACTCTTCGGCAGACCAGCGCTCAGGCGCGTCATCAGCGTAGGCAAATGATCCAGGCTCCCACGGGCGACCGTGTCGACCGCTTCCGGCCCCGTGTCGTGCTCGTTGAGACCGCTCCAGAGCAGTGTCGGTGGGATTGAAGGATCGGGATGCACGACGATGACCGGAACCGCGTGCGCGACCGCCTCCGCGACGATCTGCGCCGCCCCGCCGCGGCCGCGAGCGGGCCCGCCGTCCCAGATAGCGAGCAGAATATCGCTTTGGGTAAGGACTACGCGGCCCGCCCGTTCGTAGGCGGCAGCCTCGCCACCAGGCTCATCGCGGCTGCCTGGCAGTTCAAGTACGTTGGCCGACACGTCCAGCCGCGCGCGCAGGTCGGCGGCACCTGCTCGATCGAAGTCATCGGCGTAGTTGGCGCGTCCGAACGGCAGCACCGTATCGAGCTGCCACCTACGCGCGAGCGCCGCGTCCGCCGCGATCATGTCAGCGCCTTCGGCGAGGCTACCGATCAGGCGGAAGTCGTCAGAGGGGGCTGCCCGCTCAAGGATAGCCATTACGTCGGCAAGTCGATCGGCCAGCGCGGCGAGGTCGTATTCTGCGAGTCGATCGAGCCGGTGACCGGTAACCCCCACCCCGATACGCGCGCAAACCTCATCGCTCGTCAAAACGACGAGCGGTCGGTCAGAGGCCATCATGCGAGCACCGGAACGGCCGAGCCAGCCTGCTCGACACCCGCAACTGACAGCTGGTTCCGGTGATGAGATCGTTCCATGTTCGACGCCTGTGGCCTGTGGCAGGGTTGAAGAGAGTGCGAGGATGCCATCAGATCACGCGCGCCAAGGCGATGGCGAGTAGGTCGCACGACGCGCGTCGCACGCTTTCGATCGCCTCGATGAAGCGTTCGGTGACGAGCAATCGCGACGGCGAGGCGGGGTCGCGCCGCAAACCACATCCCTCCAGGCTTTCGATGATCCGGCGAACCTGGACGCGCGAGACGTCGAACCGCTGCGCGTAGTCCGTAAGCGAGATGCCGATCCAGCCTTCCCCCGTGGCCCCGTTCCGCGCAATCGCATCCGCCGCGATCGCAAGCGCGACTGTTTGCCCGCGCGCCATCAACGAGGTTCCGTTCAGGCGTCTGGTCAAGCCATCCCCACCCGATCGCAGGTCATCGAGCACTGCCGCGGCAAACGATGCAAGCAGCGGTATGGCCTTACCCTCGTCAGCTCTGATCGCCTCCAGCGCCAAGACGGCGCGATAATCAGTCAGAGCAAGACTCTTGAGGTCGATCTCGAGCAGCGCGGCGAACGACTGTGTCATCGCAGGCTCGATACGATAAGGCCGAACCCGGCCCGACCGAAGGCGAGCGGCAACCTCGATGAAACCCACGTCCTGTAACCGGGCAAGGAGGGCGAAGGCTCGGTTCGCGCTCATCAATCCAGACGCGACGCTGACGGCCTGCAACTGGCGCGGATAAAACTGATCGAAATGCGCTAACCGGATCGCGAAGAGGCCGAGCGTCTGGCTCGGTACATCGCGAAATCCGCGGCGGAAGGAGGGGTTGTCGCCGACGTGCTGCGCCTTCTCAACGATCCAGGTCCTCAGTCCCACGGACGCGTCGCCGCCAGTTCCTGTTTGCTCCAACTGAATGCGTGCGGCAGTGGGCGGCTCTGTCGTGATCTGCAGTGCAGCTGAAGATTGATGCCGGTCGAGCGTCGGAACGGACGCCGCCCACGCGGCCTCTCGCTCTCGTTCCGCAAGCTTCGCGATGAGTTCCTCGAGCGTCACAACCGAGCGCCCGAGCGTCTGCACCAGTGCATGTTGCCTAGGGGTCAATTCGGTCTCGCCGAGCGCCTGCACTGTCGTCAGGATCGCACTGACGGGTGCCTCCAAGCGGCTGCCGATGTCGGCCAGCGTCTCGTCAAGGGCTGCCCTCGCGACCTGGGCCTGCTCCTCCAGCAATCGCTGTGTGGAGATGTCGCGAGCGCGGCCCAGGATCACGTCGCCTACGCGCTGAGCGTGCCATTGAAGATCGCGATATTGTCCATCGCGGCGGCGATAGCGGTTCACGAAGTCGACCACCTGATGGCGTCGATCCGCCTCCGCCATGCGCTGGAGCGTTGCAGGTACGTCGGCAGGATGGATGAGTGGCAGCAGTGGCGTGTTGCAGACTTCGTCTGTCGATAAGCCCAGTGTTGTCTGCCACGCCTGGTTCACACGTACGAGGCGCCCCTGCATATCGCGCACGCACATAAGGTCGGCGGTGCCGTCGAACAGCTTGAGCGATGGCTCTAGATCAGGGTCGCAGGCGGGGATCATTGGTGTAATCCGTATCGCAGCCCGATCGCAGTCCGCAACCTTTTGCGACGTTTATGCGCTCGCCCAGGTCGCTTACATCTTCATGCACCAAAGATGTTCGAAGCGTCCCTAATTTGGACATGGGCTAGCGGGGATGCCGCCGATAACGTTAAATCGCTGGGGCTGCGGCGCGATGGTGTTTTCGGTAGACGAAGGGCAAGTTGCGGTCCGGGGAAAAGGTGGGGGCCGACGTGACCGAAGTGTTTGTGTCGTACAAATCGGAGGACCGCGCGCGCATCGCGCCGCTCGTCGCCGCGCTGGAGGCTGACGGCCTCGCCGTTTGGTGGGACGCGCATATTGGCGGCGGCTCGTCGTGGCGGCAGACGATCGAGGACGAGCTGACCGCGGCGAGATGCGTCATCGTCGTGTGGAGCGAGCGGTCGGTCGGGCGCGAGGGCAGCTTCGTTGCGGACGAGGCGACGCGTGCGCAGCGGCGCGGCGCATATCTGCCGGTTCGCATCGATCCGGTCGACCCGCCGCTCGGCTTCGGCGAGACCCAGGCCCTGTCGTTGATCGGCTGGAAGGGCAACCGGACTGACCCGCAGTACCAGGCGCTACTTGTGGCAGCGCAGGCGGTGATCGCGGGCACGCCGCGGCCGATCCCGCCGGCGTACCAGCCTAAGCGCGGCGTCGATCGGCGCCTCGTCATCGGCGGCGGCGTGGCGGCGGTCGCGGTGGCGGGCGCCGGCGGCTGGTGGGCGCTCCACCGCGACAGCGCGCCGGGCGACAGCGTCGCGGTGCTCCCGTTCGACAATCTCAGCGGCGATCCTGCGCAGGCCTATTTTTCAGACGGCATCGCCGAGGAATTGCGCGATGCGCTGACCCGGATCGCCGGTCTGAAGGTGGCGGGCCGCAGCTCGTCCGAGCTCATGCGCGACTCCGACGGCCCGACTGCGGCTGCGAAGCTGGGCGTCGCCAATATCCTGAGTGGCACCGTGCGACGTGGCGCGGGCATGATCCGGATCAACGCGGAATTGGTCGACGGCATCAGCGGCCTGACCCGCTGGTCGCAGGCCTATGACCACGCGCTCGGCGACACGCTGGCGATCCAGACCGGCATCGCAGAGAGCGTCGCCGGGGCGCTCAGCATTGCGCTGGGCAAGGCGCAGAAGACGCTGCTGACTGCCGGCGCGACGACCAATCCGGCGGCGCAGGATGCGTATCTGCGCGGTATCGAACTCGTCCGAAAGAACGAAACCGTGCTCGCGATCAAGGATTTCGACGCGGCGATCGCCGCCGATCCCGATTTTGCCAAACCCTATGCGAGCAGAGCCGGGGCTCGCACGGGCGTGGCCGCGAGCACGCTCGGCGGCGGCGCGCTGCGCGCCGAGCTGGCCAGGGCAGAGGCCGATGCCCGGCGCGCCATCGCGCTCGCACCGGGTACCGGCAGGGCACGTGCTGCCCTTGCCTTCGTTCTCCAAAATCGGCTCGACATCGCCGGAGCTTTGAAGGCCTATGATGCGGCCTATGCCGCCTCGCCCGACGATGCGAACGTCCTGCGTAACAGAGGCGTTCTGCTGGGGAGTTTGGGCGATCCCGAGGGACTCGTGTTGTTCCAGCGCGCAGAAGCGCTCGACCCGCTGCGGCCCCGAAACCCGCTCGAGCGGGCCAACACGGAGTTAAATCTTCAGCGGTATGACGATGCGATCGCCTCGGCACGGACTTACCTCGCAACGAAGCCCGGGGATCCACAGGGGACTTTTGTGCTGGCGACCGCGCTTCTCGCCAAAGGACGATCGGGCGAGGCCTTGCGAGCCGTCGCAGCCACCGCCTCGGACGATCCGTTCGTACTGCCGATCGTCGCCGCCGCCACCGCTGCGACCGATCGCGCCGCTTCCGATCGCGCGCTGGCGACGCTGGCCGCGAAATACGGCTCCAACGCCCAATATCAAATCGCCGAAGTTCATGCCTGGCGCCGCGAGCCCGACCTCGCCTTTGCCGCGATTGCGCGCGCCTGGGACGGGCTCGATCCAGGGCTGCTCGGCCTCAAGACCGACCCGCTGCTCGCGCCGATCCGCACCGACCCGCGCTACGGCGAGTGGCTGCGCAAGATCGGGTTTCCTTGAGCGACACAACAGCAGGCAATCGCAGCCCCCCTCGGCGGCGCTACAGCGATGACCCAGATCCGGTCATTCCGCCGCCATGGCTGGCTTCCCAAATCCCGTCATTCGTTAATGTTGCCGTGGAACCTCAGGAGAAGCGAATGTCGCTTCCTAAAAGCGCACCCTAGCGCCAAACCTGAAATTGCGACCGACCAGATCGTACAAAGCGGCGTTTGTCGCGATCGCGATGTTGTTGTTGCCAGGCGCGACCGGCGGATCATGATCCAGAATGTTACGCACGTCGACGTAGAATTCGAGCTTGCCGTTAGACGGTGGGAATGGGACGGTGATCTGCCCGTCGAGATATAATTGCGGCTTGATGTGCTGCAAGTCGACCTGTGCAGCAGTCTTCGTCACATCGTATTGACCACCCCCGATCAGACGTCCCTGCAAGAAGAACGAGAATGCATCACTCGCAAGTGTCGCCTGGGTATTGCCCGACCAATGCGGGGTCGGACTCAGACCCACCTCTCCGGCGCGGTTGATGGTCGCCGAGCCGGGAACGGTGTTCTCGAGCTTGTCGAGATAGGAGACGAGCGTCCGCAGCGACACGCGTGAATTGGACCCCACCAAGTTGCCGATGTCGACCCGATAAGTCGCCTCGATATCGATGCCCTGTGCCCGCAACTGGGCAAGATTGATCGGCACGCCCAGAACCTGCGTCAGACCGCCAGCCGCGTTGCGCGTAGTCTGAGCACAGGCGAGCTGGTTACCAAGGAAGCATTGGTCGACCAGCTGCTGCGGCGTGATCGTCTGGATCGCGTCGGCAACCTTGATGTCGTAATAGTCGACCGAGAGCGCCAACCGGGGGATTTGGACAGGCTCGATGACCGCGCCGATCGTGAGAGTCTTGGTGGTCTCCGGTCGCAGATCCGGGTTGCCCCGGTTGATGAGCGGAACGCCTCCAGTGATGCTGCCGCCCTGGAACGGATCCGTCACCGTCGTGGTCAGGGTGCGCCCCCGATTGAACAGTTCGGATGAGTTGGGCGCGCGGATGTCACGCGACCGTGTCCCCCTCAGGCGCAGGCCGTCGAACGGCGTGTAGCTCAGCCCTGCCTTCCACGACCTGATCGTGCCGCTCGTACTATAGTCGGTCACCCGTCCCGCCGCGTTCAGCTCGAGGTTCTTGGCGAACGAAAGATCGCGAAGCAGCGGTATCACGGTCTCCGCATAAGCTTCCTTCGCGCTGTATCCGCCGCGCCACGGCTGCGGGTTGCCGAACAGATACTGTCCGGCGATGGATTGGGGATCGGACTCCACCGACGCGTGCTCGCGGCGCCACTCGCCGCCGACGGCCAACGAAATGGGCCCGGCCCACCCCTCGATCAGCTTGCCCGACAGGTTCGCAGCCGCAACGTCCTGCTTCAGGCGCGACACCGCGCTGCTGGTCCCGATCGCATAGGCTAGCGCCGCCGGCGACGGGCTACCTTCGCCGAAGATGTTGAGCGGAACGCAACCGTTCGTAGGGTTGGTCAGCGTCGAGCGGCAAACGATCTGGCCGTTGGCGGGGTTGACCACCGCGTCGACGGCGAGGTTGTACCGCGTGGCGTTCTGATCGTTCTCAATGTCGGTGTTCTGCTTGGCGAACGCGTGCTGGTAGTAAGCGTCGTACTTCCAGTCGGATCCGATCTTGCCGCTGAAACCAGCATTGTAACGCTGGGTCCTGGCATCGTTGTCGGTGTGGACGAACCCGCCTTCGCGCGAGTAGCGCAGCACGGTGAAGCTCGTGACGCCGACCGCGGCCGCGCGCGTCTTCAACGCTTGCGGCAGGTACGCGTTGTCCGCGCGGACGGTGAGTTGGTTACCGAAGCGATTGCGGTTGTACGAGTTGACGTAGTCGCTCTCGCTCTGACCGTAGAGCGCCTCCGCGTACACCTTGGTGTCGGTGAACACCTCATACTCAACCCGGCCGTAGATGTTCTTGCGGGTCAGCGGCCGAGCGATGTCCTGGATGAGCTCGGTGTTGATGCCGTCGCCGCCGATCTGAAGCTCGCCGCTGCGATAGGAACCGAAGCTGTAGGGCGCGGTCGCGCCGCCCGCCAGGAACTGGATGCCCGCGAAGCTTGCGTTCGCGGCGACCGTACCGCCGTTTCCGTTCTGGATGAGACCGCCGAACGTGCCGACGGTCCTGACGTTCGACGTCGTGATCAGTCCGCCCGCCGGGCCGACGATGAAATTGTTGCCGCGCGTGGACCAGTCGCGCTTCTCAGGGCGTGCGCCGCCGTTGTCGAAATACTCGCCAGCGACGACCACGTGGCCTCGCCCATCGGCGAAGTCCGAACCCGCCGCAGCCTGGAACTTGACCTCGCGGTTGTCGCCAACCTGCGAGAAGCCGTAGTACCCGTCCGCCTTCACTCCCGAGTAGCGCGTATCGAGGATGAAGTTGACCACGCCAGCGACGGCATCCGACCCATAGGCCGCCGAGGCACCACCCGTGACGATCTCCACCCGCTGGATCAACGCGGCGGGGATGAGGTTCACGTCGACGCTTCCAGTGAGCGGACTCGTGGCGAAGCGCTGTCCGTTGACGAGGGTCAGCGTCCGCGACGCGCCGAGCGAGCGCAGATCGAGGAAGCTCTGGCCCCCGCTGATCGTACCCGGGTTTCGCTGTGGCCCCGACGTGTTGGCGAGTGCCGGCAGGGTGCGAAGCGCCTCGCTGACCGTCGATGGCGCAGCCTGAGTGAGCTGTTTCTCGCTGAACACGGTGATCGGCGTCGGCGCCGTCATGCCGGTCCGCGCGATGCGTGAGCCCGTCACGACGATATCGGCCCCGGTCGGATCAGCCTGGCTCTGCTCTGCCGTTGCAGCGCCCTGCTCGGTCGAGGAAGCGGTGGTCTCGGTCGAGACCTCTGGCGCCTGCGCGTCTCGAGCGGGCGCGTCGGGCGTCGTCTGCTGCGGCGCCGCTTGGCTTGGCACCGTCTGTGCGGAGGCAACGGTGGCCAACGCGATACTGCTCACACCGGCCAACATCGCGACCACGCGACGGGGCAGCGGAAACGTTCCCTGGATCATCGTCTTTCTCTCCTGGACCGCCCTCTTCGGAGCGTTGCTATTCGTTCGAATGGTCAGCGCTTGAGAGATCTCTCCCTCAGCGCACGAATTTTTGGATGGATTTGCCACGCGCTTCCGCGACGTAGATCGAGCCTGACCGATCGACGGCGAGCATGTGAGCGCCCTCGAGCCCTTCGGTGAAATGATCAACGACGTGACCGTCTCGTGTCGCGACGATCGTCAACTGCTCGGCCGCCTTGGTTCCGTCGGCAACGTAGAGGAGCCCGCCGCGTCCGATCGCCAAGCCGAACGGCGCTCCCACGCCGGTGATCTCGCCCCGGTACGCGCCGTCTTGATCGAACATCTGGACGCGCTTGTTCGCGCGATCCGCCACGTAGAGCCGACCACGAGCATCGGCGACGATGCTATGCGGAGTGTTGAATTGACCCGGTCCGGTTCCATTTGTTCCCCAGAACTTCAGCAGCGTGCCGTTGCGATCGTACTTGATCACACGCGCGTTGGCGCTCTCGCCGTCGGTGACGAAGATCGTGCCGCGATGACCAAAGGTCACGTCGCTGGGACCGTTCAGCGATGTGCGGGATTGATTGTCGCCGCTGACGCCGCGAGTGCCGAGGGCAAGCAAGAGCTTGCCGGTCGGGTCGAACTTGAGCACCTGGTGCAGCTTGCGATCTGTGATCCAGACGTTGCCGTCGCGGTCCACCCTCAGCCCGTGCGCGTCGGGAAAGGCACCCTCTCCCCATGTGCGGATCAGCCGCCCGTCTCCGCCGAAGATCATCACCTTCGAGGGTTCGCCACGCTGGAGTGTGTAGATCCGACCTGCGCTATCGATATCGACGGCGGACATGATCTGCCATGCCTGGCCATCCGAAAGCTGCGCCCATTTTACGATGGGATGGTAGGAGGAAGCTGCGCGGCTTGGCGCGTCGACGAGGGTCAGCCCGGCTGCGAAGCAGAAGCCAATCGCGCAAAGCCTCGCTGTTGTCCTACGCTGGCGGGCGAACGGCGCTGCCGACGATTTGGCCCAGCCACCAGCCCTGATCGCTACCCTCTCCATGGCACCAAGGATTAGGCATCTGGCTTATTGCGTCCAATATCATGTTGACAGAGCGCTGATAGCGATATGGAATAACGCATGGACTTCAGACAGCTCCGCTACTTTGTCGCCGTCGCCGAGGAACTCAGTTTCAGTCGAGCGGCGCTACGGCTCAACATCAGCCAGCCGCCGATCAGCGTTCAGGTGAAGGCACTTGAAACAGACCTGGGCGTCACCCTACTCGATCGGGATCGACGTTCGGTCGAGCTCACCGAGGCGGGGGAGCTCTTCCTCGACCATGCGCGACGGGTGTTGGCGGAAGTCGATGCTGCCCGTCTGGCCGCACGCCGTGCGGCAAAGGGCGAGGTGGGCGTGGTTCGGGTCGGCTATACTGGTTCCGTGCCGATGCTGGAAATGTTCTCGGACCTTATCCGTACCTTCCGCGCCGAGCGACCGGGTGTCCGGCTCGAGCTTCGCCACATGTCGACCAACGCCCAACTACGCGCCATCGCCGCGCTGGAACTGGACGTCGGGTTCCTGCGGCCCTGCGCCGACTTCACGCCGGCGCCGCCCCTGGCGTTGACGCCAATCTGGCATGATGAACTGATGGCGTTCTTTCCGAGTGATCATCCGCTCGCCGGTGACACGGGCCCGGTGGACCTCAAGATGCTCGCGGAGCACGAGATGGTCTGGATCGCCGGCAATGTCGGCTGCGGCGTGCACGATCAGATCAGCACGCTCTGGCGCGACGCAGGATTGGTCCCGCTCGTCGCTCAGGAGGCGCGCGAGCTCCGCACCGTTCTCAGCCTCGTCGCGGCCGGCGTCGGCTTCACGATCCTCCCGTCGTGTTTTCGCCACGGCGGCGTCATCAACGTCAGCGAACGTCCTCTGATGGGACCGATGCTCCAGAGCAAGCTCATGCTCGCTCGCCGCTCGCACAAGCTCGCCCCCTCGATCCAGAATTTCGTTGCACACGCCGAAACAGTCGCCACCCGTTGGGCGCAGCAGACAGGCGTACCGCCACGCCTCTCGGTCGCCGCCTAAGCGAAACCGTAGAGCTTGGCGGGATTGTCCGCGAACACCCGTTTTCGCAATCGGTCGGTGCGAAGCCAATTCGACACTAGGTCGACCAGGACGGCGTCGTCCGGCTTCTTGTCCTCGGCAAGCGTGGGATGCGGCCAATCGGTCCCCCAGACCAGGCGTTCGGGCGCGATCTCGAGGTAGCCTTGCACTAGCGCCGCGGCATCCGGATAGTCAGGCGATCCGGCGCTTCCGAACGTGTAGAGACCCGAGATCTTGGTCCAGGCCTTCCCCGCTTTCATCAGACCGGAAACGATGCCGAAAGCGGGGTGGCCGACGCCCGCCGCACCGATTTGTCCCAGGTGATCGAAGACGACCGGCACCGGCAATGACGAGAACAGGTCGGCATGCTCGACGATGCGGTCGGGTTTGGCGACCACCTGGATATGCCAGCCAAGCGGACGGAGCTTGGCCGCGACCGACTGCATGGCCGCGACCGGCGCGCCGTTTGGCGACGAGAGATTGAAGCGGACGCCACGCACGCCTCGTGCCGCCATCAATCGCAGTTCGGCGTCGTCGATGGCGGGATCGATGACGGCGACACCCCGTGCCTCGACGCCGAACGCGGTCAGGGAGTCGAGCAGGAGACGATTGTCGGTGCCGTACAACGAAGGCTGCACGATCACGTGGCGTCGAAAACCGAGCCGGGCCTGCAGCGCGCGATAGTCCGCGATTGTCGCGTCGGCCAGACGTCGAGGAGCCTTGGGATCGATTGGATATCGGGAGTCGTAGATATGATGATGCGCATCCACGGTACCCGCAGGCAATCGACTGCGCGGCCGGGTCTCGAATAGTCTGACGGCGGCGTGCCCCGGACCAGTCACGCCGATCAGAGATGCAGCAGCAATGCCGCCCATTGCGGCACGCCGGCTGCATCGAAGGTCACCGTCCTGCGCCATGTCCCTGCCTCCCGTCATTGTTGCTGATCGGCGCGTCACTTGATCGCCAAAGGAATACTCGCCGAGGGGCCTACTCCGACCTCTTGGTAGAGCGTGTCTGGAGCCATCGAGACGAGGTAGTGGGGCGCGTTCGGCGGGGTGTAGTAATAGGAGCCTGCCTCATAGATCCTGGCCTTGGATCGATCGATCGTCGCGCCGAGGCCGTAGAGGATCCTGCCCCGGAGCACCGTGGTGACGCGGCCGTCCGGATGGGTATGCGGTGCGTTTTCCGCGCCATGATCCATCTTGACCATGACGACGTAGAGCCCCGGTTCGGCCGGGTTGCCGGCCACGCGAGCCGACGCGATGCCGGTCTTGCCCTTCGTCGGCATGAAGACGATCTGATCGCCGGAACGCTGGACCGGTTGCATCGTGTCACCCGACGGTCCGTGGACCTGCACCTGCACCGGCGGGGCCGCCTGTTGCGCCATGATGGACGGTTCCAGGGCTAGAGCGCCGCCCAAGGCCACAATGATCGAATGGGCAACGTGCATGGACATTCTCCTGTTGGTGCGATCCAGCCGCGGTCGGCGGTTCAATCGGTCACGAGGCCCGCATTCCGGCGGCCGATCCGCCAGCCGCGGCCTCCACCGATGCCCAATCCACGCGCGTGTAGATCGCCTTGGCGTTGCCGCTGAAGATGAGCGCGCGATCGGCGTCGGTGATGTCGGGGAGCGCGTCGATCATGCCGACCGTGTCGTCGAACGCCCGTCCTGTCTTGGGATCGATGTTCTTGGCAGTGCCGAACATCTCAGTCGCGTAGAGTAGCCGGTCGACACCCAACTTCCTGACTGTCATTTCAACCGAATCCTGATCGTAGATCGACAGGTCAAACCAGAGGTGGCGGATCATCTCCTCGAAGCTCCTGCCCGCCTTGCCGGCCCAGAGCGATCGCTGGCGGTTGAACTGGAAGGGAATGGCACCGCCGGCATGGGGTATGATGAGCTTGAGCGAGGGAAAATCGTCGAAGACCCGCGAGTTGCACAGCTCGACAACCGCTGCCGTATCCCAGTTGATGTAGTGGGAGCCGTTGAGATGCTGGCCCGGATGGCATGTCGAACTGGCATGGATCGTTCCCGGCACGTCGAGCGCGACCATCTTCTCCCAGAGCGGATACCACCATTCGTCGGCGAGCGAGGGGGTGAGCGGCGCTAGGCCGCCCGACACGTCGGGGTTGATGTTGCAGCCGACGAACCCGAGCTCGTTGACGCAGCGCTCCAACTCCTCGAGGCAATTCGCCGGCGAGATGCCCGGCGACTGCGGCAATTGGCAGACTGGCGAGAAGACCGTCGGATACAGCCGGCAGACGCGTCCGATCAGGTCGTTGTTCGCCTCGGTCCAGTAGCGGCTGACGAGTTCGGTGCCGAAGTCGTGGCCCATGCCGGACGCGCGCGGCGAGAACATCATGTGGTCGATGCCGCGATCGCGCATCTGCCTCAGGTTCTTCTGGAGTGACGCTTCCAGCTGATCGTCGCTGATGCGGAGGTCGGCGCGGCGAGGCTTGTTCTGGGTCGAAACCTGTCGACCTCGGAAGGCGTCGAGCTGAACCGGAGCCTGGGTGTAATGGGCGTGTGCGTCGACGATCATGGAGGCTTACCTGTTCTGGGAAGGCGTCAGTGCTGCAGTTGGGCCGGGCTTGCGGCATCGATGGCGGCGAGATCGACGCCATCGCGCTTCGGCATGAAAATGAGGATGACGAGCGCGATGGCGTAACCCGCCACCCCGCCGACGACCATCGCGTCGGCAAGACCGATCGAGGTCGACAGAAACCCTACCGCAGCGGGGATCACGGAGCCGATTCCCCGGCCAGCACTGAGCGCGAACCCAGCGCCGGTCGCGCGTATCTCGGTTGGGAACAGTTCGGCAAAGGTCGGCATGATGCCTGACGCGATGCCCGCCTGAAAAAGGCCCAGGAAGAAGCCGAGCACTACCGTCATCTCCATCCCGATCGGCGCCTGCGTGAACAGAACGAGGTTGGTCGCCTGCAAGACGAGGTAGATCAGGAAAGCCGTACGCCTCCTGATCCGGTCAGCGATCAGGCCGAAGATCACCGGGCCGCAGAAGGAGCCGAGAATGTTGATGGCGAGATAGCCTGCCATCTGCTTCAGCGGCAAGCCGAGCACCTGCTGAACGTACGTCGGCAGCCAGGTGATCATCACGAACGCCGCGCCCAGCGCGCCGAAGGCGAACGACGTGGCAATAAGGGTCTGCCGCAGGTGAGGTGGCTGGAAGATCAGCCACGGACTCGGGCGAGTGGGCGCGGCTTTGCTCCCGGCGTCCGCTATAAACAACGCGGGTTCCGGCACGCCGCGCCGCAGGAAGATCACGATGATCGCCGGCAGCAGCCCGACCGCGAACATGATCCGCCAACCGAGTTCCGACCCGGCAGAGCCGAGGATGACCGGCAGAAGGAAGGTGGAGACGGCGTTCCCAGCCGCATAGCCGCTCTGCACGGCCGCCGCCACGCGGCCACGCATCGCCGGCTTGACGACCTCGGCGACCAGAATAGCGCCGACCGCCGCCTCGCCGCCGTAACCGAAGCCCTGGATCGCGCGCGCGATCAGCAGGTGCGAGAAGTCCTCAGCGAAGGCGGCCGCGAAGGTCGACAGGGCCACCAGCAACACGGTGATCTGCAGGACGCGAACGCGACCGATACGATCGGCGACGATGCCGAAGATCCAACCGCCGAGCGCCGCGCTCACGAGGTTCGCGGTGGCGAACAGTCCGGCCTCTGGATGTGTAATGCCCAACACAGAGATCAATGTCGGGGTGAGCAGCGCGAACATCGTGCTGTCCATCGCGTCCAGCGCAAGCCCGCCGAACGCAGCCAGAAAAGTACGCCGTTCGACCTTGGATAGGGCCGAGTACCACCCGAGTGTCATTGCCTACCCTCCCCGCCGGGCGCTGCCAGCGCCTCCCGCATCAACCAAAGCTATCTTGCATCGCCCAACATCAGCCGCAGTCCTCAGACGTGGATTTCGCAGCCGAGCCGCTCCAGTGTTTTGTCGACCCACGCCTTATCCCGCGGCAGACCGGCGCGGATATTGGCCAGGGATTGCTCCTCGACAGCGTGCTTCTTCGCGGCAGCCATGCACACCGCTTCAACGTCGGCGAGTGGGACAGCAAGAAACCCGTCGCGATCGCCGATGACGAGATCGCCGGGCTGGATGACCATGCCGTCGACCGCGATGTCTACGTTGATCTCGCCGGGACCATCCTTGTAAGGCCCGCGATGGGTCACGCCGGCGGCGAACACCGGGAAGTCGCCCAAGCGGATTGCTTCGCTGTCGCGTATGGCCCCGTTGATGACCATGCCCTCGACCCCCCGCGCGACGGCTTCCGCCGCCATGATCTCGCCGATCAGTGCGTTGGTTAGGTCGCCCCCGGCGTCGACTACGATCACGTCACCTGGGTGCGCGAGCATCAAAGCTTTGTGGATCATCAGATTATCGCCCGGACGCGCTTTAACTGTTAGCGCTGGCCCTGCCATGATCCGGCCCGAGTGCATCGGCCTGAGGCGCGAACCTCCAGCAACGATACGCGCCATTGCATCGCTCAGGTTCGCAACGGGCAACGCTCTCGCTCGAGCCACCAACTCGGCGGAAACCACCTTCCCACGGGTCAACACTCTGAAGCCGATCACCTGCGGTCCTCTCCTGTATTATGCGCAGGATCAAGCGACCACGTTATTCTGTCCAATACCGAGTAGGTGGGAGCGTTATAGCGCTGCGCAATAAGCTGATGGACCGAATACATGGCGCCGCCATGTGACCCAGAAACGGTCATCCACAGGCCCCCGCCGGCTTCCCGACATCCGACATTCGTTCATGTTCGAAGCAGCCGACGATACGCTGGGAACGGCTCGTTGACTGATAGCCCCAGGTCCGTCCCCAAAAGGATGGTATTGTGGGACTACCCGAGTTTCGGCAAGCGACAGCTATGCGCTTGCAGGAAATTAAAAGTGCGGCGATCATGAGGTACGCTGGGAGGGCTTGATGTTGCGCCTATACAGGATCGCACTCTGTGCGGCGATGATGGCTGGCCCGTCTTGTGATGCGGTGAAAGCCGTCGCAGGGACTAATGCGACAACATCTGCCACAGAAAAGACGCTGCCAAGTACACCAGGTATTTGGCAAGCGCCACGAGGGCTGAAGCAAACTAGGATTTGGCCAGGCGCGGCGCCGGATGGCACGTTCCGGCCGCAGCCGCCCGAAAGCGTTCATACGTATGACGACGCCGCTGCGGCCGGGGGCACATCGCAAGCGATTCTCAACATAGCCGACCCGACGATGACGATCGTGCTGCCAAAAGCAGAAAATACCGGCACGGCTATCGTCGTATTTCCGGGTGGCGGCTTCCAAATGGTCTTTGTCGGTCTGGAAGGTATGGAGATATGTGATTGGCTAGTAAGCAAGGGCATTACCTGCATCCTATCAAAGTACCGAGCTCCTGGCGGAAACGACTTTTGGGACTCAAAGCTTAATCGTAACCGAAGACCAAATCGCCGTGGGGCCCAAATGGCTGCAGTGGCTGGCTCGCAAAAACAGCGAGACGCTGCAACGCCGATCCGGTTGGGCAATGATTGCCTGTGCAGTGATCGTAGTGATCCTACGCCTTTCGACAGCCAGGTGATCCTACGAATTGGAAAGCGGACTGTCTGCTTCCGGGCGATCTTGGCTACTTCGAGATCAAGCGAGCGCCCCCGGCATGGACGCCTCAACGCATCAGCATAGCCACTGAAATGAGTACAAGCTTATCTATTGGTTTCGCGTTGCAAATACACCAGAGATAGAGCGCCAATACCTATTGCGGCCATCCATGCGTAGTAGCCGACTAAATGGGTAATTTGACGTTCGGCAACGTCATCAACGACCTTCGTCCAAAACAGAGAATTGATGAAGGCGAAAGTGCAAACGTAACGGGGCCATCTTGAGGATGGCAAACCGGCAGCCATCGGCAAAGCTATGTTAGCAATCCAGCCAAACTGATAAATCAATGGCCCAAATGCCCCGGCAACCAGCATATGGAAGCCAAAAACAACGCTGTCGGGGCGTTTGTTTTCAACGTAAACTGGCAGAAAGAGGGAAAGCACCAAGAGGAAGTTGGCGATATAGGTTAGCTCCTTAACCCGTCTTTCCGTAGCCGGTCTAGGCATCACGCATCTCGCTTCTTGAACCCGCTCTGCGCTCATTGTGGCGGAGCCACGTTAACACCGCTAATTCGTTTCGCGGCGATGACGAAAGATCGTTAGCGCTGCAAAAGAGGGCTGAGCGGTGGTCGCTGGTATCGCAGCGAGTGGCAACTCCTGCGTGGAGGCCAAGTCCCATCGCTGGAACCGAAGCGCCCGCCGAGGCTAAATGTCCCCGATTGGGCGATACCGGCCGCCCTCCCCTCCGCCACGACGACCCATAATCTGCCGTTCGGGGCATCTATTCCGCTCCCCAACATTGGACATTCGTTAAGACAAACGCAGTGGCGCGAATGTTGGGCATTGCACTCAGTTTCACCGCTGCGCGGGTAGGCCGAGCAGGGCTGCCGCGTCGAACGATGCCCGTAGTCCGAATGCCAAAATATTGCCCGACCGCTTTGCTGCGCGCGGAAGGAGGAAATTATCGGGACTGATGATATACTGCACGTTCGGGCTGATGCGGACGCCACGATAGGCCGCAACCCCGTAGTTCAGTTCGAACACGCCTTCAGCAGGAAGTACGCGGTCGGTCCCGCCGACGAGTGCACGCGACGCCTGCAGCAACTGACGCTGGCGGTCGCCTAAGCGGATATAGCTGCCGACCAGGCCCAGCGTGTCCTGCGGCCGGTGCGCAAACGGGCCGGTCACGATAACCCCTGCCAGAACCTGCGCCTTGAAGGGGACATAGTCCTTGGTCGAACTAATCACGCCGCCAAAGACGGTGATCGGTCGCTTCGGATCTCTGGCCATCCGCGTCGCGACTATGTCGCCCATGACGTAAGCGCCGCTCTGACCGTCGTGGATCAGCGCCGTTCCGCCCGCACTGCCCGGCCCGATGCGTGACCGACCGCTTGTGTTGAGATACGGGTCGGCAACGTCGGACGTATTGCCATAGCCGCCGATCCGCAGGTGATAGGCGTGCGGCGCTGTTGCATCAGGTGACTGAAGTCCGATTTCAACTGCCGTCTGATGGCCGGTCGCGCCCTTTGTCGACCAGTGGAACCCGTTGGTCGGCAGCAGCGACGTATTCGCCTCGAACACGCCCACCTGCGCGTAGAAGGACTTGGTCGGCGCGACTTTGATGCGGCCGCCCCATGTGTTGTACGGAAAGAAGCCAAGCGCGCGATCCTGAATTGGCACCACCGCCGGATTGAAGCATACCGAGTTGCTCTGGAACGTGCAGTACAGGTTCGATGCGTTAAAATAGGTCAGCGGCGCCACGCGTCCGCCGGAGATGTTGACCCTGCCGCCCCACAGGTTCTGCTCGAGCGCGAGCGCGGCGAGGCGAAGATTCTGAAAGGTCTTGTAGCGCGTCTGGAAACTAATTGCGTTGCCTGTGTGCTCGGCCGCCAGCGACGATCCCTTAGACACGTTCATGCTGTAATGGATCGCCGCCCCCTTCCATCCGACCAGCCGGTCAAGGTCGAGGTCGAACCCGAACGGGATGGCATAGGAGTTGCCGGTCCCCTGCCCCTGGCCGCCGGTCACGCTGCCGGCGAACTCGTCTACCGCCAGCAGCTTCAGATAGATGCCGCGATCTGCCAGCGACCGGCCAACCTTAGCGAGCGGCCCCCTGGCAATCGGACCTTGGCTCGGAGCCTGGACCTGCGGCTTGGGAAAGTTGGTGGAACTGGGCGGGCGACTAGCGGGCGCCTTGGGCTGAGCCGTCTCGAGCTGATCGGCGGGCTTGGTCGGAGCCGGGCTGATCTGAGCCAGGGCGGGCATGGGAAATGCGAACGCATCGACTAGACAGGGCGCGAAGCAGAGCATGGCATTCTTCACGGGCACTCTCCTGCCGGCTGCACGTCTGAGGGCGGCAGTCCGGCGATCGGGATGGGAGACGTTGGTTGGCGACGAGGGGGGCACATCGCCCTCCCCGCCAGACTTAAGGAGAGACTTCCTCAAGCGGCCGCCCCGTCGTTTCCGGTGCCCAACGCAGGACAATGAGACCGGTCACCGCGGCGATGATCGCAAAGGTGAGGAACACGGGAGCGACCGAGCCGGTCGTCATGATCAGGCCGATGACCCACGGACCGGTGATCGACCCGGCCCGCAGCCACGCCGAGCCGAGCCCTGCGCCCAGTGAACGCAACCGGGTTGGATAGAGTTCGCCCGAATAGAGATAGAGCGAATAGGTCACCGTCTGCAGCGCAGCGAAAGCCGGCGTCGCCAGCGCGAACACCATCATCGGTGTCGCTGCACCCAGCAGCCATAGCGCCAGCAGCGGCACGGCAGCGAACAGCAACGCGCCCGTGTACCAATTGCGACGACCGACCTTGTCGATGGTCAGCGCGCAGATGAACGACGCCACCAGCGCGATGCCCGACATCGCAAAGCCGTACCCGATCGCCTGGTTGAGCGGCATGTCAAACACCGTACGATACAGCGTCGGCAGCCACGTCAGCAGGCCGTTGTTGATCATGTAGGCACCGAACCACATCGCCCACAGCAGAACAGTACGCGGACCGTAGAGCGGACTGAACAACTCGCGCCACGATCCGGCGGGGTTGGCCTGCATCGCGGCCGTCGTCACGACGGGCGTCGGCTGGGGAAGAGGCTGGCCATGCTTAACCGCGCTTGCCTCGAGCTTTTCGACGACGTGCTCGGCACCGCGCAGCCGACCGCGGGTGATGAGCCAGCGCGGGCTTTCCGATAGGAAGAAGCGTAGCGGCAGGACCAGCAGCACCGGGATCATCCCAACGATGAACATCGATTGCCAGCCGAGGGAGGGCACGAGCAGATAGCCGATCGCGCCTGCGGCAGTCAGGCCAACGAGAAACAGCAATTCGTAGAGCAGGAAGAACCGCCCGCGTTTCTTCGCACCGGACAACTCGTTGACATAGGCGCTGGCGACCGGGACCTCGCCGCCCGTCCCGATCCCCTGGAGGAAGCGGAACAGCATCAGCGATCCGGCGCTCCACGAGAATATGCAGCCTGCACTCATGATTGCGAAGATGGCGATGCAGATGGCCAGAACTGGCAGGCGCCCGATGCGCTCGGCAAGCCATCCGAAGAACACGGCGCCGAAGAGCTGACCGAGATAGCCTGACGAAATGATCGCTGCCGTGGTCGCGGGGGCAAGGCCCCATTCCTTCGACAGGATCGGCAACGCATAGGCGAGAGCAATTGTCGTATAGCCGTCGAAGAAGGTCGCCATGCCGACGCAGCCCCGTGCCCACAGCACCGGCCTGGTGATCGGCAGCCGTTCCAGTCGCGAGATCAGCATCGCGCTGTCGACCTGCTCGGCTGACATGGTTTCGTCCGTGGCGAACTGAGCACCAGACGCAAGTGTAGCGTTCACATAACCTCTCCCAACGGCACGCATTCACGGACATCCGCTGCGCGTCTGCTCTAGTGTGGGATGGAGCGACCGGATCATCGATCCGGCCGCCCCGGCGTTGAGAGCCGCCGAGGTGGCTCTCGAGTTGTCAGATGATGCTCGCTTCGCGCAGCGCCGCCTCGATTTCCTTCTCCGCCTGTGGCGTCAGGTCGAGTAGCGGCGAACGGATGGTCGCGTTGTCGATGATGCCACGGGCGCGCAAGGCGATCTTCAGCGCAACAGTGCCCTCCATGTGGCTACCCCGGTGATAAATATTCTTGGTCACCGGCAGCAGCTGGTCGTGCAGCTTGCGAGCCGTGACATAGTCCTTGGCCTTGCCCGCCTCGATTAGTTTCACGAGCAACTCGGGTGCGACGTTGCCGTAACCCACCAGCGCACCGTCCACGTCGAACATCGTGTGCAGCAGATACTCGTCATGGCAGGTGAGGATCTGCAGTTCGGGAAATTCACTGCGCAGGACCGGAATCTCGGTGTCCCAGCGCTTCATGTTGCGCACGCCGTTCTTCGTCGCAACAACGCCCGGCTGCGCTGCGAGCTCTAGCTGCGTCTTCAGGTTGTAATTGGCTTTGGTAACGTCGGGATACTGGAACAGGATGCACTGCAGACCCGAGGCTTCGTAGATCGCCTTGTAGCGATCCTGCGGCGCGCCGTCCTGATAGCCGAAGCGCAGCCAGCCATGGCTTGGATAGACCAGCGCGCCGATCGCGCCCGCATCCGCAGCGCGTCGCGCTTCCTGTGCGGCGACCTCGGTTCCCTCGCCAGTGATGCCAGCTATGATCGGCACATCGACCGCATCGACGAGGCATTTGATGAGCTTAACCTGCTCGTCCTGCGTCAGGAACGTACCCTCGCCGGCATGGCCGAGGATGACGAGGCTCTTCACGCCTTCGACCGAAACCAGCCACTTCGCCAGCTTCGCATTCTGTTCGTAATCGACCTGGCCATCAGTCGTGAAGACGGTAACGGGTGCCGGATTAAGGCCGCGCAAGTCCATCACTTTTTCGGGTGCATTACGGTTTGCGACTCGGGTTTCAGGATCATGAAGGCTCATCATTCTCTCCTAAGGCTTCGCCTCGCTAGCTTATGGGATCGTTAGCGGGAACGTTCCCGTTATCGTTGCTGATGACTCTGGTGTCAATCGGGTCGATCGGGCATTGAGGCGATGGAAGAGAACGCTTCGCCGCATGGCGTTGCAGGAGAATACCATTGGAAACCGATAGCCGTACGACCCGGATCACGCTGCACAGCGTTGCGGATGCCGCCGGCGTGTCGAAATCGACGGTTTCGCGTATCCTCGACGAGCGCCTGCCGCCGTCGGATAACGAGACCGCCCGCCGGGTACGCAGGGTGGCGGCCGAACTCGGCTACGTCCGCGACAGCGCCGCCGCGAGCCTGAGGCGTGGCCAAACGATGACCATTGGCGTGATCGTCCCGCGGTTGACCGACACGGTAATGGCCATGCTGTACGAGGCGATTGCGAGCGCCTGCACGCGCAGCGGCCGCATGGCACTTGTCGCCACCACCGACGACCGCCCCGAGGAGGAGGCGCGGGCTGCCGAACTTCTGCTGCAACGCGGTGTTGACGGTCTGATCCTGGCGACCGCACGCGATGGCGACGACCTTCCGAACACTCTCGCGGAACGCGGTGTCCCCTATGTCTTGGCGCTGCGCACCGACTCGGTCAGTCCCTCGGCAGTAGGCGACGATCGACTCGGCGGTTACCTTGCCACGCGCCATCTCCTCGACCTTGGCCATCGCCGCATCGGAATTATTGCGGGGCCGGGTTATGCCTCAAATTCGCGCGGGCGGTTCGCGGGCTATCGCCAGGCGCTGATCGAAGCGGGACTGGTCCCCGACACCGATCTTGAAGTCCTATCGACGTTCAGCATAGACGCCGGCACCGATGCCGCCCTGACGTTGATGAAGCTGTCCGATCGCCCGACGGCAATTTTTGCGGTGAATGACAATACCGCGATCGGCGCGATGTCCGCGCTCTTCAACCTCGGCCTGCGCGTGCCCGAGGACATCTCGCTCGTCGGTTATAACGATATTCCGATCGTCGGTCGCTTGCCCACCCCTCTAACCACTGTCCGCGTGGCATTCGATCAGATCGCGGGCCTCGCGCTCCATCTATTGCTGGCGAGAGAGCCCGGACGGTTATCGGGTCCGCAGTTTATCGCACCGACATTGATACCACGGAGATCAACGGCTCGTGTTCAGCAATGACCCAAACCCAGACACTCAGCCGCGCCAGCGCCCTTCCCGTAAGCGGACGTTGGTTCATGAATATATCGCCTGCTGTGAAAAGCCTTGTTAGAAGAAGCCGTGCTTACGCGTGTCCAGGATCTGTCGTCGTGACCAGCGTCCCACCCCCTCAGTCGCCGTCTCTGGCAATGATGGAGCGACCAACGAAGCGATTAAGTCAGCTTGGAGAAGGCTTCCAGCTTGTCGCGCAGTATCTCGCTGAGATCGCAGGCAGCCTCGACGCTGAAAGCGTGCTCCGTGGTCAAGCGAGCTAGGACTGGGCAATCCAGCCTTCTGCGCTTCGCACCAACGCATACGGCATCCGCAATAACGACCATCTCGCGCGCTGGAAAGCGATGGCCGGAAGATTCGAACGTGCAAACTCTGACCTAGAGTGGCTGGCGCTTGCTCAACATTACGGGATCGCGACAACGCTGCTAGACTGGACCTCCAATCCGCTCGTCGCACTATTCTTTGCGGCTCAACCTGCAACTAGGCTCGTCAATCAGAACGCGGACGGCGTGATCTACATGGTGAAGTCGTCAGCTTTTCAGCGAGTTCCCGCCACAGATTTCGACGTCTTCGGTGAATGGGCGGACGGCCCGTTCTTTCTTTTGGTCGAGGGCACAAACCGGCGTGCCGTTACACAGTCTAGCGTCATGACGCTCCATTCGGCCAAAGTGCCCCAAACCCCCGAGTATGAGCCGGAAATCGTCTTCCGCTTGCCCGGCTGGGCTAAGTTCGGCGTTCTGGCGGCACTTGCAAAACTTGGACTCAGTGCTGAAAATATATATGCAGACATAAACTCCGCTGCGAGCGAGTTCTCGAGGCAGTTGCGTATGGAGGGTGGGAGCTGATCTATGCAAAAGGGGCATTCAGGCCACATGCCCGCTATCCGAACCTCGTCATCTATTTATATCGGATCTTTGCTTAGATTGATCGATAGCAGAACGACAGAGGCTCGGCTCGATTTGTTGATTTTCAGATCAAGAAGGTCTTAGCCTTGGTGAGGTTGAGGTCGTGAGTTTGATCCGAAGCGGCAGTCGGATCTCCTACCGACTTAGGCGTGATCGCGTTATCCCTGTCTCGCGGTCGGATTCGGGGCGCCACCGCGCCGCAGCTTGGTCGTCGCAAACGCTCTCGTGCTCTCGTGCTCTCGTGCTCTCGCGTCGGTGGCCACTCACATCCTCAACAATCCCTCGTCAAGCATATATCGATGGACAGCCTCCGGGTCCACGGGCCCCGGAAGCCCGCCCGCCCTGCAGATTGATCGAATCTGTTGCGCGCGTATTTTGGGGTCGCTGCTCAGCACCCACCTGATGCCACGTCCCCGCTCCAGCCTCTCACGCGTGCGCTGCTCCGCAGTAGCCGAGCGTGAGAGTTCCGCGTCGATGCTTCGCATTAAGCGAAACAGGATGTCACAGAAGCCGACCACGCCCCTTAGCCGGAGCCGGACTTTCTGGCCGACGATGAAGGGCTCGTGCTCGAGCGCCCCGCTCATACCCAACGACGCGCGTCCGCTGACGGGCTTGAAGTCCGCGTAGGCCTGAGCGTCTATCTGGTTCGCGATGCTGCCGCGGTGGATCAGCGCGTTCCGAGCCTGCTTGAAGTAGCGGAACGCCTTCATAAGGTTGGCCACCAGCGGCCAACTGTATTTCCTGCTGGCGAGATAAGCGGGCGAGAACTGGGCGTCGTTGAGGGTTGAGAGGACCGTCTTGTGTGGATGGCTCCCGCGTTGCAAGTGGCGATTTGATGATCTGGCGGTTTGGTCGGGTGCAGTCTTGTGTCCGGCCTGTTGATGCAGCCGTTTCCTGACTGCAGGCCCTGATGGTATCCGCAAGCTGGGTCCCACTCTGCTTTGCAGCTACCCAAGCCTGCACGCCCACGCTCGGCTGGTCGAGCTGAAGCGGATGGTTCGACCGTGGCGGAGCTTCGCCGAATTGTGCGAGCATGTCGTCCGACCAGCGCTCATACACCGCGAATGCATTAGTCAGTATGAACCCGGCGAACGTCTCCTGCTGATCATCCCAGGAAGTATCGATGCAAACCTTGCGCAGGTTGAGACCTCTCACACCGCTTCCGGCCGCAAAGCGGCCGTTCAGCTGCTCCTGTGTGGCCCCGGGCACCTCGTCGACAAAGCCGCGCACCTGCCAGCGCAAGTTCCAGAGCGCCGCCGCAGTCGGCCAAGCGAAATCGAACAATTCATCTACGCGGCCGAGCGCGAAGGTGGTCGGCTCGAAGAATGCGCCACGCCAGTGCTTTTCCGCCAAGCTCATTCCCCCAAGAGGCAAACACCACCCGCGACGTACGACTTCGCGAAGCGGTTCTCGGCCAGTCCGAGCGCCGCCGCGCGTGACCACGCCGTGGGTAGAGGTTAAACCACACGTGGGAGCCGAGGAAGCGCTTCGGCACGTCGGTTGTCTCCGGAACCGCAATACGTAGATTGGCTTGGCTATGCCGGAAGGGCGGAACTGGATGCATGCGGCCGGAGTGATCTGGCCTATGCTTACGAAGGCCGGCGCGGAGCGGCGTACGCTCACCTACACCGACGTGGCGCCGGTGATCGCCACCAATCCCCTCAGCGTCGGCTATGCACTCGGACCTATACAGGCATATTGCATCGAGAACCGTCTGTCACCTCTAACAGCGATCGTCGTCGGCAAGAACACAGGGGTACCTGGCGAAGGCTTTGTCGCCTGGGATGTCGACGATCTAACCGCGGCCGCCGACGCAATCGCAGCACAAAATTGGGATCTGGTGGGCAACCCGTTTGAAGGTTTCGGCCCGAACGAGACCGCAGACTCGTTCGCCGAGGAGCTCGTGAACGATCCTGATAAATCGGTCGACGTTTTGCGCCGAGTGCGGGACCGGGGGGTCGCGCAGCAGATTTTCCGGCGGGCGCTGCTTCTCGCATACGGCAGGCGGTGCGCCATGTGCGGGCTGGCGTTCCCCGACGCGCTAGAAGCGGCCCACATAGTGCCTTGGGGAGACTGCGATGAGAACAGGCGATTGGACGTCCGCAACGGCGTGCTGCTGTGCGCGTCCCATCACCGGCTGTTCGACCGAGAGGCGCTTTCCCTTCGGCCGAATTTTCAGATCCACTACTACGATCCGGACGGAACAGATGGTCGCTATCGGAAGGTAGATCGCGCCTTCTCGCTTGCCGTCCATGGTGAGCAGTTACGGATGCCCAAGAATGCACGTCACCGTCCTGACCCCGCGAACATCCGCGAACGCATGAGGCTAGCACGTCATAAGACGAGGCCGAAACGGGATCTGCGGCATAGCTGAGCGCGCTCGCATAAGACGGGTGCGATGGTTCCTTCGCGTGCAGATACGCGCGAGCGCGTCGAAGTGTTCAAGCGGTACCACGATCGCAAGGAAGGTGGGATGTAACGTTGAATTGGGGGTCAAAGGCGCAGCTCATCTGGCTCAGCGGCGCGCTGGCTCGGTCCCTATCTCGCCCCTTACGTGCGGTCCCACCTGCATTCTGGAGGTGAGGTCGAGTTACCTGTCGCTCCGACGACCCACTTCCGGCCACTCAGCGACCTCAAGGCGGCACCAGAAACCTGCCACTCTCTGTGGATGGCTCCCGCGTTGCAAGGGTAATTCGACGATCTGACTTAGGTCGGGTGCAGCTCTCTGTTCGGCCTGTTGATGCAGCCGGTGAAGGACTGCTGGCCCTGATGGAGTCCGCGAGCTGAGTCCCATCTCGTTCAACAGGCTATTATGCCTTGAGCGGCCGTTGGGGTGTCCCTGCTCCCGGTCTGACCGGTTCGCCATCACATCGCATCGCACTTACAACATCGTGAAGCTGGTCTCCTTTGTCTCGGTGGTTTCCAGCTAAATCGTCATGCCGCGAGCCTGGGCTGATGCCCGGCCTGGTATGTCTCACCACGAACCATGATCGCCCAGACCACCCGGGCGGTGTGGTTTGCCATGGCGACGGTGGCTACCCGTACGGGCTTGCGCGCGAGCAAGGCCACGAGCCGCGGGTCGGCTGTCTCTGGCTTACGCTTCACGCGCTTGATGAGAGACGTCATGCCCACGACGAGCAGCGTTCGAAGGTATTTATCGCCCATCTTGGTGATACGCCCTAGCTGTTTGATCCCACGGTTTGATGGTGCGATCCTTTCGTTAGAATGGAAGGAAGCAGCATGGGACAGGTACGTCACGGGAGCGCCACGACCACGCACGCCGTCAGAGCAGCAATACAGCGATCGCAAGCTTCGCTCTCGACGCTGAGCCGGGAGCTCGGGATCAACCCGAAGACGGTGGCGAAGTGGCGTAAGCGAGCTACGGTTGAGGATTTAAAGACCGGGCCGAAGGCCCCTCACTCCACGACCCTGACCGAAGCCGAGGAGGCAGCGATCGTCGCATTCCGGCGCCACACACTCCTGCCGCTCGACGATTGCCTCTATGCGTTGCAGCCGTCGATCCCGCACCTGACGCGGTCAGCGCTGCACCGATGCCTGCAGCGGCACGGCATCTCCCGTCTACCCGACATCGAGGGCGACAAGCCGAAGCGACAACGCTTCAAGCGCTACCCGATTGGCTTCTTCCACATCGATATCGCCGAGGTACAGACTGCCCAAGGCAAGCTCTACCTGTTCGTCGGCATCGACCGCACGAGTAAGTTCGCGGTCACCCAGCTCGTCGATAAGGCTGACAGGCGAACGGCGTGGGAATTCCTGGAACACCTGCTGAAAACGGTGCCGTACCGAATCCATACGATCCTGACCGACAACGTCCTATGTTGGGAAGCAGCGGCGGGTTTCGGCCAGCAGATATCCGTGCGCCGACAACCATCGGCGCGGC
>NZ_JBWKTR010000016.1:0-33874 GCF_059420425.1 Sphingomonas sp. GW821-FHT04B01 | reverse complement strand
GCGATGATCCGCTCGCCGTTCTCGCGCGCGATCCGGACATGATCCTCGGCGTTGCGGTGGGGCTGGCCCTCCAGCTCGTGCCGCTTCCCCATCGGCCCGATCTTGTGCTGCGGCTCCAGCTCGATGCCCTGCGCCTTGTAGCTACGATGGTCGATCCGGCCTTCCAGCCCTAGCTCGGCCATCCGCTCGTTGACGTGCGCGCTCCACGCCTCGCGCCACCCCTTCAACAGCTCCGTGCCGTTCCAGTCGCGGTTCTTCTTGCCGAAACCTTCCGGCCCCACGTCGCGCATCGACAGCATGACGTGTGCGTGCGGCTTCGGGCTGCCATCCTTCGCCTTGTCCCAATGCACGTTGAGGTCCGCGACCATGCCGCGCTTCACAAACTGCTCGGCGACGAAATCGCGGGCGAGCGCGACGCCCTGCTTCTCGTTCATCTCGCGCGGGATCGAGAACTCCACCTCGCGAGCAAGCTGCGCATCCTTGCGCTTCTCGCCGGCCTCCACCTCGTTCCAGAGCACGGTGCGGTCGTTTAAACGCTCCGGCGCACCCTGCGGCATCATCACCTCTGAATGGATGACGCCCGCCTTGTTCGAGAAATCGTGGTTACGTCCAAGCCGGTCGTCGTGCAGCT
Source organism: Sphingomonas sp. GW821-FHT04B01 (assembly GCF_059420425.1). Classification (NCBI taxonomy): domain Bacteria; kingdom Pseudomonadati; phylum Pseudomonadota; class Alphaproteobacteria; order Sphingomonadales; family Sphingomonadaceae; genus Sphingomonas; species Sphingomonas sp. GW821-FHT04B01. Next base: position 33,243 of record NZ_JBWKTR010000016.1, on the reverse strand, counting down.
CCGACGCCGAACGATAAGCGGCGGACGCAACGGCGCTGGAGCCGTTCGCACGGCTGATGACCTTGGCGCTGAAATGGTAGATCGCCATCGCATCCGCCATCATGCACTTCTGAGCGCACGTCGGCAACGACGTATAAGCGCGCACTCATGATCCGCTTCGCTCCTCCTGACTGACTTGCTGAATCTTCTGTATCGTTGCGGCTTTACCCACGTGACCGGGGTGCTAGGATACTGCTGGTCGATACGCGAAAGGGTAAAGGCGATGCGGAAGGTTCGCGACTATGACGCCGAACTGAAGGCGCTGGGTGACAAGGCCCGTGCGCTGAAGGCGAAGAGGGTCGAACAGCTCGGCCAGCTCGTAACCGCTACCGGAGCCGACGCACTCGATGCTGAAACACTCGCAGGCGTGTTGCTCGACGCGATCGGATCGACGGATGTGAGCGTGAAGGAGGCATGGCGCGCGAAGGGCGCGGCCTTCTTTCAACGGCGTGGGCGCAAAGGTGGCGGCGCTGCTGCAATCGACGGATCGGGCGCTGCGACTCAATCGCGCGGCGACGCTACGGACGGAAGCGGGGCAACGGCGAACGGATAGCAGGGGCTGGGTCGTGCAACGTCGCGAACGCACCCGCCACCTGATCGAACTGGGCGGCCTCGTCCAGAAGGCCGGGCTGGTCGATCTCACCGACGATGATCGCGCGACCATCTACGGCGCGCTCCTGGAGTTGGTCGGCAAGGCAAGGAGCGAAGCCGGCGACGACACGCTGGAATTGTGGAAGCGCCGCGGCCGGCGGGCGTTCGACGCGGAAGAAGCGGAACGGGAGACGGGCGAATGACGACGATCGACCTCGACACGCTGCGGAGCGAAGTCCGTGCGCTGGACTATGTGCGCGGCAGCCCGGCCGAGGACACGATGTGGCGCGAGGACGACGAGGACGCCCGCGCCAACCTCGCGATCGAAGGCATGGCGCTGACGCCTGAGGATGACGCGCTGTTCGACATGCTACGCGACGAACGGGTGCCCCCTACCCTCGCCACCCAAATCCTTCTCAAGCTGCTCGGCCATCCCGACGCCGATCCGGCGCTGGCGATCACGCCCGCCGGCGTGAGCTGCTGATGCCGCTACGGATCGGGCCGCTTTGGGCGCTGCTGATCGGCTTCGTCGTCCTGATGGCGAGCAATAGCTGGCTCAAGGGCATCTTCGGCTATGGCGAGATCGCGACCGACGTGCCGTTCCTGCTAACCGGCCTGACGCTGTTCGCGATCTGGAAGTTCAACCGGCGTGGGCAGGCTCGCAACACGCTGATGGGTTCGGCCCGCTTCGGCGACCGGCGCGACCTGGCGAAGCTGGAAGGCTCGGGCGATCTCGTCATCGGCCGATCGGGCCGCAACAACAAGCTGCTGCGCTATGACGGCCCGGCGCATCTGCTGACGATGGCACCCACCCGCTCGGGCAAGGGCGTCGGCACGATCATCCCCAACCTGCTGCTGCTCGACCGTTCGGTGATCTGCATCGACCCCAAGGGCGAGAATGCCCGCGTCACGGCCCGCACACGGGCCAGGAAGGGCGATGTGTGGTGCCTGGACCCCTTCGGCGTCTCCGGGCGTCCTGCGGCCCGCTACAACCCCCTGGCATGGCTCGACGCCGCCAGCCCGGATCTCGCGGAAGATGCACAGACGATCGCCGACGCGCTGGTCCACGACGCGCCTGGACAGTCGGGCGAGGCTCACTGGAACGAGGAAGCCAAGGCGCTGATCGCCGGCATCATCCTGCACACCGTCATCCATGAGCCCCCTGCCCTCGCCACGCTGGCGACCGTGCGCGACAAGCTCACCCGCGATCCCGCGGGCTTTACCGCGCTGCTCGCCGACATGCAGGCCAGCGCCGGCGCCCACGGCCTGATCGCGCGCGCCGCCAACCGCCAGCTCGGCAAGTCCGATCGCGAAGCCGCGGGCGTGCTGTCGTCCGCCCAGCGTCACACCCACTTTCTCGACAGCCCGCGCATCGTGGACAGCACCTCGGCTTCCGACTTCCGGTTCGCGGACCTGAAGGAGCGGCCGGGCACCGTGTTCCTGTGCCTGCCGCCCGATCGGCTCGATACCTATGCGCGCTGGCTGCGGCTGCTGGTGAGCCAGGCGGTCACCGACATGGCGCGCTCCCCTGCCCGGCCGGAACGCCCGATCCTGTTCCTGCTCGATGAGTTCGCCGCGCTCGGCCGCCTCGATCCGGTGGAACGCGCGATGGGACTGATGGCGGGCTACGGAATGCAGCTCTGGCCGATCCTCCAGGACATGCACCAGCTCAAAGCCACCTATGGCGCGCGCGCCGGCACCTTCATGTCGAACGCCGGCGTGATCCAGACGTTCGGAGTCAACGATCTTGCCACCGCCGACATGCTGTCGCGCACGATCGGCGACACCACCATCGAATATGAAACGTTCGGCACGTCCGGGCCGGTGAGCATCTTCAGTGACGGGCAGCGATCCGAAAGCTCCAGCGGCCACGTCGCCGCGCGCCGGTTGGCGACGCCGGACGAAATCATGCGGATGAACCCCGACGATCTCCTGCTGCTGCGACAGGGCCAGCACCCGCTCGTTGTCGGCAAGATCCGCTACTATGCCGAACGCGAGTTCGCCGGCCTCTACGATCCGGCGTAATCGTACACACCGGCGAAGCTTACGACAGGCTTCGGGGCATCTCCCCACCCTGTCCCCTCAACGAGCGTGACGCGGACAGGTACACACCGCCGGATCGGCTTGGCTTGTCCCGGAAGCCTGCGGCCGTCAGGCCGCTCCTGTGACGGCGATAGCCGGCACGAAACGAAAGCGCATTGCCCAAAGGGCAATTCCGCATCCCCCTTCCGTTCGTTCGTTCGATCCGTCCGTGGGGTTAAGTGATTCTGTTAAATAGGAATCGTTAAGAAGGTTAAGTGCAGAAAAGAGGGCAAAAAACTGCCTTTCTGCAATAGGTTGAGAAGGTGGCCGGTGTGTGATCCCACGTGATTCGGTGTGTGATCCCACGATAGTGCGGTGTGTGATCCCACGACTGTCCGGTGTGTGATCCCACGATGATCGCTTGCCGTTCTGCGGCTCGATTATTGCTCGATTCACACTCTCATCGCCTGCTGCCCGCCTCCGTCTCTGGTACGGATGGGCCGTGCGGTGTGTGATACCACGATAGTCAGCGTTTGCCGGCGAGCTTGTCCATCAGGTCGTCGACCTCGGCGGCGCGGCGGCGATCGGCATCGAACCGGTTCCGTCGTTCCTGCTCGGCCTCCAACCTGGCTGTCAGCGCCAGCGCCTCCGCTTCTCCCCGAAGCCGGAACAACACGGCAGGACTGCCATCGGCAGTCGCAGCCATCTGCATCGCATAGTCGGGGAGCTGGTCGGCCTCCACCACCTTGCGGAGCATCCGGTTGAACTCTTTGGGTTTGCTGTCGCTGCCGGTCTTGTCGCGCAGCACCTCGACGCGACACGTCCACCCGCCCTTCTGGTTGCCGGCGTGCTTGCGCGCGATACGATACAGAGCGCGTTCCAGCCCGCCGGTCAGCAGGAAATAATCTTGGTGCATGGTGAGCAGCGACCGCTCCCCCATAATGCCCTCATATACCCAATCCGACAGCGTGATGGTCATCCCGCGCGGTTGGTCGGTGTCCGGGTCCACCTCCAGCGTCCATTTGTCGAGCCAGTTGAAACCGGCCTTGGTCCGCCGCTTGGGCGCGCGGATCGAGGTCGATATGGAAGTCGTCTGAAGCCGCTGGAGTGCGGCCTGCAATTCCTGATAGGCCCGGCCGCTGGTATCGCGCTTGATCGCCCGCAACAGGTCGTAGGACGTCGTTTTAAGCGTCCGGGGAAGGTCGTTGATCCCCTGCTCCCGCATCCGGTTGAGCGTGGACGCCGCCCATATCAGGATATCGGCGTCCCAGATCGTCGCCATGCCGTAGGCAGGAATTGCCTCGATCTTCACCCACGTCTCGCCGTCCGGGCTGCTATATTCGATCGGCTTCACCCGCTTGCGCTTCTGGAGCGAGAAGAACGGCCGCTCCATCGTCTCCCGCTGATCTTTCAGCGGAAGGTCGCCCATCAACGGAATGAACAGATCAAATTCGGGGTTGGGATTCTGGCGCTTCGTCATGCCACTTCAATCCTGCTATCCTGCATGATTGCAGATGTGCACATTATCACGCACGGCCAAATTGCTTGTCGGCATCATATTTAGCGACCAGCTCGCTGATCGCCTCGGCAAGGAGGTCTTGATGACTCCGCCGGGTCCGCGCTGCCAATACGCGAAATGCCTCCGCCGTAGGATCGGCCGGATCGAAATATGCCCCGAGGTGATACTTCCCCGGCCGCTTGCCACTCGACCGTGCTGCACTCGATGGCGAGGTCGACGGCGCCGGCTGATGATCCGGCTCGGGTTCGCGAGGGGAGGGGGCCGCTACTGCCGGTCCCAACAGGGAAGTCCGTTTCGCCATAATCAAGCCTTCACATTTGCAGGTGTGCAATTCATCACATCATCAAATATGTGCTTCTGCAAGGCTGCAATCTCTAAGGCAGCCTTGCCTTTCGGCTCATGCTCGATGACGCCCAAGCCATAAGGCCATGCCGCTCGGTAGGCGCTGCGCTCCCGCAATACGGCACGCGCCACCCGCAAGCCGGTTGCCTCGGCAAGCGTTCTGGCATCGTCCAGCAACGTGGTTGCGGTAGGGGGGGCGGCATTCAGCACGACCACGCCCGTTCGCCCGGTACTGGTGATAAGCTGCGCCGTTCGTTTGATCGCATCGAGGTCGATCAACGACGGACGACAAGGGATGACGACCAGATCGGCACGCTGCGCCGCTGCTGCGGCTTCCGCGCCCGCCGCGGGCGGTGTGTCGATGATCGTAAGCGCAAAGCCGTTGGCCTCTGCGGCGTCGATCGCCTGATCGAGGCGGCGTGCGCTGATCGGTTCGACGTGGGGTAATTCGGCTGTCCGTCGCTCGCTCCAAGCAGTCGCGCTCTCCTGCGGATCGAGGTCGAAAAGAGCGGTCTTTATCCCAGCCGCTTCCGCGGCAACCGCCAGATTCACCGCCAGCGTCGTTTTACCGACACCCCCTTTTTGCGCTGCAAGCGTGATAATATGCAAGTGTGCACACCTTCAAAAATTCTGATCTGATAATATGCAGAATGGCAGAGTCGCACAACCGCTATTGGGGTGTCTGATGTGCAGGGCAGGGGATTACGCCAACGACTGACCAGCCACGGGGTGTCGCATACGGTCATCCCGATTGGGATGGTATTTCGGGATTATGGAAGTAGATCGGTTAGCCGGTTCCACCTGAGACATCAGGAGCCACTTTGGGGTCCGGGTCCTGCGCCTTGCCGGTCGCGGGTGCCACCTTCTGGCTCGGCATAGCGGTGAGATAAGCAACGATCGCATCGACGTCCTTCTCGGCCACTGGCGCCTTATACACCTCACGCATCTTGGTGACGGTCGCCTTCCACTGATCCGCCGATAGCGCAGGCTGGGTCAGCGCCATGCTGGCTGAGTGGCACGAGGTGCAATTGGCATTGATGACGTCGGCGTGCGGACCGTCGGGGTAGGTCGCGTCGTCGGCCGGCAGGTCGACGCTGGTCGAGGCAAGCGAGAAGCCGCGCGCTGACACGCTGGCGGCCGGTGCCGGCTCGGATGTCTCGGAGATCGGGGCAGGCGCCTTGCGGCTGCTCGGCGCCCCGATCGAGACGAGGATAATGCCGGTCAGGCCGATCAGGCCAGCGGCCATGATACCGGGAGACGGGGTCTTCATGCTACTCGCTCCTCAGGCCGCGATGATGGTGGTGGTCTCGATATTGCCGCGCATGAACCCGCCTGGGTTCCAGATCGGCTTCATCGGCTGAGCGACACCGTTGGCGTTCCAGCAGCGCACCATGATGGGGTTGGGACCGCGCCTAAGCGGCACGCGACCATCCCAGCGCCGGAAGCTATACTTGCCCTCGTCCGCTCCGAGCGTCGTCCTGTACCAGGTGCGGCCACCATCGGATGAGACATCGACCTTGGCGACGCCGCAGTCGCCGCCCATCGCGATCCCGCCAACCGGGATGGACGCTTCATAGGCGATCGCCTGGCCATCCGGCAGGCTGGTCATCCAGCTGCGCGGGATCATGCGATTGATCGGCACGGTCGGGAAGTCCTTGGCACCGGGCGCGACATTCGCGCCGGGTGTCGCCGGTATCTTGTAGGCCTTGGCCATCCAATACTGGTCGTCAGGGCCGGGCAGCACCTCGATCGCGTTCAGCATCTTGACCCAGTAGGTCGAATACCAGCCCGGCACGATCAGCCGGCAGGGAAAGCCGTTGAGGAGCGGCAGTTGCTCGCCGTTCATGCCGAAGGCGATCATGACCTCGCCGTCGCGGGCATGGTCGATGTCGAGTGCCTTCTCGAAGTCAGGAGCGCCCGCCACGACCGGCTGATCGAGAGCGCCGAAGCGCACCTGCACCGCGCCTGCCTTGACCCCGGCGAGGTCGAGCACGTCGCGCAGGCGAACGCCGAGCCACTTGGCGTTGCCCATCGCGCCATTGCCCCATTGCGCGCCGGCGACCCGGGGCTGGAACAGCCCACGGCTGTTGCCCGAGCACTGGTTCACCGCCGCCATCTCGACCCGTGGAAGGCGCAGCAGCTGAGCGAGGCTGATCGACAGCGGCCGATTGACGTGGCCGAAGACGTTGAGGCGGAAACTTTCGACGTCGATCGAGGTCGGTATGTCGGCCCAGTGCCAGCGGACGAAGAACTGGTCGTTGGGCGTGAACACCGACTTGTCGAAGACCTCCATCGGCGTCTCCAGCAAGGGTGGATGGACGCGCTGGAGGATCATGCTGCCCTTGCCGGGAAAGGCGCTGGTCATCGGCCGCTCGGCATTGCCGCCAGGCAGCTTCAGGTCGACGAGCTGCTGCGCCAGCGCAGGTGCTGCGGCAAGGCCGGCGGTGCCGAGCGCCGTACGCCTGAGAAAGCGGCGACGGCTGGTTTTACTCGCCAGCGCGGCGTCAAAATTGTCCATGACAAGGCTCTCCTGTGGCCAGCCACGCTGGCGGATCGAAGCGGCGTTCTGCAAGTGATCGGACCGACTGATCCGATCATCAGGGTGGATCAGTTCGGGGTAGCGATGCAGGGCGAGACGAACAGGTTGCCGCGCCATGCTCCGGCGAGCGTCTTGGCACCGACCAGCAGCCACATCGCCGCGAGCGCGATCGTCAGCACCGTGCCGACGATACCGAAGAAGCCGAGGTTCAGCGTCGTACCGAGGCGGAAGGTGGCGACGGTGTAGACGCCGAGCGGGAAGGTATAGCCCCACCAGCCAAGGTTGAATGGGACGCCGGCGCGCCAGTAGCGGATGGTGATGAGCGTCGCGAGCGCCAGCCACCACAGGCCGAAACCCCACAGGCAGAGCCCGACGACGACGCCGATCCCTTGCGCGACGGTACCGACATCGACCAGCCCGTGCGCCGCGAGGATCGCCGGCGCATCCGCCCCAAGCACCAGCATACCCAGCGCCCCGGTGCCGATCGGCCCCAGCGCGAGCCAGGATGATGCCGCCATGCTCTCGTGCGGGAGCTTGTGGAGCGCCATGCGCAGGATCAGGATAGCGAGGATGCCAAACGCGACCGGCACCGAATAGGCCCACAGCACATACGAGGTCGCGAGCGTCACGATCTGCGCGTGGGGATCGACCAGATGCGGCGCGAGCAGCCCGCCGCTGGCACCCGCCACTTCCGCTGCGACGACCGGCAGCAGCCATACCGCGGTCATGCCGTCCAGGCTGTGCTCGTGGCGGGTAAACATCAGGTAGGGGATCAACACGCCGCAGGCGAGCGACATGGCGACGTCGATCCACCACAGGACGTGTGCGACCGGCACGATGCCGTTACCGAACCGCACGATCCCGAAGGCGAGGCATCCGTTGATGATCGTCGCCAAGCCCATCGGAATGGTCCCGATGAACATCGACACGGTGTTGTGGCCGAAGATGCGCCGTGCCTCATGCCCGAACATCGCCCAGCGCGCGCCATAGAGACCGGCGAACAGGATGAAGAGCGCGATGTTGAAGAACCACAACACCTCGCCAATCGGTTTGAGCGCGGGGCCGATGCCGGGCACCTGCGGCAGCGCGAGAGCGAGGATGCCGGTGCCCATGGTCGCGGCGAACCAGTTGGGCGTGAACTGGCGGATCATCTCGCGCGGATGGTCGAGCCGGCTGAGCGGCTTGAGGCCGGTCAGGACCGGAGGTGTTTTGGCAGTCATGCGACCTGCTCCTTGATAAGGTCCGTCAGCGCGTCCGCCGCGCGGGTGCGATAGCGTTCCTTGTGGCGCAGCGCGTGGAAGGCGCGATCGGGCAGCCCCAGCGGCAGCTCGACCAGATCGCCCGCCTTCAACGCACGAGCGACGACCAATCGCGACAATACGGCGACGCCGGCACCGGCCTCGACCGCGGTACGCACCGCCTCGTTGGACGGCAGCGTCATCGCTACCGTCAGCTGGGCCGGATCAAACCCGCGCGTTCGCAGCACGTCCTCGAAGGTCGAGCGCGTGCCCGAACCCTGCTCGCGGACGATCCAGCGTTCAGCGCGAAGCCAGTCCTCGTCGACGCGCCCGGCGTCCTCACGGCCGACCAGCACCATCGGGTCACGCCCGACATTCCAGAGGGCGAGCGCCGGTTCGTCCACCTCGCCCTCGACGAAACCGAGCTCCGCCGCGCCGCTCAGGATCTGCGCTGCCGCACCTTCGGTGTTGTCGATCGCCAGTTCGACCGCGATCTGCGGGTGGCGTTCGTGGAAGGCGGCGAGCTTTGCCGGCAACCAGTAGCTCGCGATCGTCTGGCTTGCGACGATCCGCAACGAACCACGGGCAAGCCCGGCATAGTCCGCCAGCATCGTCTCGGCATGCGCTGCCCGCCCCAGCACCGCGCGCGCTTCCTCCAGAAAGCCGCGGCCTGCTTCGGTCAGCTGGATGCCACGCCCGACACGGTGAAACAGAGGAACCCCGTAGCGCGCCTCCAGAGCCGCGACCGCGCCGGACGCAGCAGACTGCGTGACGTTCAGCGCCTCCGCTGCCTTGGTGACGTGTTCGCGCTCGGCGACACCGACAAAGATTCTGAGCTGCTCCAAGGTCATGCAGCTTATATCGCGCACTCTGATCGATACGACCAACCGTTTGATCTGTTTATTTCAATCTGGATACCGGAACGATCGGTAATCCTTCGTCTGCGATAGTCTTGAAGACTTGAAGCGATCCGCGCGCTTGCGGCGTTGGTTCGTCCATGACTGATATGATCGAGCGCAAATCCGAGCCCTACAACGCCGAGCCGACGCCCGGCGCGCTGATCGAGCGGTTCCTGACGCCGCAGGCGCTGTTCTACGTGCGCAGCCATGGTGCGGTGCCTGATCTGCCTGCCGATCACCGGATCGAGGTCAGCGGGATGAGCATGGAAAGACGCTCCTTCTCGGTGGAGGAATTGAAGAGCGCGTTGGCCACGCGGACGGTGACGGCAGTTCTCCAGTGCGCCGGCAACCGGCGCACGGATCTCCAGCCGGTCGCAAAAACGTCCGGCGACCCCTGGGACGTGGGAGCGATCGGCAATGCGGAATGGACCGGCGTACGACTGTCCGACCTACTGGATGCCGTCGGTGCGCCGGATGCGTCCGACCTGTTTGTGGCGTTCACCGGCGCGGACGAGGTGGACGTCGAAGGCGAGGAAGCATTGTTCGGGGTCTCGATCGCCATGGACAAGGCGCGGCAACCCGACGTCCTCATTGCCTGGGCGATGAACGGCGAGCCGCTGACGCCCGAACACGGCGCACCGCTCCGCATGGTGGTGCCGGGCTATGCCGGGGTGCGGAGCGCCAAATGGCTGACACGGATCGAGGTGCGCGACACGCCATCCGACGCACCGATCCAGGCGCACGACTACAAGCTCTTTCCTGCCGATGTGACGAGCGACACCGTCGACTGGAGCCAGGGTCTGACCATCAATGCCATGCCGCTCAACGCCGCGATCTGCGTGCCCGGCTCTGGCGAAAGCCTGCCGGCCGGGGAGGTGCGGATCGAGGGCTATGCCATCGCCTATGATCGCCGCGTCTCTCGGGTCGAAGTGTCGATAAACGGTGGTCGCGACTGGCAACAGGCGACGTTCACCGATGATCCGGAGGCGCACTGGGGTTGGCGGCGCTGGACCCTCGACGCCACGCTCGTCAAGGGGCGCCAGCACCTTGTCGTGCGCGCCTTCGACGAGACTGGACAGGGTCAGCCCGAGCGGCCGGATACGATGTGGAACTTCGCCGGCTATCTGTGCACCGCCTGGCATCATGTGCACGTGCTGGTCGAATGATCGAAGCATCAGCGGCATCGGACCTCGGCTTTTGGATCGACGCGATCGGGCGGCTGGTGGTGGCGACCGCGGCTGGGATGGTGCTCGGCTGGGAACGCTCGCGCGAGAACCGGCAGATCATGGGCTTGCGGACGCTGGGCCTCGTCGGTCTGGCGAGCTGCATCGCCGTGCAGGCGATCGTGCACAGTGGCTTGCCGAATGTGAACGCCGATGCCGCAGGGCGGGCGATGCAGGGCATTTTGTCTGGCGTCGGTTTCATCGGTGCCGGTGCGGTGCTGCGGGTCGGCCAAGGTCAGGAAGTGCATGGACTGGCGACCGCCGCGTGCATCTGGGTGACAGCCACGATCGGCGCGGCAGCAGGGTTGGCGGTGTGGCCGCTCATCATCGGCGGGTTGAGCCTTGCGATGCTCGTACTGTTCGTCGGCGCTCCGCTCGAACGTCGCATTCGCGAGCGGGCCAGGCTGACTCCGGCAGAGGCCGACCGGAAGGATGCCGAGCGCAAGCCGTGATCCCGCTGGTCCGCCCAGTGCCTGTCGCGCTGAGAACCGGCCACGCGCTATCAGGACACAAGCGCCGCATCGGCCTGGCGCCGGACCTCGTTGGCGATCGGATGCAGCTCGGCAGCGGGGCGCTCCCCCACCACACTATAGCCGATCCCGTCGACCGCCCATGTGACCCGGCCCATGGTCCCGCTGGACGTGCTGGTCATGCTTGCGCTCTTGTCGATTTGCATGGGCCTCGTCAGCACCGCGAGCTTCGACGCTTGCGGTCCATCATAGAGGAGCAGCGCCGCAGGGCCGTGGGGCGTCGCGACCAATCGCCCCCCGCCATAGCGGTAACCCGCTGTGCTAAGGTCCGGGATGGTCACGCGCTCACCCAATCGGCTGGAGGTCCACCGGATCAGCATGGCGCGCTGGTCGGGGCCGATTTCCGCCGGTCGGATCCGGTCGGCGGCATAGACACGGAAATTGTCGCTCGCCTCATTGGCCAGCGCCGCGATGCCCGCGTGGGGTTCGCCGCTCCACCGCGCGCTCGACCAACCACCGCCAAATCCGACCGCCAGCAGAAGCGACGCGGCGATGGCGAGTTGCCAAGGCGGTTGGCGTTGCCGTCCCCTGATGGCTGCGACGCGCATCGTCGCCGGGATCGGTTCCTCCGCGATGGGAGCGAACAGGGACGCAAGGGCTCGCGCCTGCTCCGCCTGCTCCCGCAAACGGGCATGCACGTCCGGCTGGCCTTCAAGGTAAGCGTCGACCAGACGCTGCCGCTCGGGCGACAGCCTGCCATCGATCCACGCGGCCAGATCGTCCTCGCCGATCGGGCTGGTCATTGCACGCTCCTCAATCGCGGCCGTTCACCCTCCCGGAGGAGGGTCGCCAGACGGTCGCGCCCCCGCGATATGCGCGACATTACCGTGCCCAGCGGCACGCCGACTACGGCAGCGACCTCCGCATAGGGCAGGCCCTCGACCGAGACCAGGAGCAGCACCGTTCGCTGTTCTTCAGGCAACGCATCAAGCGCGCGCAGCAGGTCGCGGTGGTGCAGGCCTGTGTCCTGATCGGCCGGGCGGCCGAGCGCGGCGTCGTCCACGAGGTGGAGCGGAACCGCCGTACCTCGCCGGCTATGCTGCCGCTGATGATCGACCAACAAATTGTGCAGGATCGCATAGACCCACGGGCGGACCTCCGCACCCCGTCGCTGTCGCCAGCGCCCGACCGCGCGCTCCAGGCAATCCTGCACCACGTCATCCGCCATCACCCGGTCGCGCAACCACGACCGGGCATAGCGGCGCAGCCCGGGGATCAGCGGTTCGATCGCGGCGGCAAGCGGGTCCATCTCAGTCGCGCTGCACCTGCACGATGCGCCCCGGCGCGCCGTTCACCACCTCCGCAACCGCCAGAAAGCGCCGGGGTGTCGCGGTGCTGCCCTGAACGATCTGGCGGATCGGACCCGATGCGTTGACGATCGCCGCACCTGCCGGGTTGCTCATGAAGTTCGCAAGCGGCTCTACAGCGCCGCTGCCGTCCGCATTGGCGGTCAGTACGAGCATGTAAGGCTTCTTGGGCTGCAAACCGGTAACGGCACTCTGCACGACCTGAATGATGCCCTGGTCGAAGAGGGTGATGCTGCTTGCCGTACCTTTGCCGCCAATCGGCCCCATGGTCAGATGCAGCGCCTTGCCCGCTGTGCCGAGCGGCTGGAGATTGTCGGTGCCGGGGCCTGTCGGAACTGCGTTCGACACATAGGCGATCGCCTGCGGTGCCTGTCCGACCGGCACGGTAGCGACGACCGTGTTGCCGGCAGTGTCGATCGCGGCCAGCTCATCGGAATTCTCTAGCCCGACATAAACGCGCCGGCCGTCGCCCGATGGCCAAACACCGTGCGGCATCTTGCCGACCGGAATTGTTGCCACCGGCGTGAAGTCGGACGTGCGGAACACCTTGACCACATTCTCTCCGCCGACCGTCACATACGCGAACTGCCCCTTGGCCGTGTGGGCGAAATTGACATGGTTCGTGATAGGCCCGGTATCCAGCACCTTCAGGATCGCGAAGGGTGGCCGAGCATCGAATGCGACCGTCTTGCCGATGTCCTTCAGCGTAAACCACACTTGCTTGCCGTCCGGCGTCGCGGCGATGTTGGGGCAGAAGGGGCTTGGCTGCGCCACCTGTCCGACCTGCGCGTGGGTCGCGACATCGAACACAGCCAATACCGGATTGAACGAAGAGCAGACATAGCCGTACCGGCCATCGGGAGAGAAGATCGTCATGCCCGGACCACCGGGCGTCTTGATGCGCCCCGTCTCCTTGTACGTCGTGGGGTCGAGCACGGCGATATAATCCTCGCCGCGGACCGTGACCCACACCTCCTTGCCGTCCGGCGTGAAGAACGCCTCGTGCGGACTGCGCCCGACATAGGTCGTGTGCTTGACGGTGTTGGTGGCGGTGTCGATCCACGACACGGCGTTCGATCCGATCGACACGACCGCCAAGGTCTTCCCGTCCGGCGAGAAGCCCAGGCCGTGAACCAGCACCTGTCCCTTGTAGAGCGGGGAGAAGTTCATCGGCTGGGGATCGCCGAGTTTGATGACGCCGAGCAGCCGGTTGTCGGCCGGGTCGGTCACCGACACCGTGTTGGAGAATTGTTCAGACGCATAGACGCGGTCGCGGTGGCTGACGGGCATGTCCTTAGCGTTCCACGGCGCCTGCTGGGCCATGGCGAGGCCCGGTGCGGCGCTCATCAGCAAGGCGGCCGAGCGCAGGATGGTCCGGATCATGTCAGTGCTCCATAGGGCTATGGTGGTCGCCGCCCTGCGTCGGGGCTGGCGTCGAAGGCGGTAGCGGCTGGCCGATCGCCAGCTTCATGGCGGCGATCTCCTGCTGCTGATCGATGATGATTTCCTGCGCGATGCGCTTGAGCTGCTCGTTATGGCCGTAGCGCAGCTCCGCCACCGCCATATCGATGGCACCCTGATGATGCGGAAGCATCATCGCCACGAAGTCGCGGTCGACGTCACCGGACGGCTTGACCATCATGCCCGCCATCATCCGGTCCATCGCGACAGACATCATGGTAGCGTAGCCATCGGCGGGGGCGGCCGCGACTGCGCCGGTAAGTAGGGCCGAAGCCGTCAGACCCAGCATCCAATCTCGTCTACGCATAAGCCTCCAGCGCATCGGTCTCGAAAGCGTAGACGATGCTCGTCGGGGTTTATTCCGTGGCCAAAGCCATTTTATCGGTCCTCACCAAAACGATAGTCTCATGCTTCTGCGGTTGGTTGACCGGGTCGCGGTCGGACAGCATATGCGCAGGCACGGCGATGGATTTCCGCCGGGCCATTCGGTCGAACCGCCCTCGCAAGGGCCGATGATTCCTACCAGGCGCCGCAAGGCAGCAAGGAGGAATCGTGCGCGCGACATTTCGCAATCTCTATGACCAGTTCAACATGGCAGCGTTCATTCGCGATCGCCGCACCCATGCCACGTCGGTACTGCGGTGGGCTTTGATCCTGGTCCCGATGGCCGCAGCGGTGGGAACGCTCTGCGCGGCCTTCCTGCGGAGCCTCGACGCCGTAACCCGGCTTCGCTTCGCCTTTCCCTGGCTGCTCTACCTGCTGCCGATCGGCGGGTTCGTGGTCGGACTGCTCTACCATCTGACAGGGCGCTCGGTCGAAGGCGGCAACAACCTCATCGTCGAGCAAATCCACGAACCGGGGGGCGGCGTGCCGCTGCGCATGGCTCCGCTCATCTTCTTCGGCACGGTCGTGACACATCTGTTCGGGGGATCGGCGGGACGTGAAGGCACCGCCGTGCAGTTGGGCGGCAGTCTTGCCAGCGGGTTTGGACGCGCGCTCAGATTGGATGCGGAAGCGACACGCACCCTCCTTATGACCGGGATCGCGGCTGGGTTCGGCGCGGTCTTCGGGACGCCGATTGCGGGCGCGGTCTTTGCACTGGAGGTGCTGGCGATCGGTCGGGTCGAGTATCGCGCGCTGGTGCCATGCCTGGTCGCGGCGCTGGTCGGTGACTGGACCTGTCTTGCCTGGGGCATTCATCACGGCGTCTACCATGTCGATGCGCTGGTGCCGGTCGACGCGCTGCTCGTCGCCAAGGCCGGTGTCGCCGGCATTGCCTTCGGTCTGACCGGGCTGACCTTTGCCGAGGCCAATCACGCGCTGGGCGGATGGTTGAAGCGCGTGATCCCCTATGGCCCACTACGACCCGTTATCGGCGGGCTGGCCGTGATTGCGCTGGTCTGGCTGCTCGGAACCCGCGACTATCTTGGCCTGGGTACGCTCGCCGCGACACCGGACAGCCTGACCATCGCCAGCTTCTTTGGTCCCGATACGCACTCGTGGAGCTGGGCGCTGAAGCTGCTCTTTACCGTCGTGACCCTGAGCGCGGGCTTCAAGGGGGGCGAGGTCACGCCGCTGTTCTTTATCGGCGCGGCGCTCGGCAATGCGCTCGCGCCGATGTTCGGAGTACCGTCGGGGCTATTCGCAGCGATCGGCTTCGTCGCGCTGTTCGCGGGCGCGGCCAACACACCGCTGGCTTGCACGTTCATGGGGATCGAGTTGTTCGGCGCGGCCTATACGGTGCCGATCGCAGTCGCGTGCTTCGTCGCCTACCTCTGCTCAGGCCACAACGGCATCTACCTGTCGCAGCGCGTCGCTGTGCCAAAGGTACCTGCCGCACACCTCACACCCGACGCGACCCTGCGCGATGCCCGCACGCACCGCGCTTCTCGCTGGCGCACGCGCGCCTGATCCTGTTTCCTGTCGAAAGCCCGTCATGCCCAATCGTTTCACCGTCCATCACCGCGAAGTCGGGATGCTGCGCATCTATCTGAAACCGTCCGACAAGATCGGCCCGCGTCGCTTCTGGGGGGCAAAGCCGCTCTATCGCGAGCTGATTCGCACCGCGAAGGCGGACGGCATCATCAACGCCGTCGCGCAAAATACCCATTACGGCTTCAGCAATCACGAACCGATCCGGGAGAACGGCTCGGAAATTGCCGATCCGCATCTGACGATCTGTGTCGAACTGGTCGGCGATCGCGATCAGCTCGACCTCTTCTGTCGCCGGCATGGAGATCTGATCGGCGACAAGGTGATCGTCTACAAACGACTGGAGCATTGGACTATCACGCGCAAAACTGAGCTAACCAGAGCCTGATCGGCGTTCCCGTAAAGGAAGGATGACAAGCACAGCCAGGATGAGGGGAGGGCGCTCGCCTTCTCGGGTGGCGATAATTCCCAAAACTCGTTCCCGATTGCGCTTTCCCGAAATGGGCGCACGGCAACGGAGTTATGGGAAGCCAGCGCTGTTGCTAAAGTCCTGAGTTTTGCGTCTGCCGATAGAACAGCCGCAGATCCTCGTAGGCGGTTGTCGCAAAGGTCGGGTGCGAAATACCGTGTATCACAAACGAGCGGTATCGGGATGCCGGCATTAGCAGCCACCACCTCACTTCCTTCGGTCACGTGGAGCAGACTTCATTTTCCTAGCTGGGGACGGAGAATGATCCGTCGGTGGCAACGACCTTCAATCACGCTATGAGACGCCATGCCTACGGTTCTGATCGACGCTAACGTCCTGCTCGGCTTTTGGAGCTGCCGATCTGGGCGGGTGCCGTCCAATCTCCTTCTTCCTCTCGTCGAACTGCGCGATCACGTGCTCGTGACGCAGCAGATCGTCGACGAGGTTCAACGTCGGAAACTGGGCGTGTTTCTCGAGAGCCGGGGTAAGTTCAGCCACGAGTTACCGCCCGATTTGCCTGACCACCTCACCAAGGTTCGATCTCATGCAGAGGCCAGTGCCAATCTCCTCACGCTCGACACGGCTCTAAAGGAGGGCAAGAAGGCATGGGACGTAGCCTGCGAGGAAATTGCCGGTGCCATTAGCCGCAATGAAGACCTCACCTCCGTGATGCTGGCTCCGCTTTTCGCACAAGCCGTTGAGGCCAACAACGACCAGCTTTGTAAAGCGCGAGAACGGCGGGAACGGGGCAATCCACCAGGCAAACGGTCTGATCCACTTGGAGATCAGGTAACCTGGCAGCAGTTCGTAGATGCGGCAGCCGGAAGCGAGCGCGCTTGGATCGTGACACGCGATAGTGACTATTTTCACGCGGTTGGCGGGCACAAGCTATTGAACTCCGCATTGCACGAGGAGCTGACTAAGGCGGGCGTGCGCAACATCGAGCTGCACGAGACATTGGCGAAAGCGCTTAAGTCCATGCGGGATGCGGGATTGGGCATCGGTGCTGATCTTGATGAAGCCGCGCTGGACCGAGCGGGAAAGGAGGAGGAG
Organism: Sphingomonas sp. GW821-FHT04B01; assembly: GCF_059420425.1. Classification (NCBI taxonomy): domain Bacteria; kingdom Pseudomonadati; phylum Pseudomonadota; class Alphaproteobacteria; order Sphingomonadales; family Sphingomonadaceae; genus Sphingomonas; species Sphingomonas sp. GW821-FHT04B01. The sequence continues at coordinate 16,079 of NZ_JBWKTR010000016.1, read as the reverse complement.
GCTTTCCGGCCACATCCGCCGCATCCTATGTGGCCTGATGCAGACTGGAGGTGCCCTCGCTGCGATAGCGTGAACGCCGGGACCGACCTTGTGCCTCGCCCGTCGCAGTATGGCGGCTGGAGCTACTGGACTGGATGCAGACGGTGCGGCTTTACGTTCGACACCGGGGAGCCATACGATGAGTAGAACGCGCGCTTAACCAGCACGTCCTAAAAGTGGTTGGCTTAAAGACGTGTAGGTGGGAAACATGGCCCGATTCGATGCCAACAAAACTATTGAGCATGTCCGGCGTAAAGTGGCCGCTGACGTAAACGGTGATGCTGTAGACGCGGCGTGCAGCGATCTCGACATCAACCTTCTGCGAAAAGTCTTACCGATGGTGCCGAGGCATCGGGTCGCACGTCAGGCTGGTTCTAGAACCATCCATACTGAAGCGGTCGCCGAGCTTATTGTAATGCGACCGTCATGGCGCGCGGCCTCGTCTTTTAAACCTAGAAACGTTGATAGCGAAATACGACGAACAATCAATTTTGCACTTCTCGCAGGCCTTGCTCCTTCTAGCATGATATACACAAGTAATCCATTCGCGCCACTTGCTATTCTCGTTGGACTGAGCTTCTCCGGAATAACGGCGCTAAGTGCAAGCATCAGTTACACTGATGCGTGCGTTCTTGCGAAAGCATGGCAGCTTGCCGTCGATAGTAAGATTGATCAGGGTACATTGGTAGAAGCTCACCTTTCATTAAAAGACGAGTATAATCTGCCAAAATGTGAGAATAGAAATGAAGTCAGAGAGTCTATAGAAAAGCTTATCTCTATAAAGTCCATGAAACGGCATGGGGAGACTTTGGCTCTTCAGGAGAAGGTGCTGATTGCGACAGATGGAACACTGCGGTTTGCAGACGAGCGGGCTTAGCTGGACGGGTCAGTCGTGGGCAAAATCTAAAGAGGCATATAAGCTGTCGGCAGCGGTTATAGCGACCAACTAAGACTTCAGCTTGCCAGAGCGAAAGGGCGGTAAGGCTCCCTTAACTATCAAGCTGGCGCTCTCACAAACGATCCTTTTTGAAGCGCATCCATGTGAGACACTTAGCAGCGCTTATAGCGTCTCAAAACGCTTTCGCGAAAGAGGTGGCTCATGCTACGCGATCGAGATGAGTTTTGAGAGCGCTTGATGCTGATCGGTTATGCGCGGGTCTCGACCCCGGAGCAGGATCTGACTCCGCAACTGGAAGCGCTCGTCGCTGCGGGATGCGAGCGCACTTTCTCGGACAAGGCGAGTGGGGCGAAGGCCGATCGAGCCGGTTTGGCCGATGCCCTCTCTCATGCACGCAGCGGTGACATTATAGTCGTGTGGAAACTCGACCGGCTCGGCCGGACGATGAAGGGGCTGGTTGATCTCTCGGTAGACCTGGCAAAGCGCGGTGTTGGCCTCAAGTCGCTGACCGACGGCATCGACACTGGCGGGACAGCCGGCAAGCTGGTGTTCCATATCATGGCCGCCATGGCCGAGATGGAGCGGGATCTCATCCGGGAGCGGACTACGGCTGCCCTGATCGTCGCGCGACGCGGGGGCAGGGTAGGCGGTCGGAAAACGGTGATGACGCCGCGCCGCGTCGAGGCAGCGCGCAAGTTGCTGGCATCCGGGATGTCGGCGCGGGAGATTGCGCCTACCATCGGCGTCTCGGTTGCAACTCTCTATAGACACCTCCCTGCTGCGGTACAGGAAACGATAAGCGCGGAAGAGCAATGACGCTGGAGCCCCGCACGGCTTGCCTTGGCCCAGCCGATCAGCGCCGCTATGGTCCTCGGCGATCACTCCTGCGGACTTCGCCCTCGCTGAAGCCAAGGGCGAGAAAGGCAGGGGGGAAGACTATTGGTGTTGCTGTGGAAACAGGAGCGCACGTCATCGGAGTGGAGGCAAACCGCTCAATGACCGGCGCTATACAAAAGCATCTTTGGGCCGACATCGTGAACGCGCCAGCACTGCCGGGCGTGTACGCTTGGTATTATAGTCCTGAGATCACAGACTACGATCTCGAACAGACGATCACCCAACTCAAAGCCTGTCGCGACGCCGACCGTCCGGGAGCTGAGGAACTCGTCCGAAAGACCTTGGACAACCGGGTTTTCAAGCATTTCCGTGAAGATCCGTATCAGGCGCTGATAGAGGGGCCTCTAAAGCCGACCTACACGGGCACGCTGGAACATACTTTTCGGGTTTCCGGCGGCCTCGTCCAACGCATCGTGGACGATCCCGATCGCCTGCGCACGATCCGCAACGTCCTCGATATGTCGGCGCCAATGTTTGCTAGCCCGCTCTATATGGGGATGGCGGCCGAGCTGCGCACCCGACTAGCCACCCACAAGGCGCTGATAGAAAAGTATCGTCGGCTGCATAAGCAAGGCGAGGAGCCGGTCCGCAACAGTGACGCCGGATTCGCCTGGCAGGTCGCAAAGCGCCGCATTCCACCAGATCGCCTGATCGTCTTCACATGCACGACGACAGCCGACGACAAGACGGCCGTCGATATCGAGAATATTCTCAATCGGATATATTACCCAATCCTAGGAAGAAATTAAAATGGCCCTCGGACTTAGCGTCACGTCTGCTTTGAATCTCACGCTTGAGGGCTCTGTTGGCAGCTTCAGTGTCGGGGCGGGTGGGGAAACCCAGAAGTCGGTCGAGGTTAAGTACTTCCTGACCCACGTCGGCTTGGACTTCGAGAATGGCGCAAATGAGGAGGTGCTCAAGCACCTCGCGCCGGTGCGAGAAATCTTCCCAACCGTCGATCTCGAGTTTGACGAGATTATGCAGCGCGACATTGATGACGCGCGCGTTTCGTCAGACCTCGTCCCGTACCTGCTAGATCATAAATCGCGTGATCTGGTGAAGCTCTTCCCTCCAATCATTGTCGTCGTCCTTCCGGTCAAGGCCTATGAGAACAAGCCAGCAGACCTGTATCCGAAGGTCACGACGGATGTGGAAACGACCCCCGAAGGGCATGACGCGCAGATCACCCGCTCCGGCCTGAAGGGTCAGGAGGTTTTCGAGTTCGTGCAGCCGCTTCAAAACGGCAAGCTGTACGAGCATGATTTGGTTCGCCTACGGCTTAACACCAACAAATCCAGACTTGTTATCGTGGATGGTCAGCACCGCGCCATGGCTCTTCTCGCGGTCTACCGTAACCTCAAGCAGGACTGGAACGACGCTATGAAGGCGCCGTACAAAGACTATTATGAGGAATGGACTCCGAATTACATCAAAAAGTTTGAACTGAAGAACATCAGCCTTCCCGTGATGTTTTGCACATTCCCGCAACTCGATGAGACGTTCGAGGGCGAATACAACGTAAAGATGGCTGCGCGGTCGATCTTCCTAACCCTGAACAAGACCGCACGTCAGGTTTCCGCCTCTCGCAATCGCTTGCTGGACGACAACGACCTAATTGCTCTCTTCCTTCGTGACACCCTTTCCACGATCAAGAAGGGCGATCTTCATGCAGGCTCAACGCTAGAGATCAGCAATATCGAACTCGATCAGGCGCACGACCGCGTGAAGATCGAGAGTCCGATCGCGATCTCCGGCGTGAACCATATCTATTACATCATCGAACATCTTGTCCTGAACAAGCTCGAGGACGTGAACGGCGCGAAGCCGCGCGCCGGCCTTTATTACCTTCGCACGGACCTCGAGAACTTCGGCGCGTTTCGCCGGCTCAACGGGCGCAACCTTCTGGGCGCGGACCTCGCCGACGCGACGTCACGGCAGTTCTACACTGCCGCCGCAGGAGACATTCTGACGAAGGAATTCCATGAGCGCTTCGGGAATTACGTTGTCGCCGCCTTCCAGCAGTTCGCTCCATATCAGGCACACTCCAGCGCCGTGTTCTGGCTTGGCGAGCAGCTCCGAGCTCAGGCCAATACGAAGCTGCGCCCAATTCTGTTTGAAGGGCAGGGGATCGGCCGCACGTTCACCGCGCATACCGAAAATCTCGCGGAGAAGATCCGGTCGAAGGAGTTTGGCACGGAGGCACCGAAGCTTCAGGAAATACTCGATCGCCTGATCGCTACGCAAAAGCTGGTCGATGAGTTTATCGGCAAGTTGAAGCATGAGCGTGCTGAGCGATTCCTGGCGAAAGTCTCAGACAAGCGCGCGCTGCGGTCGGAGGATGGCAGTACTCATCCTCGTGTGATCGACTTCGTGAACAAGCTATATGATAACGTCCTCACGACGGTCGCCTTTCAAACGGCCCTGATCGCCGGTTTTTTTGGCGAGCTGGAGCGCGCTAATCTCGATCGATCCAAGCAAGGCTTAGATGCTCTGGAAACGGAAGCTGCGTTCGCGCAGTTCATTCAGGACATCAACGGCTTCTTCTCGCCGACCAGCTCGCGCGACTTCAAGCGCTTGGTTGAGGTTTTTCAGGACACGCTCGATGGCGAGATCCGGGAGTGGAAGATCACACCGTCCAACTCGACGTTCCGGCGTGTCGTTTACCGCGGTGAGATGCAGCCCGCGCAGTGGCCGAAGTACAAGTACCTCCTGCTCGAAATCTGGCGCGCATCTGGAACGGAGCTCGAAGCGCCGCTCGCAGCGGAGCGCGACAAGAGCCGCCGCCAGATCTTCACCTCCCTCGAACAGGAATACCAAAAGGACTTCCTCAACCGGAACCTCAAGCGCGAGGAGAGCCTGACCCAGACCGACCGGAACGAGATCACGACGGCAGCATATGAGGCCTTCAAGAAATTCCTCAGGAACGTCGGTTGGCTGGCGCAGGACGTACCGACCAAAAAGGCGCTGCTAGAAGTGCCGGCGCCTGAGGATGCTGACGAAGCGCCAGTAGTCGAGGATGAGACCGAGACCTGGGAAGCGCCCGAAGAGACCGGATTAGATTTCAACGAGAACCAGTAAGGCGGCGCGTGCGGGAGCCGATCTACCTCGATGGTTTTGCAACCTCACCGTTGGCTCCTGAAGCCCGGGATGCGATGATGCTTGCATCGTCGCACCCCGGAAACGCTGGCTCGCCTCATCGTGCAGGTGCGAGAGCAAGCGCGACGCTCGATCAAGCGCGACAGGACGTCGCGTCGCTGATCGGTGCAGACGCAAACGAAATCGTGTTTACGTCGGGAGCGACGGAGGCAGACAATCTGGCCATCCGCGGTATCGCAATGTGGGCCATACGATCGGGTAGTCCACGCCGAAAGATCATCGTCTCCGCGATCGAGCATAAGGCGGTTCTGGAAGCGGCTGAGAGCCTCCGGGCTTTCGGGTTCGAGGTGATCCTGGCTCCCGTAACTGGAGAGGGTGTTATCGATGTGGGTGCGATCGAAAGCCTAATTGATTCAGCCACGCTGCTCGTGTCAGTCATGTTGGCAAACAATGAGACCGGCGCCCTCCAGCCGGTCAGCTATATCGCGGCGATTACCCATCGTGAGGGAGCACTGCTTCACTGTGATGCGGCTCAGGCAGCGGGCAAGATCCCCATCGATGTGGACGAGCTTGAGGTCGATTACCTGTCGATCTCGGCACACAAAATGTATGGTCCAATGGGGGTCGGGGCGCTCTACGTTGCGTCTGGAGCGCCGAAGCCAGAGCCCTTATCCTACGGAGGGAAGCAGGAGGGCTCCATGCGCCCAGGTACGGAACCTACCTACCTTCTTGCCGCGTTTGGAGCGGCAGCTCAGCTCGGCGATCGCCGACTGCGCGAGGACATGGAGCACGGCCGCGCACTCGCCGCGGCCTTCTGCAACGATCTCAGCAACAGAGGACTGAGCTACGCGATCACCACGGGAAATGCTTCCGTGCTCCCAGGATCATTAAGCATTGCGGTGAATGGCGCTTCCGCGGACAGTATTGTCGCGTCGTTATCACCCGTTGCAAGCATTTCGACGGGTTCTGCATGCACATCTGGTCAACTCCTTCCCTCTCACGTCCTGTTAGCAATGGGTCTTACACCGGCACAGGCCCAGTCAGTCGTTCGGCTATATTTTGGTCGTTATAACAACGTTGCTGAAGTACATGAAGTTGCGTCAGCCTTTGTTGAAGCGGTGCAAAGGCAGCCACCGCTACTGGACGATCCCGCCAGTAGGCTGTAATCGGGTGGCATGAGGCATGCGCTTTCCGATTCAGACGTCCGCGGCCAATTTGCAGGCCATGAGACTTTTCCGCTACGTCTCCTTTGGCTCAAGAAGGCGTATGACGCCGTACGCGAGGGCGCTTCATCCGGAACATTCCAGGAACAGTCGGCTATTGCACGGTTCGGCGTCGGCCGCAACATGGCTGTTTCCATGCGATACTGGGGGCTCGCCACCGCCTTCCTTGAGGAGCAGGACCGGGTAATCAAGCCGACGGCACTCGGCCACGCGATTTTAGCCGATGATGGATTTGATCCCTATCTTGAACACGCTGCGACCGTGTGGCTTGCTCATTGGGGCGTTGCCAGCAGTCCAGAATGGACGACGACTGCATATTTCGCTTTCAACGTGTTGTCGGCCATCGAGTTCGATACGGGAAACCTTATCGATGAGTTGATGGCGCTCGTTCGAGCGAGGGGGTGGCGGGCAACGCAGAATACCCTCAAGAGGGATATTGAGGTATTCCTGCGCAGCTACGTCCGTCGCGATGCGATGGCCGGTGACGACGCTGCCGAGCCTTTGCTCGCAGAGCTGGGGCTGATCCGCGAGGCGAGAGTCGGAGGCTGGCACGAGTTCGTCCGTGGTCCGAAGCCCACATTGCCCAACGGCATTTTTGCCTATGCTCTTGCCGATTTCTGGGAAGGCAGGGGCGGGTCGAGCGCGATCACCGCCGAGCAGGTTTGTTATGCACCTGGGTCGCCAGGCAGGGTATTCAAGCTGGACGAGGATACCGTCATCACCCGGCTGATGGGGATCGAGGCCGTCACCGCGGGCGCGTGGCGCTGGACCGACACGGCAGGCCTTCGGCAAGTTCAAAGGCTGGGTGACGTCGACCCCATGAAGCTCATTTCGAATGCTTACGGGCATGTTCTGCACGATCGGGTCGCCGCATGAAGCTTCTGTCCGAAACGGTGGAGATCAACCGGCGGTTCGCGCGATCCGCGCGCTTGGACGCGGATCTGCAAGGCACGCCGCCTCTGGTCGGCTACGTCATGCAGGCGAGCGTCAATAAGGCGCTTACGACGCTTGCGGACAGCCAAATCGAGAGCCGCCAAGGGGCGTTCACTTGGACCGGTCCCTACGGGGGCGGCAAGTCGAGCGCTGCGCTTCTCGTCGCCAACCTGGTTGCCGGACACCCAGACAACCGGGCGATCGCCAAGGAGATCGCAGGCGCCGAACTGACAGCGGTTTATGCCCGCGCTTTCCCAGAAACAAACGGGCCTTGGGCCATTGTCGCCGTCACAGGTAGCCGCATGGGGCTTCGCCAGTCGATCGCCGATGCGGCCGCTGCTACCCTGGATTGGAGCAAGGCTGCCTACAGCCGCGCGATCGCGACCGATGACGCTCTTATCGACGCCCTGATACAAGCCGCTTCCGCCAAGCGGAGCGGGGTCTTCCTAGTTCTCGACGAGCTGGGCAAGCTCCTCGAACATGAAGCGTCGGCCGGCGGTGACATTCATCTTCTACAGGATCTGGCCGAGCGGAGCGCCCGTTCGGAGGGGCGGTTGGTGGTGGTGGGCATCCTTCACCAGGCTTTCGATCAGTATGTCGCCCGCGCTACGCGAGATGCTCGCCAGGAGTGGGCCAAGGTCCAAGGCAGATACCAGGACATCCCGTTCCTCGCGGGTGCAGACGAAACCGTCACTTTGTTGGGCAGTGCGATCACCGGTGCTACGCCACCGGGATCGGCCAGTGAGCAAGCACGGCTTGTGGCTGAGGCAATCGGACGCAGGAAGCCGACCGACGAAGGCATTCTGTCTGCTGCCTTGGCTGCGACGTGGCCGCTCAACCCGGTGACGTCGCTCCTACTCGGTCCGGTGTCTCGCCAGCGCTTCGCCCAAAATGAACGAAGCGTCTTCGGCTTCCTCAGCTCCGCCGAGCCACACGGATTCCAAGATTTTCTTCGCTCGACGAGCGACGGCGTGTCAACATACGGCCCTGATAGTCTGTGGGACTATCTCGCTTCGAACTTCGGAATGGCCCTCTCGCATGGAAGCGACGGAAGTCGATTCAGCCTTGCGTTCGAGGCCATCGAACGAGCGGCAGCCAAAGGTGGGGCGCTCCATGTCCGTCTGACCAAGGCAGCGGCAGTCATTGAGTTCTTCCGCAACGGTTCGGGCCTCGCGCTTGCAGACGACATCTTCAGTGCCGCGGTGCCCGATATTGCGGCGGCTGATCGCGCCGCAGCGATCGCCGATCTTGTCGATTGGGCAGTGCTCATTCGACAGCCGCGCCTCGGCGGATATGCGTTGTTTGCGGGGAGCGACTTCGACCTCGAAGACGCGATCGCGCGGGCAACGAGCTCGCTAGATTTTGAACAACTCGCCTCCATCCCTCAGCGTGTTGGCCTCGGTTTCGCGACGGCGAAGCGCCACTATTTTAGGACCGGCGCCCTCCGGACGTTCGAGGTCGTTGTTCAGCTCCTGACGCGCGACGACGCGCCGGCCGACCTTGCCGCCCGCCTTATGGCGCGGCGCAGCCGCGGGAGTGGGATGCTTGTTCTTGCACTGAGCGACGGCGATTTAGATGCTGCTGCTGTAGATAGCCGCTGCAAGGCGATCGCGAAGCATCTCCACAAGGCCGGCATTGTTGCCGCCATCGCTGGCGCGGCCAACAGCCATGCTCTCCGGACAAGTGCTTCCGACCTTTTCGCGGTGGAACGGGTCTTCCGTGATCATCCCCAGCTCGAAGGCGACCGGATCGCTCGCCGCGAGATCGCGGCGCGCCGATCCGGGAGTGTCGACGTACTGCACCGCGAATTGGAATCAGCGCTCAACCGCGCGCGGTGGTGGCTCGCGTCCTCGCCTCCGAAGTCGCTGCGCGAACCTATCTCGATTGTCGCCACGGCCCTATCGGACACGGCCTTCGACTTGGCGCCGGTACTGAAAAGCGAATTGCTCCAACGCGATCGACCGTCCTCAAGCGCAATGGCGGCGGTTCGCGAGCTTGGGCACGCTATGGTGCGCAGCCCGAACGAGCCGGACCTCGGTTTTGAGGGCTTTCCCGCCGAGATGGGCCTGTATCTTACCGTCCTCAAACCTTTCGGCATCCACGGCCCTGATGGTGATGGTCGTTACGATTTCAGAGAGCCTCAAAATGCCGGCGATGGGCCAACGCTAAAACCCGCTTGGTCCGTCCTGGCCGACGCGACCGAGACCTCGCTCGCAGACGCTTACGCGACTTGGGCTCGCCCACCTTTCGGTATGAAGGCTGGGATCATGCCGGTGCTCGCGTTGGCCATCTTGCTTGCCAATCGCGACCATCTGGCGGTCTATCTCGATGGGGTTTTTCAAACCGAGATCGATGACGTGTTCGTCGACAAGCTCCTTCAGAAGCCAGCGGATATACGGGTTAGGCGTGTCGATCGCTCCACAAAGGAAGCCGCGTTCCTCAGCGATCTAGCGCGTCATTTCGGTCTTGAGGGAGAGAGTTCGTCTCTGCCTGTGGCGCAGGCGTTGTTCCAGCGGTTCAAGGGCCTGACCGCCTATGCTCAGCGAACGGACACCTTGTCGCCGGATGCGAAGAAAGTCCGAAGCATCGTGCTCAAAGCCCGAGATCCGGAGGCTTTGCTGTTTGAGGCATTGCCGGCCGCGTTGGGTGATCGCCTTACGGCGCAGGTTGTTACCGACGCGCTCGACGAAGCGACCGCAGTATACCCAAAGCTTCTCGCACATCTCCAAGCGGCACTCGCCAAAGCCCTGGCTGTGGACCCGAGTACCTTCCTGGGCGCGCAGGAGCGCGCAGCGTCGATCAAGGACCTTACCAACGACTATGCCTTCGAGGGGTTCGCCATGCGCGCTGCAGCGTTCGAGCGCGGAGAGGGCGACATCGAAGGGGTTGCAAGCGTGCTGCTCCACAAGCCGGCTCATGGATGGTCTGACCGCGATCGCGAGCAGGCGCTGCTCGAGATGGCACGGTTCGGTCGCCAGTTTCGCGAGCTCGAGGCCTTGGCAGTGGTTAGGGATCGTCGTTCAAATACCGAGGCGCTCGCTTTGGTCATCGGCGTGGACCCTCGCACGCCGCCACTCTTAAGGTCATTCGTCCTTACCGAGTCGGAAAAGGCCGACGCTGCGATGCTGGCTGAGATGGTTCTCAAGACACTGCGCAAGAGTGATGGCTTGGACCGCATCCAAATGGCGGCACTTGCGCGAGCCGTCGCCGCGCTCGCGGCCGATCAAGACATGGAGGCGGCGGCATGAAGCAAGAACGCCACATCCTCGGAATTTCGGGTGGCCGGGATAGCGCGGCCCTGGCGGTCTACATGCGCCAGCACCGGTCAGACCTTCCCATCGAGTATTTCTTCACTGACACGGGCAAGGAGCTGCCAGAGGTTTACACCTTCTTGGATCGGCTCGAGGGCTTCCTCGGGAAACCGATCAAGCGGCTTAATCCGGATCGAGATTTTGATTTCTGGCTGGATGAGTATGGCAACTTTCTGCCTTCGCCCCGGACCAGATGGTGCACGCGGCAGCTAAAGCTGCGCCCGTTGGAACACTGGATCAGACCAGCGCTGGAGGCAGGCACGACCGTTCATTCCTACGTCGCTATCCGAGCGGACGAACCCTCGCGGGAGGGCTATCAGTCCACCCACGACAACATGCGCGTGCATCTTCCCTTGCGCGAGGCTGGGATTGATCGCGCCGGAGTGATCGAGCTGTTACAACAGGCGGACGTCGGCGAACCCGAATATTACAGCTGGCGGTCTCGATCGGGCTGCACATTCTGCTTTTTCCAGCAGAAAATAGAATGGGTAAGGCTCGCGGCGCACCATCCTGATGAATTTCAGAAAGCCGTCGCCTACGAGAAGACTGCGCTTGAGGGTGGATCGCCCTTCACGTGGAGCCAAGGTGAAAGCCTGACGGAGCTCATCGAACCCCGGCGTGTGGAGGCGATCGAGCTGGACTACGAACGACGCTTGGCTCGATTAAGGAAGCGACGGCCAAGAAACCCACTCGCTGCGCCGACCGAGGAAACGGTTGATGACGTTTACGGGATCGACGAAGCCGATGCAGGTTGCGTCATCTGTCATAAGTAGCACAAATGCTGGACATTGGGGCAAAGGGGCAGGCTGAGAATGAAGGTTGAACAGGGTCTATGGACGATACAGACGCTGATCGACCAGAAAAGCAGCATCAATCTCGCTCCGGCTTGGCAACGCGGTCCGGCATGGCGGGACAACCGTCGCGTACTCCTGATCGATTCGATCTTACGTAATATGGACGTACCGAAGATATATCTTCGCAAGTTAGCGCCTGGGGGCTTGTACGCCTACGAGGCCGTGGACGGACAGCAGCGCCTACAAGCGATCTGGGATTTTGCATCCCCTAAGTCTGATGCTCACAAGGGTAGAGGCTTCGCACTTAAAAGCGGGGACTCTCTGCCGCCTATTCACGGGATTACAGTCGCGGACCGCACTTACGCGACACTCGCCAAGACCCTTCGCGATCGCTTCCTTGGCTTTAAGGTCGGTGTTGGCGAGATTGTCGAATCTACAAACGATGAAATTGCAGTACTTTTTGCCCGTCTTCAAATGGGCATGCCTCTGAACCCGGCGGAACTACGCAACGCCGACCTTGGGCAAATGCGTAATGTAATCCAACTTATGACAAAATCCCATGAGTTCTTTACTTTTACTAAAATCAAGGATGACAGGACCAAGCATTTTGATTTTGCCAGCTTCGCCTTCGCAGTCGGTGCGACAGGAGTATTACGCGACCTAAAGGCACCAGATCTGAAAGAATTTCAGCGGGAGTTTAACGCCAGACCGATGGAGGAGGTTACCGCGCTGTCCGCGCGGGTAGGTGGAGCGCTGAACGTCCTTGCTGAGGTTGATCAAAGAACAAAGTATCACATCACGCGGAAGTGGATATTTGTAGACTTGCTCGGCCTGATTCTGAAATATCATGACAATGGCAAGTCTATTGATATAAGCAAGTTTACCGCAAGCTATGATGCTTTTGAGGAGCGCCGACGCGCATACACCTCTAAGTCCGATACCCTGCTTAAACCTAGACGCTCAGATGCTGCGGCTACTGATAGAGCATTATACGACTATATGTATGCCTTTCGTACAGAGGGCGCAAAAGCCAGCAGTCTAGCGACCCGCCAACGGGCTCTCGCGAAATTCTTCACTAGTGTGGAGGTTAAGTGATGGCATTTGATCCGGCGGAAATTCCCGCTCCTTTGATCGAGGAGTACAAGAAAGATCGCGTTGGATTGCTGGTGGGTGCCGGAGCGTCGGTTGGAGCTGGCCTCCCACAATGGGGGCAGCTCCTTAGGGATATGCTTGCGGAAACGAAGGCAAGCGTAGGCCTCAGCAGTGAGAAAGTTTCCGATTATGAGTCACTAATAGATCAGGGCCGCTATCTTATGGCGGCCTCTGGTCTGAAGGTAGACCTAGGAAGCTACTTCGCCGGTTTCATTAGAAAGGTGTTTGTTGATTCGAAGCCTGCTCCTACCGGGCTTCATAAGGCCATGCTTGGACTATCGCGCCTTCAATTCGTCCTGACAACAAATTATGACACCCTCATAGAGAGGACATATCGAGGGCAGGACCCTGATGTTACGGTCTGCACCTATAAGGACTCAGGCGAGGTACGTCGAAGCCTGTCAAGTCGCGAGTTCTTTATTTTAAAGGCGCATGGCGACGCCACCCGTAGTGGTGATGGCATAATTCTTACTGATCAAGACTACAGGAATATACTTTTTCGAGAGTCCGCGTATCAACACATGCTTGCTACGATGTTCTCAATGTATACCGTTGTCTTCGTGGGAGCGTCTATGACTGACCCAGAAGTCAATCTAATGTTAAATTACGTAGCAAGCACCTTTGCGCCAGACGCGGGGCCAACCCATTACGCCCTTTTGACAAAGGAAAAGGTCAACGAGGTCGAAAAGGAACGTTGGTTCAAGGATTTTAAGATCCGTGTAATCCCAGTTAGCTCGGCACATGAGTACGCGGAACTAACGGAGTTTGTTGATCTTCTTGCCAAGAGCTGAATATTTGTTGACAACAGGCGATATGAGGCCAGCAAAAACTGCTTCCAATCGTTTGCCGTGTTCTAAGCGCTTTAGTCGTGAACGAAACGTCATTTCTACAATGGCACAACGGCCGTAATTGTGCTCGCATTGGTTCGGAACACTCACGCCGCCTGCCTCGGGATGTAATCGGCGATTGCGCCACATTGCCGTTGTCTCAACAGAACGATTGTGACACCTCTGCATTTCTACGTCATAAACGCGTTGGTTGCTGATGCGTGAAAATATACACGGACTGCCGGATCATCCATCCAACCAGCTCGGCGCGTACCGGACCGATGCTCCCGATGGCGAATGGACCGGCCGTCTTGACGATCGGGCATGGGGCAAGTCTGCCAACCTATTCTGCTACTTCACTGATATCGTATCGGCAGAGAGCTATAGGCTTAGCGTCTTCTTCGACAAAGAGTATCGCCCCGCTAATGGCGGCCCTGCCATGGACCTGGAGCCCCTCGGACGCATGTTCAGGATCACGACGCGACAGGGCAAAAAGGGATTGTCGCGGTTCGTCACTGCCGAGCCGGTCGATCCGGTGACTTGAACTAACCTTTGCAGCTCATTTAGCGTCCCGGCCCCCGATCATCGCGCCCACGCTCCTTGTCGCGTTGCCTGGCGCGCTCGCGTTCCTGCTCCTGAACGCGGATACGCTCGTCTCGGCGTTCGCGCATGACGGCATCGTAGAGCTTGGTAAGGTAAGGATGCGCGCGCTCGACCCTGGCGCGCGCCAGCTCATCGCCGCGATGACGCCGCTGCCCGGTGACCGGGCCAAGATACTCCTTGAGCTTGCCCAGCCGTTTGGCAAGCTGCGTGGAGCGCTGCTGCAACCCGCGCGCGGTCTTCTCCCAACTCGCCTGCGCCGCTTCGTGGGACGGCCGGCGTAGCGCTGCAAACAACCCGCTGGGCGGCAGCGGCTGTTTGCGGGCGTGGTCATCCCTGACCGTTTCATGGCGCCGGTACATGCCGCTGGCTCGCACTTGCGCTCGCTGTGCGCGTGTCTGCACACCGGCCAGTTCCCTGCCGTGTTCCGCTATCCAGGTTTTCTCAACTCCCTCACGCGTCGGACGCCGTTGCCCTTCGGGCTGCATCTCACGCGAGGACAAGGCGGCGGTGTTAATCGCACCCCTTTCGGGGGTCCGATTACCCAGAGCCGATCTGCCACCGGTGTTAATCGTACCCCTTTCACGGCTTCGGTCGCCGAGGGCCGACATGGCACCGGTGTTAATCGGCCCCCCTTGCTCCCCGCCGGGCTTCGGCGTGAAGGCGTCGAACATGCCCCGCGCCTTGTCGCGCACCTTATCGACCATCTGACGCGCGAGTTCCGGGAACCGGATCTCGCGCCGATCGGCGAAGGCACGGGCATGGTCTTGGCTACTGCGCTCCGGCGCATAGTCGCCTGCCATGTCCTTCGACCGGTCGCGCGACAGCACGCGCGCGAGCCGGCCCTGATCGGCGAAGTCGTCGCGGCCGTAGTGGAGCTGCACGCTATCGCGATGCCGCGTCATTCCGACATAGCTGCTGTGCCGGTCCATGCCCGGCGTCGCCAGCACGTGCCCGCGATCGACGGACACGCCCTGCGACTTGCCGAACGTGGCCGCATAGCCGTGATCGACCGCGGCGTAATCCTTGAGGTCGAAGGCGACGCTGCGCCCGCCGTCCAACCGGACGCCCATACGCCCGTCCTCGATCCGCTCCAGTGTGCCCAGGGTGCCGTTCTTCACGCCCAGCGACCGCTCGTTCCGCAGGAACATGATCCGGTCCCCGGCCGCGAAGTCGCGCTCGCCCCGATCGGCCGCGACGGTCCGGTCCTCGCCCAGCTCGCCGCTCGCCCGCACCCGCTCGCGCGCCTCCCGGTTGAGCTCGCGCACCTCGGCGTTGGTGTGAGTGAACATGATGCGGGTCTTGTCCGGCTCGGCCTGACGATCCCGGTCCCAGCGGTCCACCAACTCGGCCCGGGCTGCCTCACGCGTGTCGGCAGCATGGACCATGCCGTGCGCAGCATAGGCGTCCAGGGCCTCAGCCGTCCGCCCGGTGGCGAAGGCCCGTGTCGCCTCCTTCTGCCAGTCCTCGCGCTGCCGGCGTATCTCGGTGATCTCGGCTGCGCCGTGCCGCTCGGTGATCGACCGGAACGCCGCACCCGCCTCGATCGCCTGCAACTGCTCAGGGTCGCCCACCAGCACCACCTTGGCCCCGGCGTTGCGCGCATGGGACAGCACCCGCTCCATCTGGCGGGTGCCGATCATCCCGGCCTCGTCCACCACCAGCACGTCCTTCGGCCCGAGCTGGTCGCGGCCCTGCGCCCAGCCATGCTCCAGGCTGGCGATGGTGCGCGACGCGATCCCCGATCCGCCCTCAAGGTTCTCGGCCGCGATCCCCGACAGCGCCGCACCGCGCACCTGATAGCCCTCGCGCTCCCAAGCCTCGCGCGCGACGCCCAGCATCGCCGACTTGCCGGTGCCGGCATAGCCGACGACCGACGCCAGCCCGTCGCGCCCGGTGATATGGTCGAAGGCGTCGCGCTGCTCGTCAGACAGCGTGAGCCCCCGCCCCTCGGCCAACTCCAACGCGCCGGCGCGCTGCCGGTCGGACACACCATGATCGCCCCGCCGCGCCAGCTCTTCGCCGGCCTTCTCCAGTCGCGCCTCGGTCGCGATCATGTCGCGCGACGTGAACCGTTCCTGGTCCCGCCCGTCCCGCCCCAGCGCGACCAACTCGGGGCTGGCGCGCACTGCCGCCATCACCCGGTCGAACTGCTCCTTGCCGTCGCTGTGCCGAAACGCGAACACGGCGAGGTCGCGGGTGGTGAAGGTCGCCTGCTGCCGGGTAATGCCGTCGAGCGCGTGACGCGGATCGGCGATGATCCGCTCGCCGTTCTCGCGCGCGATCCGGACATGATCCTCGGCGTTGCG
>NZ_JBWKTR010000015.1:0-35915 GCF_059420425.1 Sphingomonas sp. GW821-FHT04B01 | reverse complement strand
TCGAGCGCGTGACGCGGATCGGCGATGATCCGCTCGCCGTTCTCGCGCGCGATCCGGACATGATCCTCGGCGTTGCGGTGGGGCTGGCCCTCCAGCTCATGCCGCTTCCCCATCGGCCCGATCTTGTGCTGCGGCTCCAGCTCGATCCCTTGGGCCTTGTAGCTGCGATGATCGATCCGGCCCTCCAGCCCCAGCTCCGCCATCCGCTCGTTGACGTGCGCGCTCCACGCCTCGCGCCACTCCTTCAACAGCTCCGTGCCGTTCCAGTCGCGGTTCTTCTTGCCGAACCGGTCCGGTCCCACATCACGCATCGACAACATGACGTGCGCGTGCGGCTTGGGACTGCCGTCCTTCGCCTTGTCCCAATGCACATTGAGGTCCGCGACCATCCCGCGCTTCACGAACTGCTCGGCGACGAAATCGCGGGCGAGCGCGACGCCCTGCTTCTCGTTCATCTCGCGCGGGATTGAGAACTCCACCTCGCGGGCTAGTTGCGCGTCCTTGCGTTTCTCGCCGGCCTCGACCTCGTTCCACAGCGTCGTGCGGTCGTTTAAACGCTCCGGTGCGCCCTGCGGCAACAGCACCTCGGAGTGGATGACGCCTGCCTTGTTGCTGAAATCGTGGTTACGGTTGAAGCGGTCATCGTGCAGCACCGAGGCGGAGCGATAGGCGGCGCTCGCGACCGCACTAGCTCCGGTCTGGCGGCTGATGACCTTGGCAGAGAAATGATAGATCGCCATCGCGTTCGTCATCATGCACTTCTAAGCGCACGTCGGCAACGACGTATAAGCGCGCACTCATCCTCCGCTTCGCTCCTCCTGACTGACTTGATGGCGTCTCCTGATCGGTTAAGCTTGCCCCTGCTGGTCCAGCAGTTAGGATGCCTGCCGCTAGGAGGCTGACCGATGCGGAAGGTGCGGGATTACGACGCGGAGCTGAAGGCACTCGGCGACAAGGCACGCCAGCTCAAGGCGAAGCGGATCGAACAGCTCGGTGCCCTCGTCACTGCAACCGGTGCCGATGCTCTCGATGCCGAGACGCTGGCCGGCGCTTTGCTCGATGCGGTCGCATCCAGGGATTCCGGTGCGAAGGAGGCGTGGCGGGCGAAGGGTGCCGCCTTCTTTCAAAGCCGCGGGCGCAAAGGTCGCGGTATCGCTGCGATCGATGGATCGGGGGTTGCGACTGAACCGGGCAGCGACGCTACGCGCGGAAGCGACCCGGCGACGAACCGATAGCCGGAGCTGGGTGGTGCAACGTCGCGAGCGCACCCGCCATCTGATCGAGCTGGGCGGCCTGGTTCAGAAAGCCGGGCTGGTCGATCTCGCCGACGACGATCGCGCGACGATCTACGGCGCACTGCTGGAACTCGTCGGGCGTACGCGGGAAGGCGATGCCGGCGAGACGCTCGCACTGTGGAAGCGACGCGGGCGGCGAACGTTCGACGCGGAAGCGGAAACGCCGGCATGAGCATGGCAGGCTACCGTGTCGCCAAGCGCACAGAACCCGACCTCTCCGGGTCATGGGGCCTGTGGTCAGACGAGCAGAAGCGCTGGATCGATGTCATCTACGCGACCGAGCGGGAAGCTGCCGATATGCTGGCGCATCTGCTCGTCGCCGAACGGCGTCGGGTTCCACCCGGATTGGGGAGGCACTGATGGACGGCAAGGCTTACGGTGCCTGGATGAAGGCCGGCATGGATATGTGGATGCTGGGCGCGGAAGCCGGCACGGTAATGGCGCTCCGCATGGCACGCATCGCCAGCGGTGGATCGACCGGAGCCGCGGAAGTCGAACTGATGGTGACCGAAAAGGTCCGCGCCGCGATCGAGTTACAGACACGGCTTATGACCGGCGCTCTGGGCGTTACCCCGCTCGGGGCCACGCAAGGCACGCTGAAACACTACCGGCGCAAGGTCGCGGCCAACAACAGGCGGCTCAGCCGCCCATAGGAGAACGGATATGCTGACGATCGCGATCCTGGCAGCCGCGGCCACGCCTCATGTCGTCGCCACTTTCCGTGACGCCGACGCGACCCGCCTGGGTATCGTCGCCGAACTGATCCAGAGACCGGCTGACAGCGATGGTCCGGATTACGCCCAGACGCTTCTCGAAGCGGAAGGTCTGACCTCCTGGAATCCGTCCGAACCCACCGCCACATCACGGCCGGGAGCGCCGCTCGCCTATCGTGCACGGACCGCCGGCGACGGTCGGGAAGTTCTGGTCTATTACAGTGCCGCCCCATCCGGTCCGGCGAGGGTCTGCCGGATGCGCGGCAAATCCATGGGCATGTCCGACGCCCGTTACCGGGCGCTACGCTGGTGCGCCGCCTCGCTCGGCGTAAAGCTACCGGAGAAGCCCCCTGCCCCCGTCGCCGGGAGGAACGGCGCATGATGACGATCGACCTCGACACGCTCCGGCGCGAGGTCCGGGCACTCGACTATGTGCGCGGCAGCCCGGCCGAGGACGCGATGTGGCGCGAGGACGACGAGGACGCCCGCGCCAACCTGGCCATCGAGGACATGGCGCTGTCGGCAGAGGATGACGCGCTGTTCGACATGCTACGCGACGAACGGGTGCCCCCGCCCCTCGCCACGGCGATCCTGCTCAGGCTGCTCGGCCATCCCGATGCCGATCCGGCGCTGGCGATCACGCCGGCCGGCGCGAGCTGCTGATGCCGCTGCGGATCGGTCCGCTATGGGCGCTGCTGATCGGCTTCGTCGTCCTGATGGCGAGCAATAGCTGGCTCAAGGGCATCTTCGGCGTCGGTGAAATTGCGACCGACGTGCCGTTCCTGCTGACCGGACTGGCGCTGTTCGGTATCTGGAAGTTCAACCGCCGCGGCGGTGGCCGGAACAGCAACTTGCTGGGCTCGGCCCGCTTCGGCGATCGGCGCGACCTGGCAAAGCTGGAAGGCTCGGGCGATCTGGTCATCGGCCGCTCGGGCCGGAACAACAGGTTGCTGCGCTACGACGGCCCGGCGCATCTGCTGACGATGGCACCCACCCGCTCGGGCAAGGGCGTCGGCACGATCATCCCCAACCTGCTGCTGCTCGACCGTTCGGTGATCTGCATCGACCCCAAGGGCGAGAATGCCCGCGTTACGGCCCGTACGCGGGCCAGGAAGGGCGATGTGTGGTGTCTGGACCCGTTCGGCGTCTCCGGACGTCCAGCGGCCCGCTACAACCCCCTGGCGTGGCTCGACGCCGCCAGCCCGGACCTCGCGGAGGACGCACAGACGATCGCCGACGCGCTGGTTCACGATGCGCCGGGGCAAGGTGGCGAGGCGCACTGGAACGAGGAAGCAAAGGCGCTGATCGCCGGGATCATCCTGCACACTGTCGTCCACGAACCCGTGTCCCAAGCCACGCTGGCGACGGTGCGCGACAAGCTCACCCGCGATCCCGCCGGCTTCGCGGCGTTGCTCGCGGACATGCAGGCCAGCACCGGCGCGCACGGCCTGATCGTGCGCGCCGCCAACCGCCAGCTCGGCAAATCCGATCGCGAGGCCGCGGGCGTGCTGTCGTCCGCCCAGCGCCACACCCACTTTCTCGACAGCCCGCGCATCGTGGACAGCACCTCGGCGTCCGATTTCCGGTTCGCGGACCTGAAGGAGCGGCCGGGCACCGTGTTCCTGTGCCTGCCGCCCGATCGGCTCGACACCTATGCGCGCTGGCTGCGGCTGCTGGTCAGCCAGGCCGTCACCGACATGGCCCGCTCCCCTGCCCTGCCGGACAAGCCGGTGCTGTTCCTGCTCGATGAGTTTGCCGCCCTCGGTCGTCTTGATCCCGTCGAGCGCGCGATGGGGCTGATGGCGGGCTACGGGATGCAGCTCTGGCCCATCCTCCAGGACATGCACCAGCTCAAGGCGACCTATGGCGAGCGCGCCGGCACGTTCATGTCGAACGCCGGCGTGATCCAGACCTTCGGGGTCAACGACCTCGCCACCGCCGACATGCTCTCGCGCACGATCGGCGACACCACCATCGAATATGAGACGTTCGGCACGTCCGGCCCGACGAGCATCTTCAGCGACGGCACCCGATCGGAAAGCGCCAGCGGCCACGTCGCCGCGCGCCGGTTGGCGACGCCGGACGAAATCATGCGGATGAACCCCGACGATCTCCTGCTGCTGCGGCAGGGTCAGCACCCGCTCGTTGTCGGCAAAATTCGCTACTACGCCGAACGCGAGTTCGCCGGCCTCTACGATCCGGCCTGACCGCACACACCCGACAAAATCGAGTGACAGACCTCGGGACAGGCCCCTGCCCCACCCTTTCAGCACGCTCGCCGCTGACAGTCACACACCGCCGGATCGGCTTGGCTTCTCCCGGAAGCTTGCGGCCGTAAGGCCGCTACTGTGACGGCGTTAGTCGGCACGCAACGAAGGTGTATTGCCCCAAAGGGGCAATACCGCATTTCCCTTCTCTGTCGTTCGGTCCACGCGCTCAGGGTTAAGTGATTCTGTTAAATAGGAATCGTTAAGAAGGTTAAGGGGTCTAAAAAGCGGATTCTTCGACGTGTTTTCAATGGCCTGTGAGAGTACCTGGTGGGTGAAACCCCGTGATTCGGTGTGTGAAACCCCGATAGTGTGGTGGGTGAAACCCCGAAGCGATGGTGGGTGAAACCCCGAGTCAGACTTGCGCGAAAACCGGGTATCCGGATTGGTTATCCACAGATCGGGCGGCTGTTTGCCATCCGAAGCGGCGCGCCGGCGTCTGCCAGTCGACTCTGGACGGGTGGGTGAAACCCCGACAGTTGCACGAGCGGTGGGTGAAACCCCGATAGTCAGCGTCGGCCGGCGAGCCGATCCATTCGGGCATCCACCTCCTCGGTGCGCCGGCGATCGGCATCGAAGCGTGCGCGCCGCTCCTCCTCAGCCCGCATCTTTTCTGCCAGCGCCAGCGTCTCGGCCTCGCCGCGACGCCTGAACTGGACGGCCGGACTCCTGTCGGTCGTCTCCGCCAGCTCCATCGCATAGTCGGGAAGCTGGTCGGCCTCGATCACGCGCCGGAGCATCCGGTTGAACTCCTTGGGCTGCGCGTCGCTGCCGGTCTTGTCGCGCAACACTTCGACCCGGCACAGCCATCCACCCTGCTGCGAGCCGACATGCTTGCGCGCTATGCGATACAACGCCCGCTCCAGCCCCCCGGACAGGAGGAAATAGTCGGGGTGCATGGTCAGCAGCGACTTCTCGTTGACGATCCCCTCGTAAACCCAGTCGGAGAGGGTCAGCGTCATGCCGCGCGGCTGTTCGGTGTCGGCGTCGGTGTCGAACGTCCAGCTATCCAGCCAGTTGAAGCCCGCTTTCTGCCGGCGCTTCGTCGCCCGGATCGAGGTCGTGATGGAGGTGGTCTGGAGCCGGAGCAGCGCGGCTTGCAGCTCCTGATAGTCACGCCCCCCCGTGCTGCGCTTGATCGCCCTCAACAGGTCGTAGGGCGTCGTCGTCAGCGTGCGCGGCAGGTCGTTCAAGCCCTGCTGCTTCATGCGGTTGAGGGTGGATGCCGCCCAGATCAGGATATCGGCGTCCCAGATCGTCGCCATGCCGTAGTCGGGGATCGCCTGCACGCGCACCCACGCCTCGCCGTCCGGGCTTACATACTCGATCGGCTTCAACCGCTTGCGCTTCTGGAGCGAGAAGAACGGCCGCTCCATGACCTCGCGCTGGTCGCGGAGCGGCAGGTCGCCCAGCGCCGGGATGAACAGGTCGAACTCGGGATTGGGATCGCGCCGCTTGCTCATGGTGCGAACCTAGTGTGCCCCCGCTTGACCAGATACTGGCGGAGCAGGCGTTCGGTGATGACGGTGAGCGGCTCCCCGCCCTCCTCGACGCTGAGTTGGCGCAATGCGCGGTGCATGTCCTCGGGGATATGGATCAGCACCGGCTTCTTGCCGGGATGGCTGCTGCGCTTGGCCGGCGCTGCCAACGTCGGCGTGCTGGCGTCGCGGCGCGATCGACGCGCGAGTGCCGGCTGCTGGGGTATGGGGGCAGGCTCGACGGCGGGTGCTGGCGTTGGTTCTTCGGGCTGGTCATCGAAGATGCCGGCCAGCGCGGAAGGCTTCCTCGCCATCATGCCACCTCGCTTACTTGCTTAGTCGTATAGCCGCTTAGTCGCTTAGCCTCTTCAAAGGCGCTACGCAATTCGGCCGCCGCCTTGCTGTCCGGCTCCGTCTCGGCTGCTGTCCGTCCAAGCGGCGTCGCCTTGTAATAGTCCTTGCGGAAATGGAGGCGGCTGTCGAACAGCGTCACGCCCTTTGCCGCGAAGCCGGCATGAGCCTCCTGCCCCTCCCCGCCCTGGTGCGGCACCTGGGTTAGAATAACCGCGAACGGCGTGCCCGCCTGCTGGACCTGCTTTACGGTCTGCAACACCGAATGAACGTCCAGCCCGCGCGGCGCGACGGGGATGATGACGAAGTCAGCCTGCTCGGCCGCGAGCATTGCGATGTCCTTCGAGTTCGCCGGCGTGTCGATGATGATGAGGTCAATCTTGCCGCTGCCCCGCCCGCGCGAGACGTGGAGGGGCAGGCCAGCGACGCTGCTATCCTTCACCATCACGTCGTCATCGTCGCGGCGCTCCGACCAGTAGAGTGCCGACCCCTGCCGATCGTCGGCGTCGAGGATCACGACCGACGCCCCCTCGCGCGCCGCCTCGACGGCGAAGCCGGTGGAAAGGGTTGTCTTGGATTGACCGCCTTTCTGCGCGATCACGGCCCATACCTGCATGACTGCTACTCCCACTAAGCGGCTAAGCGACTTATGCCGCTTAGCCGCTTAGTCGTAAAGGTGATTAGTCGCTTAGCCGCTATCGTCGGCCTTGCTATCGCCGGCGTCGAGTGGATCGTGACGCATCGGCCCATGATCGACGACCGGGCAAAGCGGCGCGCCGACCATCTCAAGCCACGCGCGCGGGCAGGGGAGCGTCCAACGCCTCGAACAGCGGGGCCATGCCGGTCGCCACCGATTCAGCCAACTCTCGCGATTGTCCTGATTCATGATCCTATCCCTTCAAATCGCTTTTGGGCGAAGGCCTCGGCCATCGGCCCTGCCTCGTGGCGAACAGCGGGGGGGGGGGGTGAGAGGGCAGCGGCAATCTGCCGGGGTGGTGCGGGCGCAGCGCAGCGAGCCACGGCCCGGCTGATTGCCGTTGCTGGGGGAGGGGGGCGGCGCTCCCCTTTCCCTCTCATCGGACGACTTCGCCGGCTTGGCCGGCGTCCTCGGGGCGGGTGCGCTCGCCTTGCGCGAGCGATCGTAACCCGTCAGGGGCAAGCCGCCGATCGGCGGCTCGATCGGAGCGCAGCAGAGATAGAGCGCGGTCCCGCATGGGACGCGCCAGCATCGCTTTATGCGATTAAGCCACTAAGCGATTAAGCCGAACGCTGTTTCCGTTTGGATCGAATATTGGGAAAGGATCGGCCTTCTCAAATCCCACCTGAAACATCCAAATTGATAATCCGGCAGCGTAATTTCGCGTTCGGATGACGCTGCCGGTATACGTTTAGCCTCGCAATACCTCCGTCACGACCTTCTGACGTTCGATCGGGGCGCTATGCGGATTGCCAGTTCCGAAGGGTGGTTTGGGATCATATTCCATCGCCAGCTCGACTGCTGCCGCAAGGTCGTCACCGCCGATATAGGCGCAGAGAGCAAGGCCAAGGTCGATTCCTGCCGTGACGCCGGCAGAAGTCCAATACTTGTCAGACCGTGTTACGCGGTCGCCCGTGTATTCAGCCCCGAACCGAGCGAGGTAGTCCTTTGCACGCCAGTTGGTCGTCGCCTTGCGGTCACGAAGCAAGCCGCAAGCGCCAAGAATCAGCGATCCCGTACATACAGAGGCCGTCAGCTTCGTACCTTGATCGAGCCGCACGACATTCGAGCGCACGACTTCGCTACCCATGCACTGTCGCAACCCCTCGGTGCTGCCACCCGGTATGAGCAATATGTCGGTTTCGCCGATGTCAGCGATGGCGGCGGCAGGCGCTAGAGAAAGGAAGCCATCGCCGGTCCGGCAGAAACTACCTGTTTCGCTTACAAAGGTAATGTCTGTGCCGGGTAGTCGCGCGAGTGGATCATACACGCCGATCGGATCAAGAGCCGTGACGCCATCGAACAACAATACTGCTATCTTCATGCCGCTTCCTTTCGTGGAGCGGCCCAGGCGAGCGGCCTTCTGTAAAAACCGCGCTCCCCGATGGTTGCCCATCTGCGTCGCCAGTCACGCGGCGAGGACAGCCTACCGCTAATATGGACTGATGCAAGGTCGGGAGCGAGAGCCAGCCTAGCGGCTTTTCCATTTGGGAATCGTCAGTGAGACGTCCGAGGCATTCCCATTGGGATCGAGTTCCGGGAAAGCCGTTCCCTGGCAACCCCTGCTATAAGGCAAGATGCAGAAACTGATTGAAGTCACTCTGCTCGTAGTCGGAGAACGCCACGCCGTTGGCGAAGCCGCGGCGACGATATAGCGCAAGCGCCGGTTCGAACGCCGGCCCGCTTCCGGTTTCCAAACTCAGGCGGCGGGCACCGCACGCTTTTGCCTTGGCGATGATCGTCTCGAGGATCGCACCGCCTACACCCTTCCGGATAAGATCCGGATCGGTCCGCATCGACTTCACCTCGCCGTTACCGTCCGATAGCATCTTCAGGGCACCGACGCCGGCGAGCCGATCATCCTGCCACGCGGTCCACACCGTGACCTCGGAAACCAATAGACCCGATAAATCGAGCGCGAACACGCCGCCGGGAGGTGAGCTGGCGTGCATCCCCGCAAGATGCAGCGCCAATAGGTTGCGCGTCTTCTCTCCGGTCAGATCGTCTTCACTAACCTCAAACATATCGCGTGCACCTTAAAACGGGCGACAGCAGTAGCGTGCCTGCTTGAGTGCAGGCAGTAGTCCTTATTGTGCTGCCGTAAGGCAGCGTTTGCCAGCGGGAGCGTCAGGCTTTTTCATTTGGGAACCTCTGGTAGGAGGGCCGGGGCTTTCCCATTGGGATGGTGAAACGGGAAAGCGGATTGCTTCTTGAAAATCATTAAGGCCGTGATCGAGAACCACGTCGACAGCGATGGCCGGTCATCATAGGCCATCGCAACGATCTGCGTGTTCGACGGCGGGCAAACGTCGCCAGGGCGCTCCACCCTCGAACAAGGCACCGATCCAACGGACAAACGCCTCGGTACGTGCTGGCATGAAGCTGCCGGAAGGGCGCAGAAGATGGATGCTGCCGTCGATTTCGAACCGCCATTCAGGCAGTATCTGCACCAGGCTCCCAGCCGCAAAGTCGCGCGCCATCGCCCACTCACCGAAGCCGACGACGCCAAGCCCCTGCCGCGCCGCTTCCACGAGCGCCGCAATGTCGTTGGAGCGGAAGCCCCCATACGGCACGACCGTCTCGCACACACCGTCACGCCTCATCCGCCATTCCGGCGTCATGACCGGACCCGTGTAACGCAACAACCTGTGGGCGGTCAGATCGACGGGGCGTTCGGGAACGCCGTGGCGTGCAAGGTAGGCCGGTGACGCGCCGAGCACGATGCGATGCTCGCCCAGCCGCCTGGACACGAGGCGGCTGTCGCCGAGCGCGCCGAGGCGCAATGCCACGTCAAAGCCCTCGCCGACCAGATCAACGTGGCGCTCGGCATAATCCACCTCGACGTCGAGACCGGGATAGCTGCGGGCGAAGTCCGGCATGGCGGATGCAAGCCACTGCCGGCCCATCGCGGCGGGAAAGGCGAGGCGTAACCGCCCGCGCAGCTGCGATCCTCCGGCCGATGCTTCCTGCTCCGCTTCTGATATGGCGTCCGTCGCGTGCCGGAGCCGTTCTGCGAGTTGCTCGCCGGCGTCGGTCAGTCGGACGCGGCGCGTGGTTCGTTCGAGCAGACGTACGCCCAGTCGCCGTTCCAATGCCGCGATGCGCTTGGAGACGATCGTCGGGTGACGGCTGAGCGCCGCGCCTGCCGCCACGAACGACCCTTCACGGGCAATTGCCAGCAGGGCCGCATGTTCGGCAGCGCGTCCGTCATCCATTCCCGCTCCCATGGTCCTGCTCATCCCTCCCCAATCATTGCTGCAATCCATGCAGCGGCTTTGTGCATCTGAACGGCTTTACCTTACTCTGCAATAAGCCAACATGCCGGTCCAGGGTAGGGCGACGATCTTCGCGCCCGAGCGTGGAGACGAGTGGAATGGTAAGCGTGATCGAGCGGCTGGCATGGCGCTACGCGGCGAAGAAGTACGATCCGGCGCGCAAGGTGCCGCAGGATAAGCTCGACAACATCCTCGAAGCGGTACGGTTGGCCCCCACGTCGAGCGGGCTTCAGCCCTTCGAACTATTCGTCGTCACCGACTCCGGGATCCGGCAGCGGATCAGAGCGGCTGCCTGGAACCAGGCGCAGATCACCGATTGCTCCCACCTGCTGGTGTTCGCCGCCTGGGACGACATCACGCCCGAGCGCATCCACATGATGTTCGATCTCACCAACGAGGTCCGGGGTTTCCGGAACGAGGGCTGGGAGAACTACCGGCGACAGCTCCTGAGCATCGTCGCGGATCGCGGCACCGCCGCCAACCATGAGGCGGCGGCGCGACAAGCCTATATCGGCCTGGGAGCGGCGCTGATCGCCGCCGCGTTCGAAGAAGTGGATTCGACGCCAATGGAGGGGTTCGAGCCGGCGGCGGTGGACGACATACTGGGCCTGCCCGCCAAGCACCTGCGCAGCGTCGTGCTGCTGCCGCTAGGATACCGGCAGCCCGACGGCGACTGGCTGGTCAACCTCAAGAAGGTACGACGCAGCCGCGCCGACTTCGTGACGGAGATCGGGTAGGCCGAAAGGCCGCTGCGCCATAACCCATCGGGGCTGCTTCAAAGACCGAAAGGGCATGGGAGTACGGCCAAGCGGTCAGTTCCTTGCTATGATTGATCCTACGATGAGGTCAAAGAGATGATCGGCTCGCAAGCGGAGTGGGGTCTGGGCGATAAGAGCCGTTGAGCCATTCCCGATTGGGAACGACGATCGGGATGATTGGTGAGGCAGGGCAGAACGCCACGATCTCCGCACATCCGTTTTCCCAAAATCTGTTCCCAATAGCTCTTCCTAAAACGAAGACGTTGCGATGGAGAAGCGGGAAGGGGCGTTGTCACAGGAGGAGGTGTATTGACGTGGCACCACACTGCTGACAGCCTGACACTATGCTGTGGCTCTCCCTCGCACTTCAGGCCGCGCCGGCTGCCGCTGGCGAACCATCACCATCCGCGTCCACCCAACTTGCTGGTCAAACATCGGTTGAGCGCACCCCGCGCGATTGGGCCGCTACCTTGCGCCAAGATGCGCAGGCACTTCACGACGACATCGCGGCGAACCACCCTGGCCCGGTCAACGCGGCCGATCCTGCCTTTGCCAAGCGCAACGACGCCCAACTGGCCCTCGCACTGCGGCGCGCGCGGACAGCGCGCAGCTATGGCGACTACTTCTTCGCGTTACGCGGCTACGCAGCTTCGTTTGATGATGGCCATCTTTCCTTGGGTGCACCAGGCGCAACGCCGCTCGACGGCCTGCGCTGGCCCGGCTTCCTGACCAACTATGACGGACGTGGCACTCAGCGTGTTGTCGTCCGCGTACCGGAAGCCCCCGTGCCGATAGGAGCCGAGTTGCTCGGTTGTGACGGCTACACGGCAGAGCAAACCGCGGCACGTGTCCTCGCACCACAATGGGGGAGATGGCAGCTGGAGGCACAACGTCGGCGCTTCGGTACCTATCTGTTCAGCAGCGAGGGCAATCCGTATGTCCCGCGCCCTCGGCGTTGTAGTTTCCTGGTCAACGGCAAGCGCCAATCCGTGGTGCTGGACTGGCAGCCTGTCGAGATAATGACGCTCATGGCCAAGGAGCAGGAAGCCGGCAAGCGAGCATCGTACAACTTCGGCACTCGCACTCTGCCCGATGGCACGCGTTGGTATGCCATTCCGTCGTTCAACGCCGATCCTGATTCAGTAGCCGGCAAGACGCTGCCCGGCATGATCGCCACCATGAAAGCCGATCGCGACGCCTTGGCGCGTGCGCCTGCGATCGTCCTTGATCTGCGCGGCAACGGTGGTGGCTCCTCCGAGTGGTCACGTCAGATTGCTGAGGTACTGTGGGGACGCCCAGCCCTGGACCGGTTGCCTGCGGGTCACGTCTACGTCGAATGGCGCGCATCGGCCACCAACTTGAGAAGCATGACGGAAAGCTACGAGGAGCAACGCGGTCGCAACCTGTCCCCGGATGCCGACCGCTGGTTCCGCACCGTCATCGCTGGCATGCGCGGGGCGATCAGCCGCGGTAATGCGCTGTGGAAAGATGGCGATGAGGATGACACCGCAGGCGAGCAGCCTCGTACTCTGGCCGCTAGCCCCCGCCCACTTGCCGGACCGGTGTTTCTAGTCACTGACGGGTCGTGCGGGTCCGCCTGCTTAGACGCCGTCGACCTGTGGCGGGCCCTCGGCGCGGTTCACGTCGGCCGTACAACCAGCGCCGACACGCTCTATATGGACGTGCGCCGCTACGAACTGCCGAGCCGGCTGGCGAATGGCAGCATGCCGATGAAGGTCTACCGCGGTCGACCACGTGGACTTAACGAACCAGTGGTGCCGGTTCATTTGTTTGCCGGGGACATCACCGACACGCCGCAGCTTCAGCAATGGATAGCAACGCAGACGCCTAAATAGAGCGCCTGCGACACGGTCACTATGACAACCGCCGACGCCGTTTACCCGTTCTATGTGTGCCAGAACGGTTGGCGCGTAAGTCCTAAGTTTCGCGACAGCGCTCCCGACGCTCGTGTTCTCTCGTGCACTGGCGTTGCAAAAGTCTGTTGCATAATGCCGTTGTTCTGATACAGTTTTGCGACATGCTGATCGGCTACGCCCG
This sequence comes from Sphingomonas sp. GW821-FHT04B01, assembly GCF_059420425.1. Lineage (NCBI taxonomy): Bacteria > Pseudomonadati > Pseudomonadota > Alphaproteobacteria > Sphingomonadales > Sphingomonadaceae > Sphingomonas > Sphingomonas sp. GW821-FHT04B01. Next base: position 23,023 of record NZ_JBWKTR010000015.1, on the reverse strand, counting down.
TGTGTCCACCGATGACCAGGACCTCCGGCTGCAACGCGCCGCGTTGAAGGAGGCCGGATGCAAGCGGACGTTCGAGGAGAAGGTGTCGGGCGCGAAGCGTGACCGGCCCGAGCTGGCCAAGATGATCGAGCAGCTGCGCGACGATGATACGGTGGTGGTGACGCGGCTTGACCGGCTGGCACGCTCCACCCGTGATCTGCTCGACATTGCCGAGAAGCTGAAGGAGGCCGGCGCCGGCCTGCGCTCCCTGGCTGAGCCTTGGGCGGACACGACATCGCCAGCAGGTCGCATGGTACTCACGGTGTTCGCCGGCATCGCCGAGTTCGAGCGCGAGCTGATCCACCAGCGTACCAGCAGCGGGCGGGTAGCGGCGAAGGCAAGGGGAGTCCGCTTCGGCCGCCCACCCAAGCTCACGCCCGATCAGGTCGCGCTCGGGAAACGGTTGGTAGGCGAGGGCACTTCCGTCCGCGAAGCGGCCAAGCTGCTCAAATGCCACCATGCTACGCTCTACCGGGCGCTGACCGCCGCGGCGCTGGCTTCATGATGCCGGGCGCTCCGCAATCTGGTGCTTCGGAAGGGGAGGCCTGATGCCGATCCGCCCCGAACACGTGTTCTTGTACCCGATTGACTGGCCGCAGCTTTCGCATCACGTCCGCTTCGTGCGGGCCAAGGGATGCTGCGAGAAGTGCGGTCGCCCGCACGGACGAAGAATCTTCCATCTGGGTGATGGACGCTGGTGGGATCCAAACCGGCTATGCTGGCGTAATGGGCGGGGCCGGCGTGTACGGCGACCCACGGAAGACCTCCTGACGCGTGGCGCTTGGACGCCGGTGGTTCTGGCCTGTGCGCACCTCAACCATGATCCCAGCGACAGCTCTCTCCACCGACTGGCGGCCCTGTGCCAACGGTGTCACATCCTCCACGACGGCCCGGAGCACCGGCGCCGGCGCTGGATGAACGCGCACTACCGGCGTGCGCTTGGCGACCTGTTCTATGGACCATACCCGATGCACGGCGCCGGCTGGATCACGCCCACGCCGATCAGCATGCTCGATGATGCCCGGTCGTTATACGCCTTCAAGTGGTAGGCCCCGGCACCGATCGCCATAAACGGCGTCTCGCGTCGTAGCTGATAAGCAATTTGCCAAGCCCCCGCTTTTGAAGGCTCTTCGACGGCTTGCGGCTGAGGTCGAGCGGGTGTATGTACGTTTTCGTCAATACAGAGGCCGACGTGACGTTCGAGTGGGATGACGGGAAGGCTACCTCGAACTTCGCCAAACACGGTGTCTCGTTCGAGCTGGCAAGAGAGGTCTGGAATGACCCACTCCACGTCATTCTCCCTGATCGCGTCGAAGGCGGCGAGCAGCGTTGGCATGCGTTGGGCTTGGTCGGGTCCGTCGTCATGCTGGTCGTCGTCCATAGCTATCCCGATCGCTTTGACGAGGACCGGACCCGCATCATTAGCGCCCGCAAGGCAACAAGGCAGGAAAGGCAACGCTATGAGCAAGAAGGCGCTTAGCACAGAAATGCAGAATCAGCTCGCTGCACTCGTGGCGCTGCCTGACGAGCAAATCGACACGGCCGACATTCCCGAAGCTCCCCCAGAGGCATGGCTGCATGCTCGCCGGCCTGGCCTTTACCGGCCGCTCAAAAAGCCAGTCACGCTGCGGCTCGATGCCGATGTGGTGGCTTGGTTCAAGGAGCACGCGCGCGATCGCGGATACCAGACCGAGATCAACCGGGTGCTCCGCCGTTATGTGACGGATGCACAGGTCTGACACGGGGTTCTGACACCTCTCTGCGCGGCAGAGGCGTAGCTCTCGTACCCTTGTCTTCCGTCTGACATCAGCCTGTCATCGCTGCGACGCGACGTCTTCTCACCGCTGTCACAAGCTCCCGCCACAGCGCGTGGTGACACCGAGCCTGAACAAAGGCCGGGACAGGGAGAATATCTTTGCGCGCACGCCTGCGACTGCGGACCACCGCAGCCTTCATCCTGCTAATTTCACCGGCGACAATTAGGGCGCAAAGCGTACCGCCAAAGCCGAATGAAACGACGACCCAAGCCGAAGCGCAGCAAGACGCAACACCACCCCGCACCACTGAAGGCGACGACCTCCACCTCGACGACATCGTCGTGACTGGCCGGCTCGGCAACGAAGCGCAGAAGAAGGTTGAGGCGAGCTACTCGATCACCACCCTGAGCGACACCGACATCCGCGAGCGCGCGATCACCAATCTCGCCAACGCGCTCCAGACCATTCCCGGTGTGTGGGCCGACGACTCCGCCGGCGTCACCGCAAACAACACGCGCGTGCGCGGCATCCCACGTGGCGGCTACGAGGCGCTTGCCGTGTACGAGGACGGTCTGCCGATCCAGCACGATCCCGGCATCAACTGGATCAACGTCGACCAGTTCGTCCGCATCGACGAGACCTACGCGTCGATCGAAGCGGTGCGTGGCGGCCCGTCCTCGATCTTCGCCTCGAACGCACCCGGCGGCCTCATCAACTTCATACCACGCAAGGGCACCCCTGAGCTATCCGGGATCGTGAAGCTGACCACCGCCGACTATGGCCAGGCACGCGGTGACGTGTGGGTCGGTGGTCCGATCGCCGATGGTTGGCGCTTCTCGGTTGGCGGCTTCTACAATTGGGACCAGGGTGTACGCGACCCCGGTCCAGTCGCCAACAACGGCGGCCAGGGCCGCATCCTGATCTCCAAAGACCTTGCCCGCGGCCACCTGTCGTTCGGGATCAAGTACATCGAGGACAACAACTTCTTCTTCGACGGTCTGCCGCTCGTTCGCACCGCTGATGGCGACGTCGAGGAGTTGCCGGGGATCGACGCGCGCTACGACACGCTGACCGGACGCCAGGATGGCCGCGTCATCATCCGTACGCCCGGCGGCATTCGCCGCCCGGAGTTCAACCTGTTCAATCAGTCGAGCGACCTCCAATTCACGCTGAAGGGCGACATCGAGCTCGACGACATGACGACGCTGTCCGGCGGCTTCCGCTACCGAGACTCGAAGACCAACCGCAATGCGCGCGGGCTCAACAACCTGACCACGCCGTCGGCCTATCTGACGACCACGCTCCGCAACACGGCACTCACCGCCTTCCGCGCGCGCGGTGCGGCCGATGTGCGCTTCGTATACAACGACGACGGCAGTGCCTTTCCGGCTAACGCGAATGGCAACGGCTATGTCGGCGTGAACACGTTCCAGTCCATTCAGAACCCGATCAAGGAGTCGATCGGCCTCGTCGAGCTCGGCCGCCAGTTCGATACCGGTTTCGGTCGTCACGACGTCAAGCTCGGCCTCTACGGCACGGTCGCTGACTGGGCGCATGATCGCAACGATGGTGTCGGCCTGACGGAAGTAGCGGACAACGCACGACTTCTCGATGTGGTCGTCGTCAACGCCGCGGGCACCGTGGTGGGCCGTGTTACCGATGGTGGCATCGCGCGGTACGAGTCCCGCTTCGCGCATTCATTCGGAGGCTACGAGGACGTCGCCGCCTACATCTCCGACGAGTGGCGCTTAACGGAAAAGCTGCGGATCGACGCTGGCTTCCGCTACGAAAAGATCTGGATCCACGGCTTCAGCGAAGGTGCCAGGTCTTATAATCTCGGCGATCCGGACACGCTCGCCGACGACAACGTCCTGGGCGGCAATGGCATCCTGACGCGCTTCGACGAGCCGTTCGACGATCAGGCGTATACCGTGGGCGTCAACTGGCAGTTCATGCCGCAGATGGGCGTGTTCGCGCGCTACACGAACACCTATCGTCTGCCGCAGATCGGCCAGTATCGCGACAACGTCCTGCCTACCGGCGTGCGCAGCCAGTCAATCGAGCAGGCGGAAGGCGGCGTGAAGTTCCAGTCCGGGCCGGTCGGAGCTTTCGCCACTGTATTCTACAACGGCTTTGCCGACGTGCAGTTCACCAACACCTTTATCGATCCGCAAACGCTACTGATCGTGCAGGAAATCAACTACGGCGATGTACGCACGACAGGCGTCGAGCTGGAAGGCAATCTGCGTCCCGTCCGCTTCTTCGATGTGGCCGCGACCTTCACTTACCAGGATCCCAAGTTCCGCAACTACACTTATAACACGATCGTCGCTGGCCGGCCGGTCTCGACCTCGTTCGACGGCAATCGGCCGAGCTCGATGCCTAAGGTTTTCTCCAGCGTCCGGCCGCAGTTGCACCTGTTCGGTGACCACCTGCGCATCCTGGGCGAGTGGCGATACGAGGGCGCCAAGTTCAACGACGATGCCAATACACAGAGGCTGCCGAGCTACTCGGTCTACAATGCCACGATCGACTTCGATGCGACGCCCAACCTCAGCTTCCAGGTGAAGGGCTTCAACCTGTCCAACACGCTCGGCCTGGGCCAGGGCGGAGGGCAGCAGGTAGTACCCGGCGTGCCGGCGGGGAACATCATCATCGCCCGGCCGATTTTTGGACGCTCGGTCAGCGCCTCCGTGCTGCTGCGCTTCTGATGCGCGGTCGTATCGCGACAGCCGCGGCGTTGCTGGCGCTGGCAGGCGTGGTGGCTGCGGGCGAGCCCAGGCCGCTGCGGATAAACGACGTGGCGCTGGTCGGCACCCACAACAGCTACAAGCGCGCCATGCCGGCCGCGACCATGGCGCGCTTGGGTGCTGCCGACCCGGCCGCGGCAGAAGCCCTGGACTATGCGCATCGGCCCTTGGCCGAGCAGCTGGACGCGGGCGCACGTCAGCTGGAGATCGACGTCAACTACGATCCCGCTGGCGGTCACTATGCGCTTGGCTCGACCGATCCGGCGCTACGCCAGCCCGGCTTCAAGGTGCTGCACATTCCCGGCATCGACAATGCCAGCCACTGCCTGCTGCTAGCGGACTGTCTTCGTCAGATCCGCAGCTGGTCGGACGCGCACCCGCATCATTTGCCGATCCTGATCCTGTTCAACGCCAAGGACGAGCACAACGCGGCGCGCGGGGGCATCGATGCGCTACCGTTCGACAGTACCGCATGGAACGCGCTGGACGCCGAACTGCGGGCCGGTCTCGGCCATCGCATCGTGACGCCTGACGAAGTGCAGGGCCGCTTTCCGACGCTCCGCGAGGCGGTGCGCGCCAATAACTGGCCGACATTGGCTGCCGTGCGCGGTCGTTTCATCTTGGCCTTGGACGAGCCGCCAGCAAAGGTCGCGGGCTACCGGGGACGCCGACATTCGCTCGAGGGGCGGGCGATGTTCATCAACACGGATGAAGCGTCACCTGCCGCTGCCTATCTGACGCTCAATGAGCCGGTCCGTGATGCCGCGCGCATCCGCGCCGCGGTACTGGCCGGCTATCTGGTTCGAACCCGCGCCGACGCGAACACGCGCGAGGCCCGCGCGGGTGATGCGGGTCCCCGCAATGCAGCACTGTTAGGCGGCGCTCAATATGTATCGACCGACTATCTCTGGCCCGATCCTCGCTTGCCCGGTGGCTACCAGGTGACACCCCAGCTGCGGTGCAATCCGGTGCGTGTACCCACGGGGTGCGGCGACCTTGCGAAGATGGAACGGTGACCATGCGGATCATTCTTGCCATGGCAGTGCTAACCACTGGCGCTGCGGCAGCTGACGCACCCACACCCTATCTTCAGCCGCTCGACATGCCTGATCTGACACGCATTTTGCTACCGCCGCCCACACCAGACTCCCCCCAGGCGCTAGCCGACCGGGCGGTGTTCATCGAGACCCGTCGTCTACGTGGCACCCCACGCTGGACGCTGGCGACGCGCGACGTGACCGGCGACCGCTTCGACACCTTCGCCTGCGCGCTTGGTGCTCGTCTCGACGCACGATCGGCGCCTGCTCTCGCGCGCGTGTTCGCCCGAATAAGCGATGCCGGCATGGTTGGGCGCACTAAAGCGCAGCTCGCCGTGCGCCGCCCGTATTTAGACACCGATCAACCGATCTGCGAAGCGAAGACCGACCATCTAGCAGCGAACGGTGATTACCCATCCGGCCACACCAGCAACGGCTGGTCTACTGCCCTCATCCTGGCTGAGTTGGTGCCGGACCGTGCCACCGAGATCCTGCGGCGTGGCCGCATCTATGGCGAAGGCAGGTACGTCTGCGGCTCTCACAGCCTCAGCGCGGTCGAAGCAGGATACATGGCGGGCACGGTGCTTGTGGCGCGTCTGCATGCGTCCGCGGCGTTTCGCAGCGATATGGACGCAGCTCGGGGCGAGCTCCGGCGGGCGCTCGCATCGCGGCCGCGCACGATGTGTGATTGATGATCCCGTGATGGTCGTCGCTCTCAGACCGGATAGCTCGGCTGGCACTTCCCGGTAAGCAAGGTGGCGCCGGCGAAGTGTCCGCCGGCGCGCTAACCTCAAAGCTTGTCCTTCAGCCCCTTGGCGGCTGTGAACGATACCTTTTTCGACGCCGCGATCGTCATCGGCTTACCGGTCGCCGGATTGCGGCCTTCGCGCTCCGGACGATCCTTGACGGCGAACTTGCCGAATCCGGGGATGCTGACCTCGTCCCCCTTCGCCGCAGCAGCCGCGATCTCATCAAACACTGCGGCGACCACCTTCTTGGCATCCGCCTCACTCGTGCCCGTCGTGGCAGCCACGCCCTTCGCCAACTCACCGATGTTCATGCCGTTCTCACTCCTTGATGATCGCGTTTTGGTAGCCTGATGAGGCCGCGGGGCAACTCTGGAATATGAGCGGGACAGTGATATCACGCGGGAGAAAGGTAGACCTTTTTACCTCAGGCTATCGCAAGCCGATATTTTCGGCGCGCGGTTCTGACACCTGCAAGCCGGCGGAAATGCACGCTCGCGCTGCCTGGTCGAAACCGGACGGTTGTGACACCGGATGGATTGCTGCCGTCAGCTGTCGGCCTAGCCCTGAGAAGTGAAATCGGCGAGCGATCGAACGACCGTGACAACCGCCATGACGGTTTTTTCATTTACCCCAGTTTACGACCCGTGCCTTGATCGCTAATGCGAGTCCCTATCAATAATACAGGGGATCATCGTGCTGGCTGGTACAAGCCTGTGGACGCTCGCGCTCACTCTTTCCACACCATTGATGGCCAACGTGGCGGTATCGGATCGCACAATACCTGCCGATCCGGCGGTTGGCGAAGAGGCAGCCGATGATCCTCAGGATATCGTCGTCACCGGTGAGAAGGATAAGCGACCCACCACATCGACCAAGCTGCCGCTGACGCTCAAGGAAACACCGCAATCAGTGACGGTGGTCGATCGTCAGCGGATCGAGGATTTCAACCTCACCTCCATCACCGAGGTGCTGGCGCAAACGCCGGGCGTGACGATCACCTCCACCGATGCGGCGCGTACCAACTACAATATCCGTGGTTTCGCGGTTCGTAACTTCCAGTTCGACGGCGTGCCGACCATCTACCAGGTCAGCGGCTATGAGAATTCGGCGGTGGGTGACCTCGCGCTGTACGACCGGGTGGAAGTGATCCGTGGCGCAGCTGGCCTCGTCACCGGCGTCGGTGATCCATCCGCGACGGTTAACCTCATCCGCAAGCGAGCACCGTCCGAGTTCCGCGGCTACTATTACATGCAGGGCGGCAGTTTCTCGAGCTACCGGTTCGAAGCCGACGTCGGAGGACCCGTGACCAGGGACGGGTCCGTCCGGGCGCGCGTGGTCGCCGCCTATACTGATCGCGGGTCCTACATCGATCTTCAGCACGACAAGATCCCGGTGGTCTACGGCACCCTTGAATGGGACGTGAGCCCGCACACCCGCCTGCGTGTCGGTGCGGACTACCTGCGCACGGATCAGCAGGGTGCCGGCTGGGGCACCATCCCCCTTCTCTACAACGACGGCACGAAGACAAACTTCCCACGCTCGTTCACGGGTGCCGCCGCCTACAACCGCTGGCTTCGCGAGGTGACCACCGTCTTCGCGGCAGCGGAGCAGGACATCGGCAAGAACTGGCTCGTTCGCGTCAGCTACAACGGGCGCCGCAGCGACAACGACAGCCGTCTCTTCAACATTCCAGGCGGCTTCCCGCGCCGCGACGGCACCGGCCTTGGCGACCCGTTCAGCTTCTATGGCGAAGTCGATCAGAACGAAGACGCACTCGACGGGTATGTCGCCGGCAATGTCAGGCTGTTCGGTCGCGAACACGAGGTCGTCGGCGGCCTCAACTACTTCGAGCGGGACTTCTCAGCGGGCCGAACGGGCTTCAATCCCGACCCAAGAGCGCTCCCGCCAAGCTTCCCCACGGCCGGCAACTACGACATCGATCCCTGGCTGCCGACCTTCGCATCGCCCTCGATCATCCGCACCGACGCTCTGCTCTTCTCTCAGGATCTGCGCCAGCTAGGCGCCTACGGCGTGGTTCGGTTGAACCCGACTGATTGGCTCAAGATCATCGCCGGGGCACGCTACACCGATTACCGCGCCGACCGCGACGACTTCAACGCCGCCGGCGTCCTTCTGCCGACCAGACCCACCGATGTTCAACGCGAGAAACGCTGGGCGCCCTACGGCGGCATCGTGGTCGACGTCGTTCCAGCTGTCTCTTTGTACGCGAGCTATGCCAGCGTCTTCAGCCCGGTGTCCGCGCGCAACGTGAACAATGACATCCTGCCGCCGACGACCGGTGCCAACTACGAAGCGGGCGTGAAGGCGACTCCGTTCGGCGATGGTTTCACCGTGTCTGCCGCCGGCTTCCACATCAAGCAGGACAATCTCACACTCACGGATCCGAACGGCATACCGATGTCGCTGCCGGGCAATCTCACGCCGTCCATCTCGGTGTCCGGCGTAAAGACGTGGGGCGGCGAACTGGAGCTCGCGGGCGAGCCGCTTTCCGGCTGGAGCCTCAACGGCAGCTACACCTACGCACGGACGGAAGACCGGCTCGGCGTCCGGGTGAACCCGTTCTTCCCGCTGCACGTCGGTCGCGTCTACACTACCTATCGGCTGTTCGGCGACCGGCTGACGATTGGTGGCGGCGTCACGGCACAGTCGCGCATCTTCGATCGCGGCAACGTACCGTCAGGTCGCTTCAACACCAACGGCACGCCGGTACTCGTACCCGGGACGGTGAGCCAGAGCAGCTACGCTACCGTCGATGCACTGGCGCGGTTGAAGCTCACCGAGCGAGCGATCCTCAGCGTCAACGCTACCAACCTGCTCGACCGAACCTATTACCGGAACGTCCGCTTCGCCTTCGGCGGCCCTGGGGGCTTCTACGGCGAGCCGCGTCGGGTGGTGGGCACGATCCGCGTGAGCTTCTGAGGGAGGAGGACGGCGTGATGACGGCGCAGACGAAGGTCGACAAGCGACTGGCAGTAGCGTGGTGGCGGCGCGTAGATGCGACGCTTCGTCTCGTTGCCGCCATGCCCCTCGGCTATGCCGTCGCCAGCCTGTGGGCCATGGCGCTCGCAAGGTTGCTGCCCTTGCCCATCACGGCGGCCACTATCACGGCGACGTTGATCGCGTTTGCCCTGTGCGCCGGTGCGGTCATGTGGTCCTACGCCGCCATCTCGGGATGGCGCGCCGTCTGGACGCTTTCGCTCGCGGGGCTCATCGCGGCCGGCATCACCTGGATGTCGATCTCCAACGGAGGCCGGCTGTGAAGAAGGGCTTTCGCCAATCGCAATCGACGCTCCACACTTGGTCGGGTCTGCTGCTCGGCTGGGTGCTCTTCATCATCTTCGTCGCGGGTACGGCAGCCTATTGGCGTGAACCACTGAACCGCTGGATGCGACCGGAAGCGCCGCGCGTAGAGCAGCCTGTTCTGGCGATGAAAGCCGCCCAACGCTTTCTCGCCCGCAAGGCGCCTGACGCGAAGACGTGGTTCATCACGGTCCCAACCGTCGAGGGACCAGGAACGTACGTGTTCTGGGTGCCTCAACCCGATCCCGATGCACCCAAGGGGCGGCGACGCGGACGCCGACGGGATACCTCCGCGCTGGTCGACGCCACGGGTATGCCTGTCGCGCGCGAGACGCGAGGCGGCGACTTCTTCTACCGGTTCCATTTCGACCTGCATTACATGCCGGTGATCTGGGCACGCTGGCTGGTCGGGGTGGCGGCGATGATGATGCTGGTCGCGATCCTGACCGGCATCGTGACGCACAAGAAGATCTTCAAGGACTTCTTCACGCTGCGCCGGGACAAGGGCCAACGGTCGTGGCTTGACGGGCACAACGCCAGCGCCGTCCTCGGCCTGCCGTTCCACCTGATGATCACCTATACCGGCCTTGTCACGCTGGCGACGATGCTGATGCCCTGGGCCACGATCGCCAATTATGCCGACAGCACGAAGCTGTTCACCGCGCTGTTCCCCACCGCCGGTGAGGTCGTCCGCGCCGATCGCCCAGCGCCGCTGGTCGACCTGGAGCCGCTGGTCCGTGCCGGCGAGCGACAGCTGGGCGGCCCGATCGGCTTCATCGAGGTCGCTGAACCAGGCGACGCCGCGGCGCGCATCACCATGACCCGTGCCAGTCGGGCGAGCCTGTCCACCTATGGCAGGCGCGTCGCCTATGACGGTGTCACCGGTCGCCTGCTCTGGCGATCGCCCCCGCCGAACGGCGCGGTCACCACATATGGCGCGATGATCGGCCTGCACGCCGGTCGTTTCGGCGACCTGACGCTGCGCTGGCTCTATTTTCTATGCGGGCTGGGCGGCACGGTGATGGTCGCCAGCGGCCTGGTGCTGTGGACGGTGAAGCGGCGCGAGAAGCTGCCTGATCCACTCCGCCCGCCACTCGGTTTCCGCATTGTAGAGCGGCTGAACATCGCGGTCGTCGCCGGCTTCCCGCTCGGGTGTGCAGCGTTCTTCCTCGCCAACCGGCTGCTGCCCCTCGCCACCCCCGACCGGGCGGAGCGGGAGATCACGATGCTGTTCGCCGCTTGGGGGATCGCCGCGTTGGCAGCGCTGATCCTGCGACCGAAACAGAGCTGGGCGGCGCTGCTCGGCGCAACCGCCATAGGGCTGATCACGGTGATCGCATGTGACCTGCTGGTCCTGCGCCCAGGCTTGGAGCAATGGATCGCAGCATCGGACTGGCCGATGGCGACGGTTGATGCGGTGTTGCTGGTACTGGCGACCGGCCTTGCCTGGACGGCGCGCCGCGTCGTCCGTCACAAGCCTCGCGTCCGCAAGCCCCGCCCGATCCGCACGCCAACCAACAAGGCCCTCTTACCCGAAGCGGTCGCGGCGGAATGACTGTCCTCACCACCCTGCTGGCAGTGGCCGCGTTCATGTTGTTCGGCCTCGCCAGCGATCGTCACCACGAACCCAGGTTCGGCCGACGTCTGCCTGCCCTCGACGCGCGTCGCTGGCGTCTGGTCGGCTGGGCGTTGCTAGCGACTGCATTGGTTGGCGCGATTGCCGCACGAGGATGGGTGTTCGGACCGGTGCTGTGGACCGGACTGATGATGGCCGGCGCGGCGGTGAGCTTCCTATGGCTCAACCTGACCGTCGAGAGACAAGGGACACAGCGATGAAAGATCCCGATAATCGTCTCACCGACAAGAACGATCTACGCGGCGTCTACGCGGAACCGGCGAAGGCCGTTCGTGACAAGAGCTTCCCGCACCTCGATTGCCACAGCCGTCGGTACATCGAGCTGTCGCCCTTCTTCTGCATCGGCTCGTCGCAGCCTAACGGCCTCGCTGACGTATCACCACGCGGCGGTGAAGCCGGCTTCGTCCACGCACTGGACGACCGGCATCTCGCTTTCCCGGACAGACCCGGCAACAACCGGCTCGATACCCTGACAAACATTGTCCACCATCCCGCGGTCGGACTGCTGTTCTTCGTGCCGGGCGTGGAAGACATGCTGAGGGTGAACGGCATCGCCTCGATCACAACTGATCCCGAGATCATGGAATGCTTCCGCCACGACGGGAAGCTGCCGCGATCGGTCGTCGTGATCGAGACACGCGAGGTGTATTTCCACTGCTCGAAGGCCTTGCGGCGATCCGACCTGTGGAACCCTGAAAAGCGCCTCCCCAAGGGTGCGTTTCCAACGCTGGGCCAAATCGCGCGCGACCAGTTCAAACTGCTGGTACCCGCCAAGCTGATCGATTTGGCGCTGCAACGCGACGCGAAGAAGAACCTCTACTGAGGAACCGGCCATGGCCTTCATGGAACGCATCACTGCACCTGTCACCGATGGCGAACGCGCCGTAGTCCGGCTGCTCCGACATTATTGCGGGATGCGCGATTACGACACTGAGGGCACCAGCCTATCCCGCCTCGTCGCGCTCGGTCAGAGTCTGCGCCTGCCGCCCGCCGGGATCGTCGCGCTGGCAAGCGTTTTCCAGCTCACCGAAGCCGTGCTCGGCCGGTGCCTCGTCGCCGAATGCTGCTGCTCGCGTCGCCTGAACGGGGATGAGCGCGCTGTCATCCGCCTCCTCGGCAGCCGCATGCCAATGCTACCCGGTACCGCCACGCCGGACATCCCCCACGGCCTGCCCGGTGCACTCGCCTGGGCCGTGTTGAGCGTTCGCCGGTTATGCGGCGATATCGCGCCCCGCACCCCGAAGATCGTAGCGGACGACGCGGAGCGCTGTCCCTTCACGCCTGCTGCCATGGTCTGACCCACGATGGCGACGCTCTACGACTATCTCGACCGGCGGGTGACGGACGCATTGCTCGCCTTCCTATGCGCCATGACGCTCCTCGATCGACACGGTTATGGCACGATGCGGTTCGCGGAGGTCTGTGACCCGGCAATCAGTGACGATGAAGCACGCGTGCTGACCCTGTTCGCGGCGTCACGGGCGAACGATCCCCAGCTGCTTCGCATCGCGAGCGGCTTGGTAAGCGACGATATGGCCTTTCAGCTTGCTGGTGCTGCCGGCAAGGTTGGGGACGCAATGAGGCAGCGTACCTAACTTACGAATCAAGCATCTCCGGTGTACCTGTAGCTGGTGGCCAATCGGGCGGTTGTAACCCCCGGCCCTACTCCCGGCGCCACGTGGACTTTGCGAACAATTCGCATTATGCGTATATGGACGGTGCACTGGGACGATTGATGAACCTTGATCAGGCTGCCGCGAACGGACCGGGCACCGCTGCCGGATCGCGATCGAACAGGGTAGAGCCTGCTTATGGGCTGCTTATGCGGATCGCTCGTGCAGCGATATGCTGTCTGATCGGCCTCGTGGCGATCATGCTCGCCGATACGGCCGACGCGCAAACCGCCTCGCCGGCCCAGACCGCTTGGCGACTGCTCGACTATGTGGCGGTCGATTACCCGGAAGCGGTACAGGGCGGTCGGATCGTCAGCGATACGGAATATTCCGAGATGCGGGAATTCTCGGCATCGGCGCGCGAGCGCATCACTGGGCTGAGCGGCTCTGCCGCAAAGCAGGGTCTCCTGCGTCGTGCCGGCGCGCTCGAACGGCTGATCGCCGCCAAGGCCCCTGCCGACACGGTAGGGACGGCAGCCCGCACGCTGGCGGCCGATCTCATCAAGGCATACCCGGTGCCGCTCGCGCCCGTCGTTGCACCTGACCTCGCACACGGGCGCGCGCTTTTCGAGCAGAAATGCGCGAGCTGTCACGGCGTCACCGGTAACGGCAAAGGACCGCAATCGGTCGGTCTCGATCCGCCGCCGATCGCCTTCATCGACAAGGCTCGTGCCCGTGAGCGCAGCACCTTCGCCTTCTATCAGGTGCTGGAGCAAGGCATCGACGGCACCAGCATGGAGAGCTTCGTCGATCTGCCGCCGCAGGATCGATGGGACTTGGCGCTCTACGCCGGCAGCTTCGCGTTCCCGGCGGGTAAGGTCGCAGAAGGGGAACGCATCTGGAAAGCCGACGCGAACCTACGTGCCCGGATCGACATGGAGAATCTGATCGGGCTGACCCCGGCCGCGCTCGCCGGTGAGATCGGCGAGGCGAAGGCTGACGCAGTGATCGCCTACCTGCGCCACAACCCTGGCGTGATCGTGCCGCAGAACGCCGGCACGCTGTTGCTCGCGCGTGAACGGCTTAACGAGGCGGTCACGGCCTATGCCAAGGGCGACCGCAAGGGCGCGACCAACCTCGCCCTGTCCGCTTATCTCGACGGCTTCGAGCCGGTCGAGCCGATGCTGTCGGCGCGCGATAGCGCGCTGATGGTGCGGATCGAGGGCGCGATGGGTGCGCTGCGCGCAGGCATCGCTAATGGCACGTCGCCGGCCTCGGTGCGCGATCAGGCGCGCTCGCTCGACACACTGTTTGGCGAGGCGGAAGCCGCGCTCGCGCCGGAGCGGGCATCGGGGGCGTCGAGCTTCTTCGGCGCGTTCACGATCCTGCTGCGCGAAGGGCTGGAGGCCCTGCTTATCGTGGTCGCCATGCTCGCCTTCCTCCGCAAGGCCGAACGCCACGACGTGATGCCCTATGTGCATGGCGGCTGGGTGGCGGCGCTGGTCGCCGGCGCCGCCACCTGGGCGGTCGCGACCTATGCCGTCGAAATCAGCGGCGCGAACCGCGAGCTGACGGAAGGCTTCGGCTCGATGTTCGCCGCGCTGATGCTGCTGTGGGTCGGCATCTGGATGCACGGCAGGAGCAACGCCGATGCATGGCAACGCTACATCCGCGAGAAACTGACCACGGCGCTCAACGCACGATCGGCGTGGTTCCTGTTCGGCCTGTCGTTCGTCGTGGTCTATCGCGAGGTCTTCGAAACGATCCTGTTTTATGCGGCGATCTGGACGCAAGGGAACGGCGGATCAGTCTTGGCCGGGGCGGCATCAGCCGTCGCGGTCCTTGCCATCGTCGCCTGGCTGATGATGCGGTACAGCCGCACGCTGCCGATCGGCAAGTTCTTCGCCTACAGTTCGGCACTCATGGCACTGCTGGCCGTGGTGCTGATCGGCAAGGGCGTGTCCGCCCTCCAGGAAGCAGGCTGGCTGCCAGTCAACCCGGTCGCTGGCTTCCCGCGCGTTGAAATCCTCGGCATCTATCCAACAACAGAGGGGATCGCGGCGCAGCTTGTCATCGCGTCGCTGCTGGCAATTGGCTTCGGCCGAAACCGGATAACCGCCGGCACTGCAAAGGAAGCGACCGCCTAACTCCGCAACGCTCTACGAGCGCCTCGAAAGCGGTCGGGTCACGGTCCATCTCGCGGCTATGATCGCGGGCGTACCGATGGCGCACGTCGCTGCCAGGGCGGCCTTTCGATAAAACGCCACCAACCCGATATCGGCATTGGCAAAGCCGAAGGTGTCACAACTGGACGGTTGTGACACCAGACCGTGGCCTGACAGGTCACCTCTCAATCCCCCGGCAGATGACGTTGCTTGCTATGGTTATGCCGCGATCGTGCTATCGCTATCTGCAAACTGGCCTGCGGAGATGCACGCTGCTGGCCCGGCACGATGCGAGGATCGAGACGCTATGGACGCCATACTGCCCGATATTGATAATGATCTTGATGTCATATTTGGTGAGTATCGAGACCAGAATGTTGTAAATTCGTTTGTACAGGCAGCGCGGGAAGCGGGCTTTGTCGGTACTCTTTATATTGGCTATCCTGTCCTCAACGTTGACGATGAGCGCATCGATTTTGATGCCGTGCTTGTATCTCGTAACCGCGGCGCTGTGGTATTCGATCTGTACTCTTATGACGGCGCCTCTTCGAATGTTGGCTCTATACCCGATCCCGTACTTTCCCGCCAAGAGCAGCTCTATGCTGCTTTGTACAACAAGCTTAACTCTTTTCGTGAACTTCGAAAAAACAGAAATCTTGTAGTAGACATTACAACGGTCTCCGTTCACCCCGTAGGCGATGCTTGGGTCGAGGACGGAGAAAGCTTACTGATTGGCCTAAGCCGCCTGGGAGAAATTCCCAAGGTCGCTAAGTCTGACAGGTTAGATGACACAGTTATCTCACATTTGAATGCAGCTATCCAGCGCATATCAAGCCTTAAGCCCGTAAAGAAACGAGATAGCGTTGAGCGAGATAATTCTAAAGGCAGCGCTATTAAGTTGATTGAACGCCAGATTGCGAATCTGGACTTGTGGCAGAAGCGGGGCTCCATTGAGTATGTGAATGGCCCTCAACGGATACGTGGCTTAGCCGGTTCTGGTAAGACCGTCGTTTTGGCCCTGAAGGCCGCATACTTACATGTTAAACGCCCGGACTGGGACATTGCTATAACGTTCAACACAAGGTCGTTGTACCAGCAATTAGAAGGCCTAATAACAAGGTTTGTTTTCTCGCAAATCGGCGAGGAGCCGAATTGGGAACGCCTCAAGGTCATGCACGCGTGGGGGGGCTCGGACCGTGAAGGCGTATATTCAGAAGCTTCCCGACGCGTTGGTTCCAGCTATCGTGATTTTGGCTCTGCGGCGCGCTTGTTTGGCTACGAACGAGCGTTCGATGGTGCTTGCCAAGAAGCCCTTGCCGCAATGGGCGAAAACGATCTCGGAACGTATGACGTTATGCTGATCGACGAGGCGCAGGATTTACCCTCCTCCTTCTTCCGCTTGGCATACCGGCTCACGAAGCCGCCCCGTCGTATTGTGTGGGCCTATGATGATTTGCAGAATCTCGGCGATGTGCACATGCCCTCACCCGCTGAGCTATTCGGCTTCGACGCCAGCGGCCACCCCTTAGTGCAGCTCAGAAATGAAGAGGATCAACCCCAGCAGGACATTGTTTTACCTCGCTGCTACCGAAATCCGCCCTGGACCCTCGTAACCGCACATGGACTAGGGTTTGGGATTAAGCGGGATGCACTAGTCCAGATGTTCCCCGATCCTACGCTCTGGCAGCGCTTAGGTTATACACCTACAGCCGGCGAATTGGCTCTCGACCATAACGTTGCATTGGAGCGCAATCCTAAGAGCGTTCCAGATTTTTTTGCGAAGATGCTATCTCCTAAAGACACTCTTGTGGTTAAGAAGTTTGAGGCAGCCAATGAGCAGTATGCCTACATAGCTAAAGAGATAAGCCGCTTAATAGATGAGGATGAGCTGGAGCATACTGATATGCTCGTAGTCATCCCCAACGTGCGACAGGCCAAGAATATCAGTGGTCATATGCTAAATGCCCTTCGATCTGTTGGCTTACAAGGACATATTCCGGGCCAGACCTCATCCCGTGATGAGGTTTTTAGATCGGGATCGATAGCTATAACGCATATATACCGAGCAAAAGGCAACGAGGCACCAGTCGTGTTTGTCGTCGATGCTCAGTTTTGCGAAGGTGACTATGGAATCAAAAAGAGAAGAAATATTCTCTTTACGGCCATAACCCGCTCACGGGCCTGGACATATATTGTCGGCTATGGCGACGAGATGAAGAAAATAGCCAAAGAGATTAAGCTTATTGAAAAGGATGAATTTCTACTTAAGTTTCATTATCCTAAAGCCAAGGAATTGCCGGCACTCGCCGTCTCTTCCGCAAATCCAGATACTGATCCGGTCTTGGCTGGGGATGACTTCGACGATCTGCGTTTGGCTCTTCGCAAAGCCAAAAAGACCTCCTTCGAGAAACTTCCTAGCGACCTCCAACTTGACCTCCTCGAAGTTTATAACCCAAACTCATGAGGCCGCGTGGGTTATGTGATCGTATGAACCTCTTTCTCGAAGAAGGTTTAGTAAACGATGTTTTCATCGCGACACAGTTTCACCTTCTCAAAGGCCCTGCCGCAATTGAATCATTAAGTCCGGCAAGCGGCCTCGGCATGATATCGGAGCGAGGCGTAAGCCCGGTAGAGTTTATTGAGCTTCTTGAGCAAGGTCGGTTTTCTGGAGTTTTTACCGATGCCTCAATCTTTAGTATTGAATGCACTTTCGATAATGGAAAGATAAGGACGCACCGTTACACGTTCATCCCATGCCCTTTTGACAATGATCTTGTGTCTCTACGCCCTGAGTCTGTCCCAATAGCTGATTGGCTCAGGTATAGCGTACTCCCCTCTGGGTCCGCCGCTTTTCGGAGCACGGGAACTTACAGGTTTGATTGTGTCCGCAAGCCTGCTGAAAAAAGCGCTGATCCCCACCCAATATCACACTTTACGTTTGGATCTCCAGATTGCCGAGTTCCTGTTCGAGGACCTTTATCTATTGGTGATTTTTTAAACTTTGTATTTGATAATTTTTACCGAGACGCCAGACCACTGTGGCTTACACATGCTCCATTCCTAGATTGTGACGGTACAGAACCTACAATTACCCTAGATGAACAAATAGTGCATCACATCCAGTGGCTTTCACCGTAGCGGTCCTGCTATTCTAAAAAGCGCGACTGGTATCACTCTTTCTTACTGTGAACATGCATCGCACCGATTGCGTGGACCTATCTGCTCGCTTCTGACACGCTTCTAGCACACCCCGATTAGCAATGATGACATGGTTCCCAGCCGCGATGTTGGCAAACGCATCAGGAGCGGCGGTTTGCATCATGCGTTGCCCGCCCTCCCACATCGGCATAGCGAGCGTGCGCGCCGCCATCCGCTCGGGCCATTGCCAACTCGTTGGCACGACGCGTGCCACGATGCCGGCAAACACCGCCCATAAAATCATGCCGACAACGATCCCGCCAATCGCGGCTAGCATCACCCACCGCTTCTGATCCTCGGCACGTCGCGCCGATACGGTAACGCTCTGCAAAGCACGGGTCGCGTCACGCAGCTCGCCAGCCGCCGTCTTCACCGCCTGCCGGTCCTCGGCGACAGCGCCGGCGATCCGGGCGGCGACCTGGCGCGCCACTGCTTCCTCCTCGCCTGCCTTCCTCAGTATTTCGGCGCGCTGGTACGTGCCGGTCGCGAGCTTCATGATCTGCGCCAGCGTCTCACTATAGTCGGGCGGCTCGGGCTGATCGTCACGGGCGGCGATCCCCTCGATCGCACGCCGGAGCAAGGCCAGCTCGCCCCGCACGCCTTCGAACGCCTCGGCCGCGGCATCCCGCTCGTGATCGCCTTCGTCCATCCCGCCTCCTGTCGGTCGCCGAAAGTGTGCCTCTCGGCGATCACATCGCAGCCGCTAACTGCTCAATGGGTACTGGCCACGAGCCGCGGCCCCTTCAACGCCTGCTTATCCTCCACGACAGGAGCAGCTCCCCCGGTCAAACCGAAAACGAGGTTATCTAGCTCTGCTATCGGAAGTCCAAGTTCGCGCGCAATGCCGTCGCGTGTTGTGCGCTCACTCCATAATTGAGCGAAGATTTTCTGCCAAAGTACGGATTGCTCCGGTTCAATCGGCTCCGGTTCAGACTTCGTGTAGCCCTTCTGCTGCATCTCGATGCAGAGGCCGCGATATTGCCAATCGGAGATACGCTCCAGCTTGTTAAGCCGATAGGCAAGCGCCGCCACTGATACCTTCCAGCGCTGCTTTGCTCGAACCAGCTGCTGAAGGCTCGTCACTCCCGGCACCCTAGCCAGCACATCCGCCTCCGGCATAAGAAGCGCCGACGCGAACGTATTGGCTTCGACCTCGGCAGTCCGACCGACACCACCCCCATGACGATGAAGCACAAGGTGGCCCAGTTCATGCGCCGCATCGAAACGGGTGCGTTCGGCCGATTTGTTTAGGTTCAAAAAGACATAGGGCGCATCACCGCGCCAACAGGAGAAAGCGTCGATGCTGCGTGTCGTCTCGGCTAGCGAGAAGACACGCACTCCCTTGGCCTCCAGCATCTTCACCATGTGCGAGATCGGCGCTTCACCTAGCGCCCACTCCTGCCGGACAATCCTGGCAGCCTGGTCGGGCCGAGTTTCTGGATCAAGCAATGGTATCTGGCACTCGGGCCGGTTGAAACGATGCCCAATCCAATCGCAAAAACCAAACGCGATTGAACCGGCCGCCAAGGCCGCGTCGCGCTCGCGAGCAGTCATGGAAGTGAGGCTCCGGAAACTGGCGCCTTCTGTCAGTCGCTCGCAATCATCCGCAAAAAAGAACGATTTCGGGAACTCAAGAACGCGAGCAAGCGCCTCAACGGTTTCAGGTTCCGGCTCGGATTCACCCTGCTCAAGGCGCGTGATGGTCAACGGCACCCGCCCGATCAAGCCGGCAAGCTCCTTTGCCGACAAGCGGCGCCGTTGCCTCGCAATTACGAGGCGCTGTGGATTGAACATTTAGACGGTCACTCGGCCCGGCGAGTGACATCAACGTCAAAGTCGGGGCCTACCTCGTCATCGGGCATCTGCACTATATCCCAGCCACCCGGACCGACGATGATGATACGCTCATGGAAACCGAGGAACTGACGCTCCTCGATCGCACGCGGGAAGGATAGCTCTACCCTCACGTCGTCGCCGATCGCCTGCACGAACAGGTAGTAGCAAGCTGCATTGGCGCGCTTCTCTTCCGCCTTCGCAATCTCGGGGAACAACTCGCCCTGGTTGGACGCGACATAATGTGCCGAGGCTGGCCCCTTATCCGATGTCGCCAGCGGATCGTAATGCTCTTCCCCTGCACGATCAGCGTTCTGGAAAGCGATGCGCACGCCGCTCTCGGGATTGTAGACACTCTCGATCCCGTTCTCGCGGCTACGCTGCCAGCCCTTGCGGCCAAGCACGTTCCGCATTGTACCGGTGCCTTCAATCCATGAGAGCAACCCTGCGGCGGTGGCAGGGTGGTCAAGGGTCGCCGAACGTCGAGCGCCGACAGCCGAGCGAGCAATGGCGATCAGATCGGCGACACTCGCGCCGATTTCCTCAAGCCTCGTTTGAACCGCCAACGCCTCAACCAGAACCGGCATCATGCACCCATGTTGATTTTTTCGAGTTCGTTTGTGAGCGCACCGCCTTTGAGGGTCAAGGGATATTTCGTGAACATCACCGGCTCAATCCCCTGTCCCGTTCGCGTCCCGACCCGATCGAGCGGGCCAGCGCGTCACCGATCGCCCGGTCCTTCTCCAGTTTCAGCTCCAGTTCGGGCGCGCGACGACGCAGCGCGGATTCGAGTTGCGGATCACGCGCCAGCCCGCCCGCGGCCTGCGCCATGCGCCCGCGCATCGTCTCAGCACCGGCGGTGTCGCCGGCGCGCTCCAGCCCGGCGCGCAGGCGCTGCATCGCCTGCCAGCCCGACACGAACCGATCAGCGCGCGCGTCCGGATCGAGCCGCACGCGCTGTTCCTCCGCCATCGCCCGCACTGCGCCGCCCGTGTCACCGCTCGCTGCTTGCTCGATCAGCTTGGGATCGCGCTGCATTGCTGAGGCGAGGTCGCGGGCGGCATCGGGCCTAGTCGCGTCCAGCGCCTCGATCGCGCGCCGTGCCGCCGTTTCCTGATGCGGCAGCACCGGCAAGCCCTGCGCCTTCATACGCCGCACGTCGGCCGCGACGCGGGCATAGTCGCGGATCGCCCTGGCCTGATCGGGACGATCGGTGCCGATCGCCGCACCGCTGCGCTCGGCCGCCGGCGTCTTCTCGGCCGCGGGCTTCGGCCTGAACCCCGCGAACATGCCGCGAGCCTTGTCGCGGACCTTCTCCACCACCTGGCGCGCGAGTTCCGGGAACCGGATCTCGCGCTGGTCGGCGAAGGTGCGGACATGATCCTGCTCGCTACGGTCCGGCGCATAGTCGCCGGCCATGTCCTTCGACCGGTCGCGCGACAGCACGCGGGCGAGCTTACCTTGGTCGGCGAAGTCGTCGCGGCCGTAGTGGAGCTGCACGTCGTCGCGGTGCCGCGTCATCCCGACATAGCTGCTGTGTCGGTCCATGCCCGGCGTCGCCAGCACGTGCCCGCGATCGACGGACACGCCCTGCGACTTGCCGAACGTGGCGGCGTAGCCGTGATCGATCGCGGCATAGTCCTTGAGGTCGAAGGCGACGCTGCGTCCGCCGTCGAGCCAGACGCCCATGCGCCCGCCCTCGATCCGCTCCAGCGTGCCCAGCGTGCCGTTCTTGACACCCAGCGACCGCTCGTTGCGCAGGAACATGATCCGGTCGCCCGCCGCGAAACCGCGCTCGCCCCGATCGGCCGCGACGGTGCGGTCCTCACCCAGCCCGCCGGTCGCCCGCACCCGCTCGCGCGCCTCCTGGTTGAGTTCGCGAACCTCGGCGTTGGTGTGGGTGAAGATGATGCGGGTCTTGTCCGGCTCGGCCTGACGATCCCGGTCCCAGCGGTCTACCAACTCGGCCCGCGCCGCCTCGCGCGTGTCGGCCCCGTGAACCATGCCGTGCGCGGCATAGGCGGACAACGCCTCGGTCGTGCGCCCGGTGGCGAAGGCCCGTGTAGCCTCCTTCTGCCAGTCCTCACGCTGTCGGCGTATCTCGGTGATCTCGGCCGCGCCGTGTCGCTCGGTGATCGACCGGAACGCCGCGCCCGCCTCGATCGCCTGCAACTGCTCGGGATCGCCCACCAGCACCACCTTGGCCCCGGCGTCGCGGGCATGGGACAGCACCCGCTCCATCTGGCGGGTGCCGATCATGCCGGCCTCGTCCACCACCAGCACGTCACGCGGCCCGAGCTGGTCGCGCCCCTGCGCCCAGCCATGCTCAAGGCTGGCGATGGTGCGCGAGCCGATCCCCGATCCGCCCTCCAGGTTCTCGGCCGCGATCCCGGACAACGCCGCCCCGCGCACCTGATAACCCTCGCGCTCCCACGCCTCGCGCGCCACGCCCAGCATCGCCGACTTGCCGGTGCCGGCATAGCCGACGACCGACGCCAGCCCGTCGCGGCCGGTGATATGGTCGAAGGCGTCGCGCTGCTCGCCGGACAGCGTAAGCCCCCGCCCCTCGGCCGCCTCCAGCGCGCCGGCCCGCTGCCGGTCGGACACGCCATGATCGCCGCGCCGCGCCAACTCGTCGCCGGCCTTCTCCAGCCGCGCCTCGGTCGCGATCATGTCGCGGGACGTGAACCGCTCCTGATCGCGGCCGTCCTTGCCCAGCGCGACCAGCTCGGAGCTGGCGCGCACCGCCGCCATCACCTGGTCGAACTGCTCCTTGCCGTCGCTGTGCCGAAACGCGAACACCGCCAGGTCGCGGGTGGTGAAGGTCGATTGCTGCCGGGTGATACCATCGAGCGCGTGACGCGGATCGGCGATGATCCGCTCGCCGTTCTCGCGCGCGATCCGGACATGATCCTCGGCGTTGCG
>NZ_JBWKTR010000014.1:0-44017 GCF_059420425.1 Sphingomonas sp. GW821-FHT04B01 | reverse complement strand
CCAAACCTCCCATGATCCACGCGCAGTGAATCAGGAAAGCCACTCCGCCTCAACCCGCTGATTGGGTTTGAGCCCTATGAGAGCCTGAAGGACGCGATCTTTGAATTGTTAGCAGGGGAAAAGCCTGAGCTAGAGCAGCGTTACAGCGAGCCGGATAAAGGAATGAAGTTCTTTAGGATCGTGGCATGAAACTTTTGCGCCTCACCGTCGAGCACGCGACTAGCTGCGGCGGTCTTCTGGACAAGGTCGATGTCGATTTCGAAGGCGCAGCGTCGGAAAGCGAACTGGAGGGCGGGGCCAAAACGACGCTCTCGCCACACTGCCTGATCGGGCAGAACGGCTCCGGTAAGTCTCAGCTTCTGCAATTGCTGGCCGAGATTTTCCAGTCCGCTTGGTGTGCCCACGCGCCGAATGAGGAGCGTGACGTGGCGGACAAGTCGACCCTGTTCACGGTCGAATATTTGGTTTCTCCTCCAAGTGGAAGTAATGCAGAACATGTAAGGCTGCGGCGCCTGAAGAAGGGCACCAGACTCTTGCCGCTCGACATGGCGGTGCACCGGGACGGAGAGTGGGAACCTGTAGGCATAGACGACGATGGTTTTGGAGCGAGACTTCCTTCCCTAATCGTCGGTTACACGTCGGGTGACAACGAAACCCTCAGCCTTCCCTTCTTCGTCAGTCGGGCTGGTTATGCCAAAAGCGTACGCGAGGCCGCTTTTGAGGGGCCTGAGAAACTCGTCGCCGATAATCGCTTGCTACTGATCGATTATAGCACCCACTTAGAGGTTCTGGTTGCCAATCTCTTACTTGGCACACCTGCCGTTCAGAAGGCGATCCTCGAGGATGCGCGTCTCGATCATCTTGCATCCTTCCGATGTGTAATCCAACTCAGCCACCTGACACGGCTGAAGACCAAACGGCGTGATAGCGAACACCGCAAAGGCGTTCAGCTAACTGACGAACTGGAGAGCTATATCACCGCGCTACAGTCCGCCTCGACGTGCTGGTCCTATGATTCGAAGATGGAGATCTACGTCTTCGATTTCTTGGTCAATGACGCCACCCGCTCCGTGTTTGCAAAGCATTTCAACAGTCCGATCGCGCTCTACCGCGCCTTTCACAAACTTGCTCTGCTGAATGATCTAGCCATTCCCAGCAAAGCGCGGGACCGGCTGAAGAAGGAAATTGAGACACGGCGGTTCGCATCGCGCCTTCCAGAGCCGCAAGACGAGGAAAAGATTTTCCGGTTTGAGCAGGTCCGCTTCTACAGGGGGGACGAGAAGGTTATCACACGATCACTCGACTATGTCTCTCTGTCGGACGGCGAACACCAGTTGGCTCAGATCTTGGGGATGTTCGCAATGATCCTTCAGGACAATGCGCTTTTCATTCTCGACGAGCCCGAGTCTCACTTCAATCCGCAGTGGCGCGTAAAGTTCGTTAAACGTCTGCTCAATCTACCGGTCGAGGACCGTGGCGGTCAGGAGGTGCTGCTCACGTCGCATGCGCCGTTCGTGCCGTCTGATCTTCGTCGGGACCAAGTTCATGTCTTTTCGAAGGATATTGAGGGCAAGGTGCAGATCGTGCGCCCGTCCGTCGAAACCTATGGCGCGACGTTTGACAGAATTCTCGAGCATTGTTTTGGAGTCTCGCCACCAATCTCCCAGCTCGCACGCGACGACATCAATGACTTGATGAAGAACGGCAACATTGAGCAGTTGCGCGAAGCGATCGACACCCTTGGCTCGTCTTTCGAGAAGGCCTTCCTTGCAGACAGACTCCGCCAACTTGAAGAAACCGGAGCGTCACGCTGAATGCTAAATGTCTATCCGATTGTAGCGACTGCCGAAAATTGGGTGCATGATGCGGTTTATGCAAAGGTGAAGTCGGCGCTGGAGGCGTTGAACGGCGGGGCGGCCGCGCCAGACTGGGCAGACGACATGCACGAGGATCTTGCTGATCGCGAGGCCCTCAAGACGCGTTATAATGCCTTCCGCACGGCTGCCGAGCGGCTCAGCGTTAAGCAGAGAACTAAGGTCCTGGGAGCGCTAGAAGACCAGAACAACATTCCGGCAGTTTTTGATGGCGTCGCGGCGTGTCCGAGGATTGCCCTAAGTCCGGCGCGGATTAGGAAGCCAACCGCAGACCTGTTCACCGCTGCGTTCGATGTTCTCAAAAGCCTGAAGGTCCGTGACCGACAGTATCAGACGATCTTCGAGAACCTGCCGGGCAAATGCTGTCCGTTCTGCGGCATTGAGCCATTTGAAGCGCCGGGCCTCGCTCGTGAGGATATGGATCATTACCTTCCACGTTCGCTTTATCCCTTCGCAGGTGCGAATCTGCGCAACCTCGCGCCGATGGGTGGCAAGTGTAACCGCGCGTATAAGCAGGCTCTCGACATCATCTGCGACGGCAGCGGGCTAAGGCGGCGTTGTTTTGATCCCTACGGAGAGAACTGGGCAACGGTGTCATTGATGGCGAGCCGGCCATTCGAACGCGAAGAAGCGGGGCCATTTCCACTGCCTGTATGGCAAATCGATCTTTTGGGCGATGCGGATTCCGTCGCTACCTGGGACCAGGTCTTCCAGATCCGTCGTCGATATCAAGGTAAGGTTGAGGCACATTTCCGCGAGTGGATGGAGCATTTCGCGATCTGGTGCGAGGGACAGGTAGGCCTAGTCACGACTCAGGATGAGGTGATCGCTGCTCTGGAGCGATATCTGAATTTCGTCCTTCAACGCACTCATGACGATGGTGCTCACTTGAGGCGGGCGGTATTCGAGATGTTGCGCCAACAATGTGCTGATTCAGATATTTCTGATCGACTAACAAGTTGGCTATCTGCGCTTGTCAGAGGCCAGCGGCAGCTCGCTGCGTAGAGCCGGTAGGCATGACGCTTGATGGGCCGGTGCCGCACCTCAAAGCGAATCCCGGTTTTTTATGCAGCGAATGTGACGCAAGCTATGGTCGTTGCGGCATGGAATGTTGCTATTTTCGGGGGAGCCGTTTTGGGCGGCGTCATTCTTGAGACGGCTCGGGCAGTCAGATTGCCATGGGCAGGTATCGCCCTGCTTGCCACGCCGCCGCTAAGGGCGTGCACGGGTCGCCTGCTGGTGCAGGACGCATAAGTTGACAAAGCACGATGCGATGTTCGGTCGAATGATCGCATTGTGCGGCGTTAGAGGGCTATAGCGTAGACGTAGTGCTCATCATCGTCGGGCGCGGCCCGCCACACCGTCCACCGGTGTCTGAACTATCCCAAAATTTTCGCAGTTTGTTGAGGGCGTTACGCCTGTACGAGGGCGTCTATAGACGCCTTCATTCGCCCCTTTGGTCTCCATGCGGGCTGGTCGCGTCTCTAGCCGCGCAGATCATCACATCTCAGACCGGCTGATGCCTGGCTTTCGCCGAGGCATGCCGATCGTTGGCCACATAGGATTTAGATTGGCGGTCACGAAACTATCGGAGTATAAAAAAAGGGGCGTCGGAGCGTCGCCCGCGGGAGCGAGATTTGGGTCAGCGAAACACCAGGCGCGGCAAGCCTCATTGCGAGGCTTTCCCGGCTCTCGACATCTTGCAGGCGCTGCGAAGCTGGCGTGCCGGCAACGGCAGGTGCGGTTGGCGTGACGAGCGCGGCGTCTTGGTGGGACGTGGGCAGCTTGTCGCCTTGGAGCAGGCGCGCGCCACGTTCGCTTATGATATGGCAGGGAGCGCCAACATAGCGGCTAAAAGCGACGTGCTGTTTGTCGATCTCACTGGCAGTCGCCGTAATCCGAATGTCGTTCGGCAAAGCTTCAGTTGCCCCGGGTGTCAGGCGCCAGCGCAGAAGTTGTTCTACGTGACTGGACGATGGGCGTGCAGAAGCTGTCATTGTCTGGTCTATATAAAGCAGAGACTTGGAGATGTAAACAAGAGGCTTCACAATCGCGATGCTCTTCTTGCTGTGCTCCAGCGGGTTCCGCAGCAAGATCAGCGCCGGCGCTGGTTCCATAACCAGCAACGTCATCTCGACCATATTAATCGCGAGCTTGCTGCCGAAGGATTTACCTCGCTGCCAGAAGAGTTGCTGTTTCGGACTTATGTGGATTGGCCGCCAGCAGACGTTGCTGCCGGAACTGGCGACGCGGCGAGGCAAGGCGCTTCGCGAGTCGACGACGTTACTGCTGACAGCTCTAACGTGGGGCTGGCGTTTTTCCGACCTCTGCCACCGACATGCGAACCGGCTACGCCTAGTGAGCTAGTCGGCTCGCTGATCCTCGATCGTCCTCTCACTCGATGGCTTACCGGCCATAAAGCTGACTGCGCGATCCAGCTGATGAACGATCTCAGGAAGGAGGCGGTCACTGGGAGCAGCATCTCGATCCAGAGATTTGCCAATTTGCTGGCCGAGCGGATGGTCATCCGGCCGCTGGTCATCACCAGCGGCTGGAGCGACGTGACAAGCATCGTTGGGGAGGGCGGCCGCGCTGAGCACGTCGTGACGGCGACTTATACCGGCAACCCAACGCTGTGGCGCATCGGTCCCGGTACCAGGCCGAATGGTCGGGTACTACGAGCTGTGCTCGACGATCATATCATCATGCTGCGAGCGCGACCGGCATTTGAAGGGAGGTCAGACCCGCACGCTGACCTCGAGTCGGCCCGTGATGAAATTAGCGGCCGACTCGCGCGAGTCGAGGAAGCGCTCGCATCCATCAACGCTTCCCGTGACGATCTGGCGCTCCGCTGGGTGAGGCACAATTGGCGCCGGCTACAGCGGAAAGACTTTTCCTCTCCAGCCGGTTTGGTTCGGATCGCCGGCACGCTTCCCCGCGGGCCGGTGCCGGCGACCTGACCTTTACGCCTCATCATCCTGTTGCCAGGGGTCGATCTCGTACCATCCGGCGCGCATATAGTGGTTCTGGAAGATTTTCTGCGAGCGTACCGCGGCGCTGATCCAGAATGCCGGCATGACGATGACCAGAAGGGGCGCGAAGACCATCACGGTGGCGACAATCACGACCAACATGATCAGCGCCTCACGCCAGAGGCCGCGGATTGCGAGGTAGAAGCCGCCGAACAGCAGTAGCCAGACCCAAGCAAGTGTCGGCACCGCTTCGCGCCAGCCGGTGGCCGGATTTTCGTAGATGGCGGTGACACGCATCGGATCGAAGTAGCGCTGGCGGCGCTGCAACCGGCGGCCACCCTGGTGATCGCTCACAGACATGCGCGCACCTCTTCAACTCGGTGACGATCGTTATCGGACCATGCCGTCTTGAACTGATGCATGACGAGGTGAGTGCCGGTCGGGATCGGTGTTGTTTCGACCATAAGAAACGGGAAATTGTCGCCCATCACTAGCATGGCGCCGGTCTCCCGCGGCACCGACTTTGGCGTCGCACCGCCGAGCTTCAGCCAGGCGGCAGACACGCAGGCGATAATGGCATCGCTACCGCGCGGACTGTCGGCGACCAGGACTGGCTCGCGCTTTTGCATACCCTTGACCGACGTGGCCTGCATGCAGGCGCTGATGAGCAACGGCAGCAAAGCTATGACGGATCTAGTTCTATTCCTCATGAGACATTCCCCTGTTGCGGGGCGTCTCGCGCAGCTTCGCCGATGGTCGCCCCTATGTTCCTCTCGGGGCGACGGCCGAAGCCGGATGTTGGAAACCTGGGCCAAAGGTACAGGCGCATGCGCCTTTACCGGCAAGCCGGCTGGACATACGCGCATGCCACCCGGCCCCGAATTGCTTCGTGACCGAGTTCCTTGACCGGGGTTTCCACGCCCCGCTCCCGCGTATCTCGGGAGCGGCACGGTGATCGTCTGACGTCTGATAAGACGCAAGCGAAAACGACGAAAAAGCGTCAGTTTTGTGCGGCGAACAGCGCGCGCTGCGCCGGCCAGTCCGCCGGCAGCGGCAGCATGTCGGTCAGGCTGGTGAGGGTCAGCCACGTCGGCTGCCGGCCTTCAACGATACGGGTAACGAGATCAGGCGCAAGAAAGCCGGCGCCGATATGCTGCCTGATGTAAGCCGGGGTCACCCCGGCAGCCTTCGCCACCCCATGGATCGAAGACTGTCGGCCGCTGGTCAGCTCGCCCAGCCAGCCGCGCGCCTGGGCGATTACGGCAATGAGGCTGCTATCCGGCTTCGGGTTGCTGTGGCTCGGCACAACCAGGCTCAGCCGAGCTTTTGCCCGCCCGAGGGTGGCAGGCGTGACGATGCAGCCGGCTTTTCCGGTGAGGCCAAGTGGCTCCAGGCGCAAGGTAGTCGCGACGCCTCCTACGGTGACGTCGACCCGCTCAACCATATCGCCAACCAGCTTATGCTTCGCCCTGAGGTCGTTGCTGGCAAGGGGCGTGGCCAGCGCGGCTGCTTTTGCGATTACCGCAGGAGACACAAGGTCGAGGCTTGGCAGTGCGGTGGCAAGGCGGGCAGGGGAGGAAAGCGTGTCTCGCAGCTCGCTGAGAACCAGGCTGTCGAGGTCGCCTGACGGCACCCGGGTCATGGCGGAGGCATAGTAGCAATAGCGTCGGTTAGCCTTGCCAGTGTGAGTCGCGGTCATCTTGCCGCCAGCAGCATCGTGGACGAGCCCTGACAGGATCAGCCCGGATCCTGTCGATGTTGTCCCAAGCGCCTTGCGGCGGTTCGTCGCAAGGAGCTGCTGCACGGGATCATAAATGTCGGCCGGGACGATGCGCTCGTGCTGGCCGGGGAAGCGCTTGCCCTTGTGGCCGATCTCACCAGCGTAGATGGGATTGGCAAGGATGCTGTAGAGCGAGCTCCGACCAAGCTTGCCGCCGCCTGACGTTCGACCACTAGCAAAGACGCGCGACTTCGAGCGGATGCCCGCCGCGTCGGCAGCCGCGACAAGTCCATCGACGTTGCGGTGTTCGAGGTACGATCGAAACAGATCGCGCACCTGCTCGGCTTCCGGAGCGTTGATGACGAGCAGGCGGTCGACGACGTCATAGCCGAGCGGCACAGCCCCTCCCATCCACATGCCTTTGGCCTTTGAAGCGGCGATCTTGTCGCGAATGCGCTCGCCGGTCACCTCGCGTTCGAACTGTGCAAAGCTCAGCAGCACATTGAGGGTCAGCCGGCCCATGCTCGTGGTGGTGTTGAACGCCTGTGTCACGCTGACGAACGAGACTTTGCGTGCGTCGAAGCGGTCGACCATGCGAGCAAAGTCCGACAGTGCGCGGGTCAGCCGGTCGACCTTGTAGACGACGACGGTGTCGATGAGCCCGGCCTCGACGTCGGTAAGCAGAGCTTTCAGACCCGGCCGTTCCATGCTGCCGCCAGAGAAGCCACCATCATCATAGGCCGTGGGGATGAGCTGCCAGCCCTCATGCTTCTGGCTGGCGATATAGGCCTCGCACGCCTCACGCTGGGCGTGCAGCGAGTTGAAGGACTGCTCCAGGCCTTCCTCGCTCGACTTGCGGGTATAGACCGCACAGCGGATGGTCGGCTCAGCCATGACGGCGGGGCTTTGGCGGATAGCTGCGGCGCTTCCTGAGACCAAAGAAGAGCAGGCCATTCCAATGGGTGCCAGTGATATGCTTAGCGATCGCCGACAGGGAGCTGAACACGACCCCTTCGTAGCGGAAGCCGTTGTCTTCGACGGCAACGATGTGATTGCGGCCGCCGTGTGCCTTGATGAGCTGGCTACCGGGCAGAAGCTGGCTTGCTGCCGGAGGAAGCGCGGTCGTGGCGGCGGTGGCGCGATTGCGAGGGGAGGGCGCCGCTTTCTCTGGCGATGCCACTGTATCGGGCGGCGGTATCGCGCCTGCGACGTCAGCGCCGTCGATTATTGCCTTCGCCGAACTCATGGCTTCACCATGCGCTAAAGCGCCAGCCTTCTGGTCAACGCCCCGGCGCGCCAACGCATGCTCGGCAGCAAGCTGAAGGTCGTGCGCGACGGCTGGTGAGACATCGCCATGCAGCATGGCCTGCTCACGCCATGCAACCGCCTGCTCAACCAGGCTTGGCAGTCGCTGAGGTGCCGGACAGACGAACAGTGCTGTCCAGCGCGCACTGCTGTCCGATGCTCCGGAACTCGACGGCAGGGTTGCTGACATTGCCGGCGTTGCCTTGCTCATTCCGCTGCGCCTACAGCAATGAGCCGGTCCGCAGCGTCGCCGAGTCTCTGACGCCAGGCAAGGCGCTCCAGCCAATGGTCCGGGATGGCACTGGCACCGTAGAGCGCACCAGCAAGCTGCCCGGTGATGGCGGCGGTCGTGTCGGCATCGTCGCCGAGGTTCGCGGCGAGCAGCACCGCAGCGGCAAAGCTGGAGGTGCGAGCAACGCACCACAAAGCCGCTTCCAGCGAATGCGCGACATAGCCTGAAGAGCGGATGTCGCGGCGCAACTTGCCCCGCCAACTACCCGCTACAATGGCCGCAATAGCGGGTGCATCGCTGCCTCGCTTCGCAGCCAGAACATCGTGATGCGCCATGCCTGAGAGCGTGTCAGCCAGCAGCTCGGCATAGGAGACGCAGCTGGCGATGGCTTCCGGTGCGGCATGGGTGGTGCGGCTTTGCCGCGCGGCAACGTCGACGAGCTTGGTGCGGTCGCGCCAGTGGCGTACGGCGACAGGGGCAAGGCGCATCAGCGAGCCATTGCCAGCACTCATCGGATCATCGCTGCCGGCATAGGGGTCAAGATCCCGCTCGAAGCGGGCCAGCGCCTGCCGGGTAGTGACCCCGATATCGAAACAGCGGCCGGTGCAGCTATACTCGCCATGCCGCCACCAGCTGACGAAGCGGCTCATCAGATCACGAGCATCGAGATCGGGCGCTTCAGCGAGGCTGTCGGCAAGCGCCAGCGCCATTGCCGTGTCATCGGTCCATTCGCCGGCGCGAAGCTTGAAGGGGCCGCCGCCGACCATGTCGGTTACCACCATGCCGGTATCGCGGCGGGTGAACTCCAGAGTTGTGCCAATGGCGTCGCCCACTGCCAGGCCCAGCATCGCGCCAAGGCTGCGGTCGCGGATGCCGGCAGCCGAGCAATTGGGCTGTGGTTGCGGTAGCGACGTCAGCGCCAGCACATAGGCTTCCTGTGCCTTGGTCTCGACCGCACCGGGGCGTACCTCGCGAACGGCGGACAAAGCCGCGGCGGGTGACCAGCCGAGATCAACAAGCAGGCGCGAGGCAATTGTGCCTGCGCGGCCTAAACCGCCCTTGCAGTGCACCAGCACATTGAAGCCAGCGCGCAGCTGGTCGCGAATGCCTGGTCCAATAGCAGCCCACGCCGTTTCAAATGCAGGTGTGGGTACGGAGACATCGCGGATAGGTAGGTGGTGCCATTCCATTGCGGCGGCCTGCACTGCTGCCCCCAGCCCCGTGACGCCGAGAGCGGCAAGCTCGTGGTCCTCCACCAGCGTGATAACGCTAGCTGCGCCCCAGTCTGCGACAGCCGCAACATCGAGAGCAAGGTCGCGTGCCCAGGCGCCTGTGGCGCTGTGTGCCTGCTGTTTGCCGGGGCAGAAGGTGATGCCAATGCTGCCGAGACCCGGACCTGCGGCGACGGTTGCAATCTGCAGGGGGTGAGACACGCTGGTACGCGCTCCGGCGGTTTGGCTGCGCATGAGCTTAGTCTGCGGCATGTTCGCTCCTCCTTGCGCGATAAAGTTCGGCCGGGCGAAAGCCCTTGCCTGTTTCCATGTCCCCGGTCGCCTCGAGGCGGCCGCTCTCGATGAGCCGCTTGCGAAACGCCGGCTTGTTCAGTGTCTGCCCACGAATGGCCTCGTGGAGCGCCTGCAACTCGCGCAGCGAGAACGTGTCTGGGAGCAGTCCGAACGCCCAGCCATCGCGGTCGAGGTCACGGCGTAGATCTGACAGCGCGCGCGCAAGGATGTCGCCATGGTCGAAGGGTAGCGCGGTGCGGCGCCCGGCTGCGTTGCGGACGGTGTCGCCGGTGACGGCGAGTAGCTCACTTGCCGCAGCCGAGGCGGTGGCCGCCATCATGGTCCCGGCATCGACCACGGCCATGTAGCCGATGCTGACGATGCGCATGCGTGGATCGCGGTCGACCGCACCAAAGGCCTGGAACTGCCGCACCGGCGTGTTGAGGCCGGCTTTGTCGCGTAACGCCCGCTGCGCCGCTGCGCCCAGTCCCTCCTGGGCACGCACAAAGGTGCCAGGCAGGGCCAGCCGTCCGCGCGCTGGGTGTTCGGCACGCTTTGTCAGCAAAACGTGAAGCGCGCCGGTATGAAAGGTGAGGGGGACGACGTCTACTGCCACCGCCAAAGGCGGGAAGGCGGCGGGATCATAGCTGGCAAGGAAGGTTGCATCATCCATGACGACGCCAGTTAGACGTCTGCTGCATATACGTCAATGACGAATAAGATCTAGAATGATGCGATCACCCGGTGAAGATGCTCCGCGACACGATCATCATACTCGATTGCGCGATTTCGGAATGCTCCGAGAGGGCCCTCGATTCGCTCGAGCTCTGCCTGAACGCCTTCCGCAAAGCTGCGTCCATCCATGTCAGGCAATACGCCGTGTAAATGAAGTGCCGTCTTGTTTACGCGTCCCCGGTACCCGAAATGATAGCCATCCTCCGGCGGAGTTTGCAAAAGTAGCTTGCTACCGGTGAACGGAACATGGGCACTGACTCGATATCCCACCACCGGCTTGCCGTCTAATTTGTGATAGCCCCTGCGTGCGTCGATCGTGATGCCTTTCATCGGGTATAAAAAGATTGGAGCGATGAAGAACTCTTCGCGGAGGGCGTCATATAGATCCTCGCGATAGCGCGATCTGCCACTAAAATACTCGATATAGCACGCATCGTACATCAGCTTGTCGATGTTATCGAAAAAGTGCTTGAGCCGCTTGCCGCCGCTGAAAAGCTTGATGATTGAAGTCGTCATGTTGCCGGCATAGGGGGCGGGGGAAGCCATTCGCAAGCGAACGGTGGGCGCGTTTTGGTGGGAAGCCGTCAGTCCGCTTTCGGGCGCTAAGGCGACGGAAGCGGACGTTTGTTTATTACGCTCGCGACGGCAGCTAGGCGCCCCAATATCGGTCGTTCGTCCGGCAAGCTGTTGCTCCCGAGGCAGCCGTTTACCGCGGTCGTCATGACGCTCCTGCACCGCAACAACTTTCAACGTCTAAGAGGACAAGCAAGCTCGGAGGCTACGGGCGACGAGATTGTCTGGCGAATACCGCGCGACCTTTTCCTGCTGCTAGGGCACCCCTCGCACCCGAAGTTCTGGACCGTCTATGCGGCCGCGCGAGATATAGTGCTCGCGGCTCAGCGCCGCCGCAGTCTGCCGTCGCTGTCATGTAGCAGCCTTTCTGAGTCTCCCCCGGTCGCCGACGCTGGCGGAATAAGATTGCCCACCGCCATGGCGGGGCGTCCGTCATTTCCCAGACAGCAGTCCGAGAATTGCGATCCGCTCCCGCACGGGCAGTCGTCGTCAGGCTTCCAGGGGAACCCGAAACCGTTGTCGGGAGGCCTCGGCTTCAGTAATAGCCGGTGTAGTCAGCTTCGAGGCGACCGAGCGCAACCAGTTCGCCGAGAACCGTAACTGACAGCGGAAGCAGTAGCCGCATTCGGGCTGGATCGTCCCAATAAGCACTCCCGTGTTTTCCCCCATGAAACAGGTTATTGCGCACCGTGTTGAGCAGCACAGTGACGCGCGCGAGGTGTGAAGCTCTATCATCGAACACGACATCGGCGAACGTCAGTCCGTGTTCGCCAATGACCTGCTTTAGCGGATTTTCTGCGACGAGCTGCGCTGCCGCGGCCGACGGCGTATAGTTCGCGGCATGGCTGAGAACGAAGGCCTTCCAGTCGGGACGGGCGGGAGCACCGACAGCTTTGGACTGAAGCCAGCCATTCTCCTTGAGTGCCGACTCGAACCGCGAGAACCAGAAGAAGAATTCGAAAACGAGCGGCCGAAGATCCTCTTCGATTTTATCGTGCCGCATGGTTCCACCGGTCCTGTCCGTTGCTCCGATTGCGAGCGGTATACGAGCAAGTTGACGGACTTCTGTTGGACTGCGCAAGTCCATGTGATGAAGCTTCTCGATGAGACCACCGCGCTGGACGCGATCCGTACCCTTCTTGCGGAAGCCGATCACGCCCGTCTTGCGGTCGCGTTCTGGGGCAAGGGCGCGATCAGCCGGCTCGGCCTCGACCGTCCGGGACTATCGCTCGAAATTCTCTGCAACCTCGATTCCGGCGCATGCAATCCGGCCGAGCTGCGACGGCTTCTCGATCTGCCCGGCATTGAACTGCGGTCCCACCCGGCACTTCACGCCAAGGTCTATTGGACAGCCGGAGGTGCTGTCCTCGGTTCCTCGAACGCCTCGGCCAACGGCCTAGCCCTTGAGTCCGATGCAGCGACCGGCTGGCACGAAGCCAATATCAGCATCGCCGATCCGCAGGTCCTGGCTGATATCGACCGCCGGTTCACCGACCTGTTCACCGCCGGATATCCCGTCGGCACCGACGACCTCGATCGGGCGGCGCTAATCTGGAAGGCGAGGGCGTGGCAAGCCCCGACCGGGCAGCGCCTCGCCTCATCGCTGTTCGAGGCATGGCGGACAGCTCCCCGGCACGCGATATGGAAGCGGGTAAAGGTGGTCTGGTGGCGTGAAGACCTCTCCCCCGAGGATCAGGCCTGGATCGACGATGAGATCGCCAATGGTCGCCTCGATTCCGGGGGCGGCGCTTATGAGGGGTGGAATGAGCATATCGCCTCGGGGGATCTGTTGATCGACTTCGATGTCAGCGGCAGAAAGCCAAAATATTCCGGAAGCTGGAAAGCCATGCCTAGCGGCCGCCTCGAACGGCTGCGGCTGGTGCTGCCCGTGGCACGGCTTGCCCTGCAGCCACTCGGTCAGTTCCCGGTTTCAGAGCAGGAACAGGCTGCGTTGGCTGCAATCGCGGCGGCTGCCGTTGCGAAGCATGGAGACGGTGAGGGAAATGCAATCGTCGGCTTTGGCGATGCCATGGCACTGATCGGTGAGCAGGCCGGTCCATCGCGCGCGCGGGCGTTCGATCGCGCGATGCAGCAAATTTTTGATGAGGCGACGACGTTCGGATACCGGCCGACCTACTTCCTTAAAATGCTTGCCGAACACGGTGGGGTCGAGACGGCACGACGCCTCATTCGTGGTACGGCGACGAGCGGATTTCAGACCCTGTGGGAGCACAGCCGCCTCGATCTGTCAGTCGAAGCTCTAATCCTCCAGCCGCAATGGCGCGAACTGTTTTCTGACGAGGAAGCAAAGATCGCGCGGCGCCGGCTCAAGGACTTCGACTATGTTTCTGACAGTAAGCCGGCAGGCGGCACCTGATCCGGATCCTGCGATGTCCCGATTGCGTCAGGCCGCGTCGGCGGGACGAAAGTGGTCGCTCGCGCCAGCGTTTTTGCCGCGAGGCCCACATACCACGCATTCATGCGCGTGTCCCAGCTGCGCACCTCGCAGAATGTCTTCCAGTCGAACTCATGGATGCAGATTAGCTGCCACTCTGGATCGATCCGGACCATCAGAAGATATTCGAACAGCTGTTTATCGCGATCGTCGCGATCGGGGTAGACGGTCCCTGTCTTGCGCCCGTCGAGTACACCCTTGATGGAATAGCGATCGCCCCGACGCGAAAGGGCATCGACATTCTGCGTGCCTGTCGGTGCGGGCTGAAGGTTCGGGCGCCCGGGCGTGCCATTGAAGAATGAAAGAGCAAGGCTTTCCGCGACCTGACCGACATTGGAAGCGAGGCCGCGCCGCTTGAGCTCGGCCGCCACGCGCGCGCGCAGCCGCAGCAGTTCCAGATCAGCGAGCGCCTCGAGCGCGATATCCGGATCTACCGCCGTCACCGGAACGATACTCTTCATGCTTCTTCGGCCCCCACTTCCCTGATCGCCCCGAATGGTGTGTCCCCGAGGATGAATGCCGTGATCCTGTCGGTCAGTTTCTCTGCTGGCAGCCTGCCGCGACCGCGCAGCGCACATTCCCAGATCAGGAGACTGCGCCAGCCCATACCGTGCAGCCCTGCTACAGCGTCCTCATCGCGGCGACGGTTCGCCGCGATTTTCGCTGCCCAGAAGTCAGTCCGTGTCGCGGGCATCCGGAACAGCGAACAGTCATGCCCGTGCCAGAAGCATCCGTGAACGAAGATCGCAGCCCGATAGTGCGGCAGGACAAGGTCGGGCCGGCCGGGAAGGTCGCGACGGTGCAGTCGAAAGCGGAAGCCCAGACTGTGCAGCAGCCGCCGTACGATCATCTCCGGACGGGTGTCCTTGGCGCGGACACGGCTCATGTTGAGCCGGCGCTGGTCCGGCGTCAGCCTATCGACCATCGCTCCCGGCCGCCTGATCCTGGACGGCGCCCTCATCGTCCGGAAGCGGTGATCCGACCGCTAGGTCGGAGGGAACCGGGGGGAATGCAGCGGACAGGGCGGCGAAAGCGTCCGATCCGGACGCCACCATTGCAACGCTGTCGCGGAAGTGTTCGGCCAGGCTCGCGACGATGCCAGCGTGAAGCAGCCGCTCGCGCTGCCGGCCGATAAAGGTCATCAGGATGGGATGGTTGCCGTCGTTCCCGGCCACCGAACGCAGCAGCACGAAGTCCTTGCTGTCGAGAAAGGCGCAGGCGTTGGCGGTGATCTTGCGACCGCCCAGCCGCCAGTTCTTGCCGACCTTCCCGACGTTCCGCAGCTCGCGGTTACCATAACCGCCATAGATACAGATCAGATCAAGATCGTCACCCCCGGCGGCGAACAGGCGTTCGCTCAGCAGCCGTCGCGCAACCGGTGTCGTCAGCGCAATTGCCCGCTGTTTACTCGTCGAGCTCAGGCGGTGCATCGAGAAAATGCCGAGGTCGGACTCGGCGAGCGAGCGGACGACGATGATCTCGTCGCGGCGGCTCAACAGCGTCCGGCTCCCACAGCAAGGGCCGGCGTTTCAATCGCAACGACTCCAAGTAACTGACTGCGCAGCGTCTGGGCCACCGCGCGGGCAAGCAGCGGGGGCACTGCATTGCCGATCTGGCGGAACGCCGGGTTCATCGTGCCGGCGAAGCGGAAGCCATCCGGGAACGACTGCAGGCGGGCCGCCTCGCGCACCGAAATCGGGCGCGCCTGCCGGCTGTCATAATGGATATGGCTGTATCCGTCCTTACCGAGATGGGCGAGCAGCGTCCGTGCCGGCGCACAAGCCTCCATCTTGCGCCACTTGTTCGGGAACTTGCCCGCGTCATAGGGCGGGACAAATGCGGCTTTGAGCGCGTCCCATTCCGCACTTCCGTCGGCTGGCCGTAGACCCTCGGTATCCAGGCGCTCAAGCTCTGCCTCCAACAGGCTGAGCGCGTAACGGTGCGCCTCCGGATACTGATCGCCGGGCTGAAGTCCGGCGAAGATTCGGTAATCACGCGGAAGATAACGGATCACATGATCGCGCACGTGCGCGACGCCTTCGAAGCCGCACCAGCTGCGCATCGCTTTCACATAGTCGTGCTGGCGGTTGTGACCGCCGTAAGGCAGCATCACGTCAAGCCGGCGCGTACCGCGACGAAGCTGCCCGTCTGCGAGAAGTTCGCGTGCGAGGATCTCGGGCAGATCGCTGATCGCCTGTTCGGTCGTGATCGCGGCGGGAAGAGCCTCATCGGCTTCCGGTGCCGCCTTATAGGCGCTGAGGCCAGTGACACCGGACAGGAGATCGCCGCCCGTGGCCAGCTTAAGCGCGACCGCGCGCGATCCCTGGTAGCCGGAGGGCAGGTCGATCCAATGCGTCGGAGCCGGGAACTCGACATCGTCGGCGAGTTCTTTGCGGATCGCGATGAGGATCATCCGCTCGCGCATCTGCGGCACGCCGTAAAAGGCAGCGTTCAGCAGCGTATAGCGCACGACATAACCCTTGCCGGCGAGGATCTCTCCGATCTCTGCCGCTAGGTTATGTCCGCCATGATTGAGCATGTCCGGGACATTTTCGATTACGACGGCGAGTGGGGCGCAGGCCTCAACATAATTGAGATATTCAATGTAGAGCCGGGCTCGCGGATCGTGACGGAACGCCTCGGGATGCTCCGCGATCTCGCGCAGTTTCGAGCGGCCGACACGCGCAAATGCCTGACAGGGCGGACCACCGACGATGACATCAAAGGCCGCCGATGCGGGTCCGAGGCCGAGCTCCTTTGCCAGATCGTCCGGCGAGGTTGCAGTGATGTCGCGCGCAATGCTGTGGCGGTCTTCGCCATGATGGAAGTTGAGGCCATGCGAGCGGGCCGCGTCAGCGTCGTTCTCGACAGCCGCCACAATCTCATAGCCAGCCGCCTGAAAGCCGAGCGAGATTCCACCGCAGCCGGAGAACAGGTCGAGCACACGTGGCTTCGCGCCGGCGCGCAGCCGCTGAATCTTCTGTCGGATCAGCTTCGCATCAACGCTCACGTCCGGCTGTTCCCGAGCGGCAGTTCGGGCTGGCCGGCGCGCGTCGACAGATACTGCAGGACGGCCTGACGGATGACCCAGGCAGACGATACATCATGCGCCGCGGCAACCGCCTGCACCTGACGGTGCACGGGTTCGGGCAGCAACACGGTGCTTCGAACGGTCTTGCTGGCGGCCACGGTCAGTGTCTCCCTGCACCGCTGTTACACCAGTCGGCACCATCATGCACCACGTTACATCATTTTTTACCCGGTCTGACCGACCGGATCGGATGAAAAGGGGGCGCTTCCCGCAGAAATTGATGCAATTGCCGTTTGGGTGCCGGCGGGTCTATTCCTGCTCCAGTCCGACTGCGGTGAGTGCCGGCAGCGAAGCGTTCAACTGCCAGCCACCGGAGAATGTTCTTTGCGTCCCATCGAAATTCCGCCATCTCCGCGTGCGCTGCTCCGATCGCTGCGGGGTCTGGGCTATTCACCAGAAACAGCGCTCGCCGATCTTGTCGACAACTCGCTCGCGGCTGGCGCCCGGCAGATCGACCTTCGCCTCGAGTGGCGCGACGGTGACCCGCTTGTCGAAATCCTCGATGACGGCGCCGGCATGGGCATGGACCGCCTGATCGAAGCGATGCGATTCGGTGGCGACGGTCCGGACGCTGAGCGGGATGGCACCGACCTCGGCCGCTTTGGTCTCGGGCTGAAGACCGCGTCGCTCTCGCAGTGCCGCCAGCTCACGGTCACATCCCGAAGGGATGACGCAATCGCGCGGCTGGCCTGGGACGTCGATCGTGTGGGCGACGGCTGGTGCGCCGATATACCCGAGGCGTCACCTGACGGCCCCCTCGCCACGCAGTTCGCGCAGGCAGGCGACGGAACGCTGATCAGCTGGAACCGCATGGATCGGCTGGGCGGCCTCTGGGGTCTGGATCGCGACGCGTTCAACGACCGGCTCGCCGCGATACGGGCGCATCTCGCAATGACCTTCCACCGCTTCCTGAGTGGCGAAGCGCGGCGGCTCTCCATTACTGTCAACGGGCTCGCGCTGGCGGCCTGGGATCCGTTCTGCCGCAGGCACGACGCGACGATGGCGCTGCCCCGCGACGTCATCCGCGGCAGCGATGGAACGATCTCCGCACGACCCTATATCCTTCCCCACCGCGACCGCTTCGCGAACGAACGGGAATGGGAGGAAGCCGGCGGCCCGGGCGGCTGGGTCGAGCGTCAGGGTTTTTACGTCTATCGGGGTGACCGGCTGGTCTCGCCCGGCGGCTGGCTCGGGCTGGGTGGCGCACGGTCATGGACGCGCGAAGAATCAAGTCGCCTCGCCCGCATCGCACTCGACCTCCCCGTAACAATGGACGAGGCATGGCGCATCGACATCCGCAAGTCGCTGGCGAGACCGCCCGCCTGGGCCCGCGCTCGGCTAGCCGGGATCGGAACAGACAGCCGCCGCCGCGCCCGCGAGGTATTCGCGTGGCGTGGCACCGGGCCAACCGTTACGCGCAGGCGCGCTAAGGAGGACGGCGAGGTCTGGCCGTGGGAAGCGCGAAGCGGGAAAACTGCTCCCCGCTACCGCGTACGGCGCGACCATCCGGCAGTCGCCGCGGTTGCAGGATTGCTGGGCGATGACGCCGCCGTGCTCGAAGGGCTGCTCTCGGCGCTTGAGCTCACGGTTCCGGTTGAGCGCATCTGGCTGGATGTTGCCGAACAGGGTGGAAGCGGTCCGCTCGAACCCTCCGCAGCGGTAATCGCGGAACTGGCGGCGCCGCTTGCCTCGCTCGCCCGCGAGATGGACAACTCGGACGAAGCCGGAGACCGCCTTGATTCGGTGCTGCGTTCGCTCGGCGTGACTTCGCCCAAGCTGCGTGCCGCGGTCATCCGGAAATTGGGGGAGAAATAGACGATGGATCCGGTAACACAGCTTGCGAATACCGCCCGCGTTGCGCTTGGCCCACGCGCCGGTGACCGGACACTGGTTACGGATGAGATCCTGACCATCGTCAGAGCCTCTGCGCCGCTGGTCGGGCTGACCAGCGGCCACAGCTTCACCGAGGCTGAGATCGAGGCGGCTGCGCGCGACCTGGAAGCCCTGTTTGTTGTCGCGCAGGGGCCGTCGATCAGGCTGCGAGGAGAGTTGCAACCGGCACCCTGGTATCTCGGCGAACGCCGCCGGCCTGGTGCCTCCTTCTCGCGCTACCTCCAAAAGCTTAGCGAGGGCGGCTGGGCACCGAAAGCCGTTGAGGTCCTGGAGGAAAGCACCGCAGAGGTCGTCGAGCTGATCGATGATCCGGAGCGTGAGGGTCCCTGGGACTGGCGCGGGCTCGTCGTTGGCAACGTCCAGTCGGGCAAGACCGCGCATTATGCCGGCGTGATCAACCGTGCGGCCGACGCCGGTTACCGTGTCATCATCGTGCTTGCTGGCATGCACAAGATCCTCCGGCGCCAGACTCAGCTGCGGCTCGATCAGGATTTTCTCGGCTTCGACACGGCAGGCGGCACAGCGGATGGCGGACGCCGTCCGATTGGCGTCGGCCTTCTGCCGGGACCGGTCCAGCTGGTCGACAGCGTCACCACGTCGCTGCTGAACGGTGATTTCAGCCGCACCGTGGCCAACAACGCCAACTTTGCGCCGGCAAACCGTCCCTTTGTTTTCGTGGTCAAGAAGAACGGCGCGGTCCTCAAGAATCTCAATCGCTGGATCGCGCGCCTGCCCGAGGAATCCCGTGACGCCCCGCTGCTCGTGATCGACGACGAGGCGGATCAGGCGTCGCCTGATACCGGTGAGCAGGGGTTTCTGCCGGACGGCAGCTTCGATGAAGATTATGATCCCAAGCGCATCAACGGCCAGATCCGCACACTGCTCGGCGGCTTCAGGCGCAGTGCATATATCGGCTATACGGCAACGCCATTCGCCAACATCATGATTCACGACGAGCGTGCCGCGCAGGATTTCGGCGCAGATCTGTTTCCGTCTGCCTTCATCGTCTCGCTGTCCGCACCCAACGATTATTTCGGACCGCTTGCGATCTTCGGTCGCGATGACGACGCCGACGCCGTCGGTCTGCCGCTCATCCGCCATCTCGACCAGACCAGCGAGGGCTGGATACCGGATCCGCACGATAAGTCTCTTCGACCGGTCTGGTCGGGCGAGGCGCGCGTGCCGCCGAGCCTTGCCGAAGCGATCCGCAGTTTCGTCATCTGCTGTGCCGCCCGCGCGGCACGCGGACAGGCCAATGCCCATAAGACCATGCTGGTCCATGTCTCCCGCTTTCAGGACGTCCATGATCCGGTCCATGCGCAGGTAGAAGCTGAACTGCGCTCGATCCGCAATGCGATCGCAGCCAACGACAGCAACGAGCTCGATGCGCTTGAGCGACTGTGGCGCGAGGATTTCGAGCCCACCACAGACGCGATGGCAACGACCGTGTTCGGGCGATCCGTCCGCCGGGTCGGCTGGCAGGATGTGGTGGCCCGACTCGGCGAGGAAACAGACCGGATTCAGGTCGCTGTCTCCAACGGCCGCAGTCGCCAGGGGATTGACTATGATGCCGCCGACGAGGCCGGACAGAGCCTGTCAGTGATTGTCGTTGGTGGTGACAAGCTTGCTCGCGGACTGACGTTGGAAGGCCTGTCCACCAGCTATTTCCTGCGGGTTTCGCGCCAGTATGACAGTCTGCTTCAGATGGGTCGCTGGTTTGGTTACCGGCGCGGCTATGCCGACCTCTGCCGGCTTTACACCACGATCGATATGGAAAGCTGGTTCAGGCATCTCGCAACAATCAATGAGGATCTGCGCAAACAGCTTGCGCATATGCGCGTCACAGCCGGCACCCCGAAACTCTATGGGCTGAGTATCAGCGCGCACAGCATCATGAACGTCACGGCCGCCAACAAGCGGCGGCATGCCGTGCTTCGGCCCGTAACCTATGCCGGTGAAGGCAAGATCCAGACGGTTCAGTATCGCGATGGCGACAGCGTGATCGCCAATGCCGGGGCAGTGAACGAAATGCTCCTCGAACACGGCGAGCCGGAGATCGATCCGTCCCGGCCCGGCGGTCGGCCGCTGGCTGCCGGTCTTCTCTGGCGTAATGTCCGTGGCAACCGGGTCGCGGCACTGCTGGAGTCTCTGGCATTTCCGCCCGAGAGCAGCGATGTCGATGGCAAACGGATGGCTGTGTACATCACCGCCCAGCTGGAGCAGGGCGAACTGAGCGACTGGACGCTGTTCGTGCCGGCAGGTGTCGGGGCGGACGTCGAGGTCGCGGGCCATACCCTGCGCAGCGTACGCCGCACGCCGATCTCCCGTTCGACGCCGGCGAGGTTCATTACCAAGTCGATCCTCAGCCCGCTGGACGAAGCAATTGACCTGACCGACGATCAGTATGCCCGTGCCCAGGCGGAAACTGACCGTGTGCTTGCAGAAGAGGGCGAGCCCCCTGCCGACCGTCCGGCCGGTCCCTGGATCCGCCAGATCCGTGGTGATGATCCTCGCCGGGGCCTCCTCATCCTTTATCCGATTG
Source organism: Sphingomonas sp. GW821-FHT04B01 (assembly GCF_059420425.1). Lineage (NCBI taxonomy): Bacteria > Pseudomonadati > Pseudomonadota > Alphaproteobacteria > Sphingomonadales > Sphingomonadaceae > Sphingomonas > Sphingomonas sp. GW821-FHT04B01. The sequence continues at coordinate 23,120 of NZ_JBWKTR010000014.1, read as the reverse complement.
ATCCTGCAGGTGCAGGGCTCAAGCCGGGCACACCGCTGTGGGGTGTGGTCGTTAGCTTTCCGACCTCGCCCACCGCTTCTGCAGAATGGAGACTGGAGAATACGGTCCAGCAGCGGGCCGCGACGTGACGTCCGCTCCTGATGCTGCAGCGCTGCTCGAGGAGTGGGCTGATCTGGCGACCGTAGCGCCCGGCGACCGGCTGTTCCGTACCCGGCGTATGACCCGGCCGATCCGGCTCGATCTGCGCGCGGGACTGCGCGAAACCGACGGGGCGCCGTGCCTCGTTGTTTCCGCCGGGACAGCAGGTGGGGCCATCACTTCGTTCGAAACCGGCGGCCTGCGGCTCTCGCGCGTCGCCGACCCGGCTGGCGTCCTGCTGGTCCTGTCTCTCGAGGAGCCGGCGCGCCGCGATCTGTTTGCGGCTGTCTGCAGCGACTGTCTGCGCGCGGTGATCCGCGGGGAGGATGAGGCCGAGGACGATCTGCTCAGCGTGTTCGCTGCGCGACTTTCGGCCTGGCGAGCGTTCCTGCGCGATCAGACCGGCGCGCTGTCGCGCAATGAAATGATCGGGATCATTGGCGAGCTGCTGCTGTTCGGTCAGCTCCTGGAAATCGGCGCCGACGCGCCTAGCGCGTGGAAGGCGCCTGATGACGGCCTGCATGATTTTGAAACTGCGGGCGACAGTATTGAAGTGAAGACATCGCTCGGCGGAGCGCGCCAGCTCCATGTCTCCACTTTGGATCAGCTCGATGACGCAGGGCTCTCCTCGCTGCATGTGGCACATGTGCGGCTCGTCGAAGCATTGGATGGTGAAACCCTGGCGGATGTTGCCGATCGCATCGAAACACAGCTGAGTGGCGAGCGTGCGCGGAGCGCGTTCCGCAATGCGCTGCTGCGCCGGGGCCTCGCACCCGGCGCTGACGGTCTTGGACCCCGTGTGCGGCTGGCGGGAACGGACTTCTATGCGGTGCGCGACGGGTTTCCGCGCTTGCGGCGGGGCGAAGTGGCGATCGGCATTGCGGATGCGACGTATCAGCTTGAGGTTCGCGCGCTGACCGGATTCCAGGAAGACGCCGCAGCGGTGCTAAGCAGGTTCGGGGGCGGACAATGAGTAATGATGCGACTGCGGAATTCGCGCGCAGACTGGCGGCGGAGATTGATGAGGCCCGGGACGACCCGGCTGTAGACCTGCCATCGACCGAAGCGCTGTTTACACGGACCGTCATCGATGAACTTGAGGAGATCGGGCATTTCGAGGCCGCATTCGATCTGGCGCAGGAGGGCAGGGTGGGCCGCTCGCCATTCCAGATCAGCGGGTATGCGATCGACGAGGATGCTGGGCACCTGACACTGTTCGCGACCCAGTATTCCGGTGACCTGCCACCCCGACGGGTACCGGCGTCCGAATTGCAAAAAACGGCGGAACGGGCCGGTACATACGTGGCGGCATGTATCGGCGGCCTTGCCGATCGGATCGAGCCGTCCAACACCGAGGCCGGTGACCTTGCCCGGCAGGTCGCCTCGCTCGGCGAGCGCATCGACCGGTTCCGTATCGTCGTCCTGACTGACGGGATCTCCGGCGGCGCACTGCCCGCGACAATCGAAAGCCATGGCAAAACCGTAGAGGTCGAGCTGTATGACATGGTCCGGCTTCACCGGGTTCTGGGCGAAGGCCAGACGCGTGCCGACATCGATGTCGACCTCGTCGCGCTGTCCGGGCACCGCATCGCCTGTCTGCCGGTTGCCTCCGGCGCGGGTCATTATGAGGCTTACCTCGCTGCCTTTCCCGGTGAGACGCTGTCACGCATCTACGACCGCTACGGCACGCACCTTCTCGAGCTGAACGTCCGGGCATTTCTCGGTCTGTCGGGGCGGAAATCAGTCAACGCTGAACTGCGCCGCACCTTGGTTGAGCAGCCCGAGATGTTTCTGGCGTTCAATAACGGCGTGGTGGCGACCGCCGATGAGGTCCGGCTTGAGCGGGAGGGCGGCGCGGTCTTCCTGACCGGCCTTCGCGGTCTGCAGATCGTCAATGGCGGCCAGACCACCGCTTCGCTGCACCGAGCCCGGCGCAAGGAAAGCGTAGCCCTCGGCAATGTCGAGGTGCCGGTTAAGATCATTCACGTCACCGAAGGCGACCTTGAGGAAATTGTCGGGTCGATCTCGCGAGCTGCGAACCGGCAGAACACCGTGCAACAGGCCGACTTCTCCGCCAGCGATCCGTTTCACCGCGAGGTCGAGACGCTTGCGAACAACGCTTGGCTCGAAAGCGGTCGGGGACGGTGGTTTTACGAACGCGCCCGCGGCTCCTGGCTAGCTGCTGAGCAGAAGGCTTCCTATCGCACCACCGAGCAACGGGCGTTCCGCGAACAAACGCCAAAGGCGCGGCGGTTCGGGAAGCTCGACCTAGCCCGCTATCTTTCTGCATGGGACGGTTATCCCTGGCGAGTAGCGTTCGGCGGACAAAAGAATTTCCAGGCGTTTATGCAGCGCCGCAAAGAGACGACGGCGGCCGCGCCTGACGCGGCATGGTTCCGGCGACTGATCGCGCTCACGATCCTATACCGGATAACCGAACGCATGGTGCGAGCCATGAAGTTCCCAGCCTATGGCGCAAACATCACCGCTTATCTGGTCGCCGCGATCGGCGAACGGACTGGAGGCCGTATCGACTTTGACCTGATCTGGCGGCAGCAGCGCTTGTCACCCGAACTGGAGGCGCTGGTAACCGCCTGGGCGCCGAAGATCGACGAGGCTCTACGCGCGAGTGTCGGGAGCCGCAACCCGACCGAGTGGTTTAAGAAGGAAGACTGCTGGGTGGACGTGCGGACCCGTCTGCCCGCGCTTGCCGATCCTCTGCCACCTGAACTCACGGGCGTTTCAGCAGAAAGCGGGCCCGTCGTGGCTGACCAAGCAGCCAGCGGACTGAACGTCGCGGATTATGCCAGGATCGAAGAATGTATGCGCATCCCCTCGTCCATCTGGGTCGCCACCGCTGAAGCCGGCCAGCGTAGCGGAGTGCTGCATTTCAAGCTCGCCGGCATCTGCATGACGCTCGCCAATTATGCGGCCGGTGGGTGGGCGCGGAGGCCGTCAGTCAAGCAGGCCAAACACGGGCTCGAGAGCGTCGCGAAGGTCCGTGCAGCCGGCCTTTTCGACGAGGATCAGCGCTAGGCTCTGAAGCGTGGGTTGGGGGCGTGGCCAACCCGTTAAGCGCCTTGCGGCCTTCAGTTGCTTGCCGGCCGGCCACGCCGCCGGGTGATGGCCGCACGCGCCTGATCGAAGTGCGGATCTTCCCGGGTCAGCGGGGTGCTGAGTACGACCCGTGGCCGCTTTAGCGCTGCACGGTCCTTAGCGGTGACCTCTCCGGCAATAGCCCGGCGGATCTCGTCAGGCAGCCCCTCGGACGGTCTGACCTGGAAATCGAGATCGGCGCTGCGTTCTGCTTCTCCGCGCACAGCGTTGATTCGCTCGGCGACGAGCTCCGGATGAAACGCGATGCCCAGATAAGTAATCGGATCAAGGCCCGCTGTCCGCAGGAACTCAGTTGCCGGCGCCGCCGGTGGCGGTGCCGGGGCGGGCAGAGGAAGAACAGGCCAGCACAGCAGATCGGAGAGCGTCATAAAGCCGGGACGCCAGTGGCTTACCTTCTTCTCCTTCCGCTTGCAGCCGCCAGCGACCGTTCCGACTATGTCGCGCGCAAGCCTGATATTAACGCCTTCAATCCCTGGCAGCGCCCCAGCCGCCGAAGCCAGAGCCGTTTCCGGATGATAGAACATATAGAGCGGCAGCGTATCCATGCCGTCCGGCTTGGTTGCGGCGTGGGTGACCAGTGTCTGCGCCTGACTGCCCTTAGGTGTGCCGTGGTCGAGATGATCGTAATACCAGTAAGTTGACCCGTCCTTTAGCGTTGCTTCCCTGCACCGCTTGGCCTGGATCATTAGGCGCAGATAACTGCCGCTGCCGACCTCGTGCGGAGCTGCATAGATCCAGTCCATATCTGCTCCGGTGGCCGTCTCGTCCGGGAAATCGACGCGGACGCCGAAAGGCTGGAGCGAAACCAGCCCCATCATCAGCAGGTCTGTCGCGGTCTCCTCGCGGAAGTTGCAGGTCAGGTGCCGGTCGCGTTCGAGCAGTATCGCTAGATCTTTCGGAAAACGGTTGGCAAATTCGCAGAGCATCGATCGGTAGTCCTCCGTCGCTTCGAGACGTGGCACAGATACTGCGGTCGCGTCGACAGTAGAGTGCGCTCACGGGCGCGGCGGATAAGCGGAGCGCATACTGGTGACATCGGTGAAGCCGCCAGCGGTCGCGCGCTTTCGCCCTGCCGCGCGGCACTCTGGCTGTAAGCGGAGGGCACGGCGGCGGCTGGCCCCAAGGCCCGTGCGCACGCCGCCGCGCCGACCACTCTCCGCAAGGGTACCCGGATTTGCCGGGACTGGCAGCAGGCGGGAAGTCAGCATTCCGAGACGTCGGACGACAACAGCAATCCTGTCCGTTACGCTCGAAATGCGATGCTGATCGTGGCATGTCAGCACTACAATGGGACGGCTATTGGCAGGCGAAGAACAGACTAATGAAAATGCAGAACAGCGATTATGCCCATTTCTTCTTCGATCACTATGATCTCGAAGCTCAGCTGATTGCGATCCACGGGTTCCTCGATCGCTCGCGCGAGCAGGAGGATGAGGAAGCGGCTAAGATCAAAGCCCTTGCCGGCCGAGCCGACGAGATTGGCAGTGATCACCTGGTAGGCATGTACACCGACAGCGTTCACGCTTCAGTCTACAGCGGTGCTGCACACAGCGCCGCTGCCGTCGGGATGCTTGCGCCATTCGTAGAAAATCTGTTCACCGGCATCTTCCGCGGTATCGGGGAAGAAGAGGGCGACTATCTCGGGCGCGATAAAGATTCCAAGCGGTCGACGCTCTCACGCGCCCACTTCTGGAACCCGCATTTCAGTTTCACCTCGGGCGAGGTAAAAACCAACCTAGTCGATGGGATCATCCAGCTGGCAGACGCTGCGAAACTGACTCCGCGCCTGCCTGCCGACACCCGCAAAGTGCTTGAAGCCCTGTTCGAATATCGCAATGGCATGCTCCACAATGGGTTCGAATGGCTGCCTGAGCGGCGCACGAAGTTTGCGGACCGCATCCGCAACTGGGATACATCCTGGTTCATCAGCGCGACGTCGGATGACAAACCCTGGGTCTGGTATATGTCGGACGTCTTCATCAGCCGGATCCTCGCGTTCATCGATGAGGTGATCGAAGCGGCGGGCCAGCACGCTCACGAAGTGTATTTCCCGGACAGCTGAGCGTGTCGCTCAGGCCGGCAGCGGCAAAACCTGCTACCACGTCGTTCACAAAATCCTCGAAGTTGACACCGTTACCCCGACCAGCCGTATCGGCTTCTCTGATGGCAGCACGCTGTTTGCGAGATCGCGCGCGAGGCCGTGTCTCTATCGTCCGACACTGCCGCGGTTCCCTAATCGCTTATTTACCTCGCTACGCACGACGCAGCGCCACATGAAGGGAGGCTGCTTTCAGGATCAGACAGAGTCGCCCCAAATGTTGCCTTGTGGGTCTCCGCTGCCCACCCGCCGGCGGCCGAAGTCGACCAGCATGCGTCGTTCGCAGTCGGGCTTTGAACGGCAGCTTGCGCCAGAACCTGCCGTTCGCCCAGCGCGAAGCCGTCTGGCAGCAACGCGCCCCAATGACGGCCATTCCGCCTGCCGCCTGCAGACCCCGAAAGCCGCCGTTCGTTCAGCAAACACCGATTTGCGTAATTGGGTGGGAAGCGGGCCAGCACGCGTTCGCGGTCGGCGGCCCACCAGGACGTGGGCGTGCGCCCCTTGCGGAACTCCGGCGTCAGGCCCCACAGGCCCAAAGCGTCGAACCGCTCGCGCGTGGTGCGCAGAAAGCGCGGCTGGAAGGTGGGACCGTCTTCACTGGTGGGATTGCCGGCGCTGCTGGCACCTCCCTCGCCAGTGCCGGGATTGCCTTCGCTCATGCCTCAGCCTCGCTTCGCTCGATCAGCGGATCGCCGTCCGGTTTCGCGCGTCTGAACAGAGTAACGACGCGCCTACATCCTCCCCCTGATCGCCTGCGATCGTGCCGCTCCGAAAGCCGAAAAAAGATGGCGTGCGGAGATAAGAGCCGATACCCTCTCGTTCCCGGTCCCTCCTTTTCCCCCAATCAGCAGTCTTACGTTCCGTCCGGGTAAAATGGTCGTTTCAGCGTTGGGGAGGCTTAGGCCTCTGCCCTCGATGTTGGACGATCCGAAACCATCGAAGATGGATCGTTTCGCGTGACCGTACGATCAAGCTAAGGGTAATTTTGTGAAAATGGAAGTACTGGACAGTATTCGTGAGGGCGATGCCACCTGCCTTCTTTGTAAGGCATCTCTGTATGAGTACGTTACGAGTCTTCCAGCGGATTTTCGGGATTTTTACATACAAAGAGGAATCGTTACGAATCGATTCCTCGATAATCTGTGGGACACCCTCGCTAAGAGGAGGCACATACCTTCAATTGTACTTGTGGCTGGTCCCAATTTAAAAGCCCAAAAGATCGGGGCATCCTTTGATCTAGGCTCGGACTTCAAAGTTCTCGATGGACTGCAGCGGAGCCACCGACTCAGGGAAATCTGGGATACCATAAAGTACATTGACAATAGCTTCGTCGACGAGGGGGATATTCCTGTTGCGCGGTTGACACGTAAGATCGCTCAAGGCCTTCGCGCTGAAGGCTTAAGCCCGCAGGTCTTCCAGAAGATACTCGAAGCCAAGCGAGCAGGCGTCAACGGATCTGAGACGTTCGAAGTTAACACCATTTGGCTTGAGGTGTGGATCGGCTTGTCCGAGGCGCAGCAGATACAGAAGATGCTTGTTCTTAATGCTGGTCACAAGTCGGTTAACATAAAGCACCAGATTGAGCTTCTGTTTTGGAGCAACTTTGACGTCCTGGAGAATGAGTTGCAGCCAGGCAGATTGTTCAGAGAGAAAGACAAGGCCTCTACATCCTATAGCAAAGAAAGACGGTCGGGCGAGTTTCACTTTGCTCACCTCATATCGGCTTTCGTCTCTCTAGCCGAAGGAGGCATTGTCACAACTAACGCGGAATTTTCCGCGGCCCAGTCCTTCACTGCCGACGAGTCTGATGACTCGCTGTTCGACATCGACGATCATTTACTTTCGGCGTTTGCCGGAACGCTTAAGATTCTTGATGGCGAGCTGCGAGATGAGCTGGGCATCCGGTGGCTCGGGCGGGAAGTTGTGATGGTCGGGATCTTCGGCGCGATCGGATCGGTAGCCCATACTCATCCTGGTACGAAGATCGAGATCCTTTCCGACTTCAACGCGCGCATCAAGGATTACGTCAGCATATTGAATCTCGAAGAGTTTGAAAGATGGCGAAACACGCTAGAACTCTCAAAGGTTAACATCGGCAACGTGAACAGACGGGCGGTATTCAATGCTACTAAAGCGTTTCTTGAGGGTCGCATCAGTAGCCCGATAGATTGGCGCAACCTGAACGCTAAAGGTGTCCTCAATGACGCTTCGTGAGAAGATCATTGATATAATTAGGTCTGGACTCACGGTCGATGAGACTATTCTGTCTCAGGAGTGGCTTGATGAGATTACAGACATCATCCTCGAAGCGGAGGAGCTGTGCGCCGTTGCGGCGAACATTTTTGGGGAAGAGGGCGCTAATTTTGTCGAACAGGTAAATCTGCTATTTGGTAGATTACCGCTCGCTACGCCTAGGAAGCAGGTATTTCCGAAGGCTGCTAACCTTTTGACTTTCTTGCGTCTTGCCAATAAGCTCGATCCTGATGAACTTGATATCGATGTTCCCGCCGACCTTGCAGAATTCGTGATTAGTGAGGCTCGGTTTGATGCGTTTAGGAAGGGTGGGCGTGCGTTAAACCTGTTCATCTATGAGCATCCGGGGGACTTAAAAGGATCTGTGGCTTTCTTCGACTTGCGGCAACCCCTTGGAGAGGAGGCAAGTCCGGTAAGTATCCCCCATAGAACCGCGGCCTGTGTCTCTATCATAGTCGGTGAGCAAGCAGGCGACCTTACAGGTAAGGTCTGGGTGGTTTCCACGATAACAGCCGAGCAACAGCGCAACTTTTATTGCAAGTATCACCTTCTCCTTGCTGGATTTTTGCTGACGAACCCCGTCTTCGCACCGTCGACGGCCGCTCTTATGGGGATCCCAGAAACCCTTCGAACAACTGACAATTACAATCAGTTCAGCGAACCCTTTGAGATATTAGGGGAGATCAATAGCCGAACCACAGTTTTGGATACTCTACTAAGCTGCTATCACGTGCTCGAAAATTACATGATACGCGCCCAGATAGTTAAGGTCGTTGATCGGAGTGGCGCGTCTGCGCTTTTTGGGATTCGGCATTTCAAGCAAATGGAAATATCAGTTCAGAACAAGGAGGCGCATCATCTGAGCAGTCTAATCAAGACTTCCTGGGATAAGCAGATTGGTGGAAGAGCATTTAAAGATTCTGTTCGAGACATGTTTCAGTTGCTGTTCAATAACCCAGCCTTCGTGGCCAACGAATTCCATGGTTTTTTAGAAAAGCTAGGAGTGAGAGCAACTGGTCAGCAGCTTGACTTGAGCAACCTAAATGAGGCGTGCGATATTCTACCAAGATTGCTATATCAAGTGCGATGCTCTATCGTCCATAACAAGGAAACAGAATTCCATCTTTCTAATCGTGAGTTGAGCGTTCCTACAGTTCTGCTAACGTTAACGGATCTTTGTTTACCGGCCATGCAACGCTTAGCATTTGGGCTCCCATCCGTGGCGGCTCCGAATCCTCTCCGGTACGCGAGAGAAGCCTTGAAACTATACTGAAGGCTGAGAGGGTTGGATGCACCCGAGACTAGGAGCGGGAAGTTGCCGCCGATCAGCGATGAATGAACGTCCAATCTTGAGGCGAGCCGCCGGCGGCCCAACGTCCACTTGTGGGTCTTAGCGGCTACACTCCCCTTCCATGCCGCCGTATAAAACGAAAGACGTGCTCACCTGGTCGCCTGTAGGATAAGCGCTGCTGTTTCGCGCGGCATGTCCCACATTGGAAAGTGGCCGCTGTGGTCAAACCAGTGCAGCGTTGCAGACGGAAACGCCGCTGTCGCGCGGGTCGCCTGCCGGGGCAAGCACAACCGGTCATGCTTGCCCCAACCGATGACAATGCGTTGCGCTGGATCAGCGGCTGGGCCTTTCTGCTCCGGGCCCGTGGCAAGGTCATCGACAAGGCCATCGAACGTTGCCGTATCTGTGATGCCGGTCAATTCAGAGCACACCAGCTCAGGTGGCAACGCAGAAGGCTGTGCGGAAAGCTGAGCCAATAGCGCCGTGCGCGCCGCGGCACTGCGGCTGATCACCGGCAGACGCGATCGCAGGACGCGCAGCAGCTTCGCAGAGAGGCCGATCGTGGTGCGGAAGTAGGAACGCTCCCAACCACGCCAAAAACCACCCGGATCGAGCGAGACGACGTTGCCGACCTTCCCCCGGCGAGCCAGTTCCAGCACGATCCGGGCACCCATCGAGCTGCCCACGACATCGATGCCGACAAGATCGTTCACGACGAGGTAGCGCTCGACGCTGCCGACCAACCCCTCGAACGTACCGCTGTCCTGCTCGGCCGCTGTTGCACCGTGGCCGGGGAGATCGATGGCGATCACCGATCGTTCTGCTGCCAGGTCGTCCAGGATCAACTGCCAAGCACGCCAGCTGCTACCCAAACCATGGATGAGCAGAAGCGGCTTGCCGACGCCGCGAGTGATGTGATGCATGAACCATGATCCCTTCAGGGATCTTCAACGTTCGAACGGCCGTAATGGCTCGCGCATGCAGGAACGCTGCCACGCACGCGTCGGCATGCTTGCTTTGCTAAAGGCTGAGCTACGATGCCGCGATAGCTGGAGCTTCATCCCTACTGTTCCTGAACTAACGTCCGCGCGTGCATTCGAACTGACATCCCGGCTCGGTGCCCGAGAGATCATTAGGGCAAAAGGCTGGGACGTGGTAATTAGGCACATCGTCGCTTCCGCCCTGGGCACCGCGACGGCTGAGAGACCGCTAGCGCTCCCGCTTTGATATGGGAGACGGTCATGCCAATTATCCGCAGCAATCATTTGGCGCGCGCACGTAGCGAGCGGCAGATGGCCGATCGATCGGCCAGCAACGTCGAACGCACCATTCATAACAAACTGGCCGATCTCCATTCGGCGGCCGGCCAAGCGCGCCCCACTGAACCGCTGGTCGACAGCGAGGCCGTTTGAACATGGATGCGCTGCTGCAACGCCCGCCCTTCGTCGATCCTCATGTGGACATCCGCGCCGCAGAGGCGTCGCCGCTGTCGCCGGATTTACTGCAGCGGATGCACGGCTATTGGCGGGCCGCGAATTACCTCTCGGTCGGCCAGATCTACCTGCGCGCCAATCCGCTGCTGGACCGCCCACTGACGCTGGCCGACATCAAGCCGCGGCTACTTGGTCATTGGGGCACCACGCCGGGGCTGAACCTCATTTACGTTCACCTCAACCGCCTGATCGTCGAGCATGATCTCGACATGATCGCCATCATCGGCCCTGGCCATGGCGGCCCCGGCATCGTTGCGCAGACCTATCTCGAAGGGTCGTACACCGAACTCTATCCGGCGATCGAGCGTAGCCGCGGCGGCATGGAGCGGCTGTTCCGGCAGTTCTCCTGGCCGGGCGGCATCCCGAGCCATGTCGCGCCCGAGACGCCGGGATCGATCCACGAGGGCGGCGAGCTCGGCTATTCGCTGGCGCACGCGTACGGCGCCGCGTTCGACAATCCCGACCTGATCGTCGCCTGCGTGATCGGTGACGGCGAAGCGGAGACGGGGGCGCTGGCGGCGAGTTGGCACAGCAACAAGTTCCTCAATCCCGCGCGCGACGGCGCCGTGCTGCCGATCCTGCATCTCAACGGCTTCAAGATCGCGAACCCCACGGTGCTCGCCCGGATCAGCGACGAGGAGTTGGCCAGCCTGCTGCGCGGCTATGGCCACGAACCGTTCTTCGTCGAAGGCGACGATCCGATGCTCGTCCACCAGCAGCTGGCCGGGGTGCTCGAGACAGTTCTGGAACATATCCGCACGATCCAACGCGAAGCCCGATCCGCCACGTCGAGCGGCATAAGGCCACGCTGGCCGATGATCGTGCTCCGTACGCCAAAGGGGTGGACCGGACCGAAAAGAGTCGACGGCAAACCGGTAGAGGGCACGTGGCGCGCGCATCAGGTGCCGATCGCCGACTTCGAGGATCCCGAGCATCTCGTGCAGTTGGAAGACTGGCTACGCAGCTATCGCGCGGAGGAACTGTTCGACGCAGCCGGCAAGTTCCGCGAGGAATTTGCCTCGCTGGCACCGACCGGGCACAGCCGGATGGGCTCCAACATTCATGCCAATGGCGGCGAGGTGATGCGCGCGCTCGCGCTGCCCGATTTCCGGTCGCACGCGGTTGCGCTCGCTGCGCCGGGCGCCGTTAGAGCGGCCGCCACGGCGACGCTCGGCAGCTACCTGAAGGAGGCGATGGCGCTCAACCTGAGTGCGTCGAACATGCGGCTATTCGGCCCTGATGAGACCGCCTCGAACCGTTTGCAGGCTGTGTACGACGTGACCGGCAAGACGTGGATGGCCGAGGTCGAACCGAACGATACGGACCTTGCCCCGGACGGCCGCGTCATGGAGGTCCTGAGCGAGCATCTCTGTCAGGGCTGGCTGGAAGGCTATCTCCTTACCGGCCGCCACGGCCTGTTCTCGTGCTACGAGGCGTTCGTCCACATCGTCGACTCAATGGTGAACCAGCACGCGAAGTGGCTGAAGACCACGCGCGCGATCCCGTGGCGCAAGCCGATCGCATCGCTTAACTACCTGCTGACGTCGCACGTCTGGCGGCAGGACCACAATGGTTCGTCGCATCAGGATCCAGGATTCCTCGACCATTTGGCCAACAAGACCGCGGAGGTGGCCCGCATCTATCTCCCGCCCGATGCCAATTGTCTGCTGTCGGTCGCCGATCACTGCCTGCGCAGCCGCAACTATGTGAACGTGATCGTCGCCGGCAAGCAGCCCGAATGGCAGTGGCTGACGATCGACGAGGCAGTGCGCCACTGCACGATCGGTGCCGGCATCTGGGAATGGGCGAGCGATGCAGGCGAGCCCGACGTGGTGCTTGCCTGCGCGGGGGACGTGCCGACGCTGGAGACGCTTGCTGCGGCCATGCTGCTGCGGGAGTATGTGCCCGATATCCGCATTCGGGTGGTCAACGTCGTTGACCTGATGGTGCTACAACCGCAATCCGAGCACCCGCACGGCTTGGACGATCGCGCGTTCGACGCGATGTTCACCACCGATCGCCCGGTGATCTTCGCCTTCCACGGCTATCCGTCATTAGTGCACCGGCTGGCCTATGCCCGCCATGGCCATCACAACTTTCACGTCCGCGGCTACAAGGGTGAGGGGACGACGACGACGCCGTTCGACATGGTCGTGATGAACGATCTCGACCGTTATCGCTTGGCGCTCGACACGATCGAGCGCGTGCCGCGGCTTAAAGATCGCTTGCCGAAGGAGACTGCACGCTACTGGGCGATGATCGAGCGGCACAAGCTCTACGTCGCCGAAGAGGGCGACGATCTGCCCGAGGTGCGCGACTGGCGATGGAAACGTTGATCCTGTCCATCAACTGCGGGTCGTCGTCGCTGAAATTTGGTGCTTTTATCGTTGGGAAGGGCCGGGCGGAAACGGTGATGTCCGACGCGGTTGAGAATAAACCCGATTACACCGCCAGCTTCGACGAGATCGCGGCAAAGCTGGACGGAGCGCAACCCGATGCGGTCGGCCACCGCATCGTGCACGGCGGGCCGAAGCTGTTCGGGCCGAGGCTGATCGACAACGGTGTCATTGCCGACCTTGAGGCGGCATGCGAGTTTGCGCCCCTGCATGGGCGCGCCGCCCTGGACTTGATCGCAGAGGCGCAGCGCCGCTATCCGGGGACGCCGCAAATCGCCTGTTTCGATACCGGCTTTCACGAGCACCTGCCGGCGATCGCTGCGATCCTGCCCGTGCCTAAGGCGCTCCAGGCTGCCGGGGTCAGGCGCTACGGCTTTCACGGTCTGTCCTGCCAGTCGATCGTGCGCCAGCTCGGCGCCGACCGGCCCAAGCGGTTGGTGGTCGCGCATCTCGGCAGTGGCGCGAGCGTCACCGCGGTTCTAAACGGCGTCTCGGTCGATACCTCGATGGGACTGACGCCGTCGGGGGGCGTCGTGATGGCCACCCGCAGCGGCGATCTCGATCCGGGGCTGCTGCTGTTCCTGCTCCGCAAGGACGGGATGACGGCCGGCCTCCTGGAGGAGTTGCTCGATCATGAATCCGGACTCCTCGGCATCTCGGGGCAAAGTGGCGACCTGCAAAAACTGCGGCAATTGGCGCTCGCCGTTCCCGACGCCCAGCTCGCCATCGACATCTTCTGCCGATCGGTCGCCAAGCAGATTGCGGCGATGATCGCCAGCCTGGGCGGCATCGACCTACTCGTCTTCAGCGGCGGCATCGGCGAACATGATGCCGAAACGCGGAACGCGATTTGCGCCGATCTAGTCTGGGCAGGGGTAAAGCAGGGCGCGGATGCGGGGAACGTCAGAGCCTGCTCGGCTGACGAGGAAGAGCAGATCGCGTGGGATACGTCGGCGCTTATGCTGGCAGGCGGCGCACACAACGTGTCGGTGTGACATCACCTGCCGTTCGCAGCGTACTGATTAACGAGTGGCCGAAGTTGGTAAGCCGGTACATCGGCTTGGATGGCCGCTTCTGGGTCGTCGAGGCAATAGGGCAGGGCACCCCCTTTACCAAACTTAGTTATTCCCGGAGCAGCATCCCTTTTGAGAAGGGGGATTGTTCCGTTTAACGACGCCAATTGAGAACATCAGAGGTCAGGGTTTAGCATCCGTTTCTCTCGCAAACGGCCAGTCGAAAGATCCCATGACGAGCCGCCCAGTGACTTCAGGCTCGCGGCCCATACGCAGCACCAAGTCGGTTGAAAGGATGAAATAACTGTCCGGCGCCGACGCATAGAGCGGCTCGCTGACACCCTCCTTAAGCGAGATAGCCAGGCCCGATCCGTTCGCGGTGATCGAGAAGGAGCCGAGATCGGAGACGACGTAGGTTCCGATCAGGCGAGCGCGGATGTCGCCTGGGATCGGCACGCTCGCGCGCTCGATGCTGTGGTAGCTAGGCCAGCCGTAGGCGGCGGCCACGCTGCGGGTGATTTCCGATCCCAGTTCGACACCCTGGGCACCGTTCGTCATGACCGCCACCCCGTCGCCCGACCCGGTATAGGCGACCAGGAAATTCTCGTATCCCTCGTTGCTGCCGCCATGCGCGAACGCGCGATCGGCAGGTGTCGGGTGCACTTCAAGACCGAGGCCCCATTCCCCCTTGCCGGGTGTCAGCATTGCGGTTGCCAGCGATTGATCGAGAATGCTGCCTTTCTCTCCACGCGCACTGTCGCGCACGGCGATCGCGTAGCGCAGCAAATCGCTTGGCGTGCTCCACAGACCAGCGGCGGCCAGCTCCGGATAGGTGTGAGGTCCGCCGGGCACGGGCTTGCCCGACCCGTCATGTGGCCAGGCGGCGGTCGCCAGCGAAGCGGCGTCGAGCGGCTGGGCGAAGCTGCTGCGCGCCATGCCGGCGGGTCGAAGCACCTCATCGTGGAGAACCGCGGCGAATGGCTTACCCGTCACATCGCCAATCAGTTTCTGAATGACCGTGAAGCCACCACCGGAATAGCGCCACGTCGTCCCGGGCTTCGTATCCACGACAACCGATTTGGTGTTTGCGGGAGCATGGCCGGCAAGCACGTCGTCGACGCTCGGCACCGCGACCCCAGCAGCGTAGCCGGGGAAGCCATGCACCGTGGTTCCCGCCGTATGCGACAGCAATTCGCGTAAGCTGACCTGTTCACCGGGTGGCGTCGGCAGCTGCCATCCCATGAGTTGCGTGTTGACATCGCCGTCCAGCGTCAAGCGGTGCTGCTGGACGAGGCGCAACGCAGCGAGCGCCGTGACCGGCTTGCTGATCGAGCCAGCCTGAAACAGCGTAGATGGCGTTACGGCTGGGCCACCTGCTCGCGTGATCCCGTACCCCTTGGACCATTCAATGGCGCCGCCATGCAGGACGGCGACGCTGACCCCAGGCACATTCAGCCGTCGCATCTCCGCTTCGATCGTGCGGTGCGGTGCCGGTGCACCTGCCAGCACAACGGCCGATGTCAGCCCCTGCTCGACCACAGTGATCTTAGATGGCGTGGGAGCACTCTGTTGAGCTGTTGCGGGGATGGGCAGCAGGGCCATCATGTACGCCACTCGAACTAATTTGCTCATAGCCTCACCACCAGGTGTATTACCTTGCAAATACACCTGGTGGTGTTGCGTAGCAAGCGTCCTGCGCGTTTTAGTGTCTTTCGCGTAGCCACCTGCGAGGATTTCGATTTTATCATCCTCCTCGTAAAAAGCGGGCAGGTCCGAGGCTTAGCACCTCCCAGGCAGCGAGGATGAATGAATGGCAGAAGGTGGGGCGCCGAAAAGAGGCCGCGAATGACTGGATGTGGGTCGTCGTCCTCGATCCATCCGATCTGACTGCAATACCGACATGCGCTAGACGATTGGCGGAGCAAAAGCCGCGCGTCCTACGGCTAGTTCGTCGAAGATAGTGCGATGCGTATTGGCTTCGAGCCGGTAAAACAGACAGACGAGTGCTGCTGCCAACGCCAGCATACCGGTGCCGGGGCCATAAATGATTCCGATCCAGGTGCTCGCGCTGTGCGACAAGTCTGCGGCGGTGATCGCCGCGCCGTGTCCTGCCGTTCCGGATTGCAGGCCGATCATCTGCATGGCGATACCCGCCAATAGCGAACCGAATCCGGCGCCCGCCTTGCTAGCGAAAGCCCAACCCGCGAAATACAGGCTCTCGCGCCGTGCGCCGAACAAATGCTCATGCTCGTCGGCGGCATCGGCCATCATCGAAGCGAAGGCCATGGCGGCCATAGCCTTCACCGTGCCGCCGAAAAACACTGCCGTCGCTAGCAACGCGACCGGCGGCGACGAGCGCCGCAGGACCGCGGTGCCAGGCGTGCGCACGTGCATCGCCTGCCAGTCCGAACGCGATGCGAAGCCAGCCGCCTCGCTGTTCAACAGACGCGGCAGCAAGGATAGCCAGCTTCGCTGACGCCAAGACCAAGAAGTTTAGCATCGACGAGCGCAGCCTAGCGAATTCTAATTCGGATCGAACCGAAAGCGGGTCGCGCCGGTGCCGAGTGCCTTGAAGAGCTTGCGTCCGTCGTCGCTCATCGGGTTCGGCAGTTCCATCACCCGCCACCTAGTCGGATCAAATACGAACGGCACGTAAAGGATGCGATACTTTTGCGTCGTATCCTTGGCGGCCTTCGCGGCCACCCGCATCTCATTCTGCGTGAACTCGAACTCGTAGCGATCGTCGAGGCTGGACTTCACCTCGTACTGCCATTCGTGTTCCACCGTCCGGATCCGGAAGTCGAACCCCCAACGATCGTCCCCGTGGCCGCTCGTCGTGGCCTCCTCTCGATTGCTCGAAACCCACGAAGCCTGGGTGAACCGCCCACGGTGCCTCTCCTCCAGCCACTTCCTGACCAGATACTCGCTCGCCAGGCCCATCGCGGTGCGCATTGCTTCGGTCGGCTGGCTGCGTCGCCGGCCACCGGGTCCGCCCGGCCCGGGCCCGCGCGAACCAGGAGCGGTCTCGGGCATCTCCGCCAAGCTGAATCGGCGCCGCGACCGCTTGAGCCAGGATCCATCCGCTATGCCTAGATCAGCCAGCGCCGCGAGCCGTTCGGCGAAGTCGGGAGCGGCGGTGTCCAAGGGCTGTCCAGCGAACTGGATCGTCCGCTGCTCGCGCGCCTTCTCCTCCTTCGCATCCTGAAGCCTCTTGGCTTCTCCAAGCATATCCGACGGGTCGATCTTCAGGACCTTCAAATCGATGGTCGGCTGCATGCCCACCGGCCAGGCACTCGCGCGGACGAGCGCTGCGATGGCCGACGATGCCTCGATCTCGGCGAAGTCCAACAGCCCTGCCTGGTCGACGAGCTTGACCACTGAAAGCGGGCCCTCGCCCCAGACACCCGGAACCCTGCCTTCGCGATGCAACCAGGCCCGCACGACCGGGGCGGCCTCCTCGATGGCCTTCTGCAAGGTGCGCTTGCTCCTCGCGGAGGTTGCGCGGACGTCGGGCAGGTCGAGCTCGATGTCGGGACCCACGAGCGCATCCAAGGCGGCCGACACGCGTTCCTCGACGGCGGCGCGACCGAGCGTCTCACGGTCCGCGATCCAGCCTTCATCGAAATCGACAAAGTTCATGCCGCGCGCGGCGACGTAGGCCACGAGCGACTTCCCGGATTCGAAGTCCGCCCAGTACCGGCGGCGAAGCCGGTCTACGGCCGACGGCTGGATGTCCTCGATCCAAACGTCGAACAGGCGCCGCAACTCGGCTTCGTTCGAAAGGATCGGCTCGCCGAGCGCTACGAGCATCCTGTTGAACTCGCCGAAGTCGAGGCCCAGACGCCGCCGCAATTCCGCCAGGTCGCCGACCTCCCAGATCATCGCCAGAAGTTCGGCTGGATCGGGCGCGATACCCGGCGCACATTCCTCGAGTAGCTCGGCCGGGTTGGCCGCATCGCCCTTGCCGGCAAGTCGCGCCCTGAGCTCCATGGCCGCTTCAAGCCCGGACAGGCACGCCACCGCCGGCACCAGCAGCCGCGCCAGACGCTCACCTGAACCCCGCCGGGCGGCCTCGTGCTCGCGGACGAGCTCGATCCGGCATCTCAGCGCCTGCGCGAACGCGAGGTCGGTCGGCCTCTCCTCAGGTCCAGCCGACTGCCTCGCGGCGAGACGGAGTAGCAGAGTCTCCAGCGAGCGCATGCGACGGTCGAGCAGCGACGACAGCGAGGTAGCGGCGTCGGCCAGGACGGCCCAGGTGATCTCCCGGGCGCCGGACACGATCAGCGTGGGAAGCGCGGGATCATCGTGCGCATACACCGGCATGCGCTCGCCGGACGTAGCGCCATCTACGCGGAGTTCGATGGTGTTGCAGAAATGAACCCGGACACGTCGCAGTCTTCTTTCGACGCTCGCGGGCGAGATCTGCCGCTCCAGTTCACGTCCGAGAACATCGTTCGCCAGCGCTGCCGCGTCCACCAGCCAGTCCAACCCGCTGGCCAGCAAGGGCGTGTCGGCGAGGCTCGGTGCGAAAGGGCGTCCGTCGACCACGAGAACGACGTCGCCCTGCCCGACCGGCTTGGCGTCGAAGCCGCCGCCGGCCAGCAGGGCGGCGATCACGGGCCCGACCAGCTCCTCCTCCGCGACGTCGAGGATCGGCTGACCGACGGCAATGAGCGCACGGGCCTCAGGACGCTGAAGATCGGCAGAGACGTAGATCGTCGGCTTGGCCGTCCCGTCGCCCCGGACCAAGTTCCAGCCATCCTGCCCAGAGGCCGCGATCGACAGGTTCGCGGGAAGAACAAACTTCGTCTCGACGGCCTGCACCCACCCGCGTTGATAGGCGCGGCGGAACGCCACCCTGTCGCGTTGCTCGAGCTGCACCGCGGCGACCGCCAAGGCTTGCAGCTTCGCGACGGTCATGTCGTTCGACGACCAGTCCTTGACCCCCGCCGAGGGCCCCATGAGCAGCTTGCGGAGCCGCTCGTCGTCCTCGATCCTGCCCGCCAAGCGCTCGGACGGGCTCGGGACGAAGCGCGGCCGCTGCCGGCCGTCGCTTGTCGACCAAAGGTCGGAAGGACGCGAGAAGGATTCAGGGTCGGACGCCAGCGGCATCCAGGGCGCGGACTTCACGAACGCCCCGGCCGGTGTGGCGATCACCACCTCGTTCCAGTCGCGCTCCCACCGGTCGTAGCGCCCCAGCCGGAAGGTCAACTTCTCCGCACCCTTTTGCGCGAGGTGCGCGAGGACCAGCTCGGCGAGCCGGCCGCGCGTTTCGGGAGCGAACGTGTCGCATTCGACTTGACCAGGAAAAAGGCAGAGTTCGCCCTTGCGCTGGTAGTCGGTGTTCGGGTTGTGCAGCACGGTTCCGCGCGTAAGCGCTACCCATCGGGCATCGCGACCGGCTGTAGGAACCTCGCTGCGGATAAGGTTGTGCCACGTCCCGTTCGGCCACCCGCTCTCCGGCACGTCAACCGACGCGACGGGGGTCAGACCGTCGTTGACGCCGACGATGGAAAGGAAGCGCACCCACTCGCGCCGCATCGCCTCGGTCGTCGGGACCCAGCCCGCGTCCGCCACAAGAAGCGTGCCTCGGGCATCCTGACAAGCCTGTGACGACGAGGCCGCCTCGGCGAGGAAGGTTTCGAGGGTCCGGCCGGTGCGCGTCCAGCCCTCCGAGAAGCAGGAGAGACGCGCGGGAGCCCAGCCATCCCGCGTCTCGACGTGCAAATCGAGCCTAGGCAGTATCAGCTCGGCGCGCTGCGGCTCGGCTCGCCAGACATCGAAGGCCCAGCGCAGCGCCGCTTCCCGCCGGGCGGGAGCCGGCTTGTCGGTGAAGGTGGCGGATATACCCGACAGCAACTCGACCGCGTCGTAACGTCGGCAAAGGCCGGCCTTGATAAAGTCCGCGCTGGTCTCAGGCTTGAGGACGACATCCTCGTCGAGCAGTGCATAGCGACGGGCGAGAGCGGGCGGCGGTGATCCTGCCCGAGCGCCATCCTTCCTACGCGACGGGGCCTCGGCCCGCACGTAAACGGGCGGCGTGGTGTCCATGGAGGTCCCGGCGGACGCGACTACAAGCTCGCCAGTCCTGGAGATTAGCAACTGCCGTCCGCGCGCGGCACGCAGCGACGCCGGGCTCCCGAACACGCGGTGCAGTTCGTCATAGAACGTGGACCAGGTTCGCGAGACAGCGCCCTCCGCATGTAGCGAACGCGCGAGCGCCTCGCCCCAGGCAGCCAGCTGGTGATCGGCTGCGCCGGGCGTGCGGCTCTGCGTCCTGATAAGGCGTTCGAGAATCTTCAGGCGGCGAGGCCCCAAAGACGGGTCCGCCAGGTCCGCAACGCCAGCCTTCACCAATCGTCTCGCACGGAACAGCCGGTAGCCCGCCTCGTCCCAGATCACGGCCTTCCGGACGCTCGTCCACGCCTCCTCCCCTCCGGCGGCCGGGACCAACGCGAAGTCCTGCCAAGCGCTGCCCGGGGATCGCTTGCCGAACATGACCCGACGTAGGTCGTCCGGGTCCCACGCAATGAGGTCGAAGACCAGGAACCGGCCCAGCGAACCGGTCTCGTCCTTCAGCTCAAGCGCCGCGGCGGCCGCGGTCTCGGCCAACTGGTCCATCAGTGTTGCATTGAGCGGCAGGTCGAAGGCAGCGCGGCGACGGTCGATCGAGGCGTAGAACGGCGCGTCGATGTGAGCGCGCAGCGGAGACTTGAGCTCCTTGGCCATCGGCAGGAAGTTGTAGACGCGCCCGACGTCACGCTCGCCCTCGCCGAGTGGAACGGCGACCGCCACCGACGGCTGCCCGCGCCAGTCCCGCCAGCGCGCAAGTTGAGGCTCCTTGGAGACGCTCCTCTCCACGGCATCCGCGAGGATCGCGCCGTCCACATCCCTGCGGACCACGAGGAAGCGCTGTCCTCCGGGCTGAAGGACCACGACCTCGTACTTGTTGGCGGATGCTGCGGCGGGCAGCGGGCGGTCCGTCACGTTGCGGGTCAGCGTCCCGCGCACGGGCTCGCTGCCCGACGCCTCGATCTCGATCACCACCTTTTTCAGCCGCTCCAAGAACAGGAGGAGGGGCGCAGCCGGGTCCAGCAGCGCGAGAACCTGCTCGCGAGCGACCTTCCCCACCTCCGCCGTGCGGAGAGGAACGTGCACGACGGTCGCGAACCCGTCCCGCGCGAACTTCCGGATCGCCTCGTCCTGCTCGACGAGCGGTACTGCGGCGAGGTAGCGCGGCAGCGTATCGGCGACCATCTCCACTATGTCGGGAGCGGCGAGGCCAGACATCCGATCCCGCACCTCGTCTTTCGAAGCGAAACGGAAGCAGAAGCCGCCAAAGCGATCGGCCGGGGTGGCGTTGGTCTGCGAGTAGATCCGGGGATCGTCGGTCAGCGTCTCGACGCTGCGGAAGCCCAGCCCCTTGTTTCCTATGCCCTCGCCGACGCTCTTGCTGCTGACCGCTACGTTTCGGATCGCGCCGACGTTGCGCCAATCGAAGCCGTGACCGGCGTTCGCCACGTAGAGGTCGCCGAGTCCGTCGGCATCTAGCACGAGCCGGAGCTTGATCTCGCCGTCCTCCCCGGCCTCGTGCGCATCGTGCGCGTTCTGGAACAACTCGAACACGACCCGGCTGCCGTATTCCCCGCCGACCACCTCGTTAACGTTGCGCAGGCTCTCGTAGGTCTGCAGCCCGGAGCGCACGGCATGGATGGCGTTGTCGAACTGCCGATCGAGCAGCGCTTCCAGCATGGAGGCCGGATCATCGCTCGCGCTCGCCTCGATCGTTCCGATCTCGAACGGTTCCTGGTCGTCGCGCGGCTTCATCGATCCCCTCTACGTCGCTCTGCGGCCACGGGTGCCTTTACGCCGCGAACCGCGGCGTCCATGGTTCAGCATGGCAGCACCCTCCGACCACAGCTACGACCTTTTTTCGCGGCCGGCGAACCGGAAGGCGGAGACTGTCCTCGTCGTAACACCCTACGTCGAGCGGAACTTCTTCGATCAGCTGATCAGCAAGCTGAGGCCAAAGCACCTTCACGTCGTTATAGACGACGGCTGCAGGCGCGAGGACGTCCAGATGATCAAGGACGCCGTCGCCGCGTCCAAGCGCAAGGTCGCGCTGACCTGCACGTTTGGATCGGCTCCTGGGCTCGTCCACCTAAAGCTGTTCTACATCGTCTGGCGCACGGAGGCGAAGCGGACCGCGCGGACCCTAATCTTCGGGTCCGCCAACGCGACAAGGCAGGGTTTCGGCGGCGCACTGAACGCCGAGCTGATAGCCAGCTGCCGCCTGACCAAGGCGCGCCACTCGCACGTCATTAACTGGTGCGACGAGGTCGTGACCGCGACCGGGGCGGGCGAACCCCGAAGGATCGAGCCCGCAAGGGATCTGGATCTGGGCGTGGGCCTGCAGCTCCGGCTTCCCGGGATCACGGTCGGGCGGGAGAGGCCGTCGCTCAGCAACTTCGACCTATGGATCCAGCGGGGATTCCTGCTGTCAGACTTCCGGCCGGAGCAGAGCTTCCTCAAGGTGCCCGTCCGGCTCAAGCAGGCCCTCGGGCAGAATGAACAGTCGCGGATGGTATCAC
The DNA here is from genome assembly GCF_059420425.1 of Sphingomonas sp. GW821-FHT04B01. Lineage (NCBI taxonomy): Bacteria > Pseudomonadati > Pseudomonadota > Alphaproteobacteria > Sphingomonadales > Sphingomonadaceae > Sphingomonas > Sphingomonas sp. GW821-FHT04B01. Next base: position 730 of record NZ_JBWKTR010000014.1, on the reverse strand, counting down.
TCAGCGGCTTCGAGGTGCCAGCTACGAAGAACCTGACGTATCATTACGCCGGCGAGGCGGGCGCTGACGACATGCACAACGACGCAGCGAGTGCGGCCGATGGCGATGCAGGCAACTGGCGTCGCCGGCTATTCGTCTGGACCCACCTTGGGGACTGGTGTTCCGAGGCGTGCTACAAGGCAAATAGTGGGACTTTCAGAAAACGAGGCTACGAAGATCGCGTGGCCCTCGTGAAGACGCTGGAGGGATTGAAGGATCCGGCCGCGCTACGGCGTGCATGCGGCGCCTTCATCGACGCGATAGCCGGCTTGTGGGACCGGCTCCAGGCGGATGCCGGATCGTTCCTTGAGGGCTCCGATGTGCTTGACCGGGATCACTACGCCCAAGCCTTCGAAGACCGGGTGGCCAGGGATCTAGAGCTGATCGGCGATCCGGAATTTCGGCTTCGCTACCTGACCGGCTACGAGCTGGCCCAGGTGCCCCGCTTCCGCTCAGACGTCAGGGGCTGGGACGAGTTCCTGGGGAGCATGACCCGCGCGATCTGCCTGGACCATGCGCGGGGCCGGAGCCAGTCTTGGTTCCTGCAGGCCCTGGAGGAGGCATTGGAGGCCGAAGGTCAAACGAGCGCCGCGCTCGCCGACAGCTCGGAACTGCTAGGGCTCAAACCCAATCAGCGGGTTGAGGCGGAGTGGCTTTCCTGATTCACTGCGCGTGGATCATGGGAGGTTTG
>NZ_JBWKTR010000013.1:0-55782 GCF_059420425.1 Sphingomonas sp. GW821-FHT04B01 | reverse complement strand
CTTGCCGCCAACTTCCTCTCAGGCGTGGCGCTCGCAACAGCTCTCGCGTTCTGGCTGTGAATGAGTCTGAGCCCTAGCTAGTATCGCCGGAATGAGTAGCTTTCACTTTGCGCGCGCGTTCGCAGCCTCGACTGGGACTCCGCCCCACCAATATGTTATCGCACGCAGGATTGCCCGTGCGGTCGACGAATTGGGCAAGGACCGGTCTATCGATGAGGTCGCCGAGGGGTGCGGTTTTTCCAGCGCGAGCCATCTCGGTTATCACATTCGTGCAATGATGGGCACAACTCCAGCGCGGCTTCGAATCCTTGCCGCTCCAACTTAGGCGACTTATCAACCCCAACCATTCACAGAGTGACCGCCATGGATCATCCGTCGGACGAACGGCTGCGCGAGTGCGGCACTAAACCGAGCGATGAAGGGCTGACATCTTCCAGACGCTGCATCTGGTCCTGTGAAAGGCGAATGTCTGTTGCGCATATATTCCCTTCCAGCTGCGACACCTTGCTCGCGCCGATCAGCGTTGACGCCCCGCCCGGGCGCGCCATGATCCAAGCCAACGCAACCTGCGCCAACGGCCGCTCGACCTCAGCTGCCACGGCTTGGAGCATGTCTAGGATGACCCAGAAGCTGACATTCATAGCGGTTTGAGCACATCCTGAAAGCGGACGTTGGTTCAGAAGCATCCAGTAGCCTGATCTATGGGGCTGACGCTGATCGCGTAGTGGCCACTACTCGCCCCAACCGCGAACATCGCGGCCTCCGAACACCATGCGCCGGATGGCGGGCGACACTAGGCCGGCGCTGAAGCCGGACGGAGGAGCGCTTACCTCGTCCAACCGCGCCATCTGTTCGCGGTCGAGCGTCAGCGAAGCAGCGGCCAAGTTGCTGGTCAGCTGCTCGACGGTCCGCGCACCGACCAGCGGCGAGGTGATGCCCGGCTTCGCCATCGCCCAGGCGAGCGCCACCTGCGCGGGGTTGCCGTCGACCTCGGACGCGATCGTCTTCACCACGTCAAGCACGGCCCAGTTGCGATCGGCGAACTTGCTGTCGCCGAACGGGTTGGCGCCGCTGAGCCTGCCCGTGTCGGCGGTGTCGCCGCGCCGGTACTTGCCTGACAGGAAGCCGCCGGCGAGCGGACTCCACGGCTGCACGCCCATCCCTGCATCGCGCGCTGCCGGGACGTGCTCGGCCTCGACATCGCGCGCAACCAGCGAGTACTCGACCTGCATCGCGATCGGACCAGGGACGCCGCGCTCCGCCGCGATCGCCGCCGCCTTGATCGCCAGCCAAGCCGGCATGTCCGAGAAGGCGTAGTAGCGGATCTTGCCGGCACGCACGAGCGCGCTGAGCGTCTCAACCAGTTCCTCGGCCGGCGTCACGCCGTCCCAAATATGCATCCAGTAAAGATCGACATAGTCGGTACCGAGCCGCCGCAGCGAAGCGTCGAGCGCGCGGTGGATGTTCTTGGCACCCGCGCCGCCTGCGTTGGGATTGCCGCCGCCAGCCTGCGTCGCGGTCAGAGGGCTGGCCGAGCCGTTGAAGCCGAACTTCGTCGCCAGCACCAGTTCGTCGCGCGCGTTGGTCTCCTTGATGAAGCGGCCAACCAGCTCTTCGCTCCCCCCGCCCGAATAGATGTCGGCGGTGTCGATGAAGTTGCCGCCGGCGTCGCGATAGGCGTTGAAGACGGCACGCGCTGTTGCGTCGTCGGCGTTCCACTCGCCAGGACCGAAGGTCATTGTGCCGAGTGCCAGCGGACTGACTACGAGGCCTGATCGGCCAAGCGTGTGATAGCGTGTCAGGCTCATGATGATGCTCCTTGCTTGAGTAGCAGAAATGGCACCTCGATGCAGCCAGGATTAGGCGTTGCCGTCCGCAAGGGTTTGTGAGCATGATGCAGCAATGCGACGCGGCGACCTAGATGATCTGGCAGCGTTCGCGACCGTCGCGCGTACGCGCAGCTTCACGCGCGCAGGCGCCGAACTCGGGCTTTCGCCGTCAGCGCTGAGCCACGCCATGAAGGCACTAGAGTTGCGGCTCGGCGTGCGCCTGCTTGCCCGGACGACCCGCTCAGTCGCGCCGACATCAGCCGGCGAACAATTGCTCCGATCGCTTGATCCTGCGCTGACGGAAGTCGCTCGCGGCCTTTCACGGCTGGCCGACTGGCGCGACACGCCGGCGGGCGCGGTCCGGCTGGCGACGTTCGGGTGGGCCGCGCGCACAATCCTGGCGCCGCGCCTTCCCGCCTTCCTGATCGACCATCCTGATATTTCGGTCGAGGTGATCGTCGAGGATCGCCTGATCGATATCGTAGCGAGCGGCTTCGACGCCGGGATCCGCCTCGCGCAGGCAGTAGAGGGCGACATGGTGGCCGTGCCTGTCGGCCCCGACCTACGCACGGTCGTGGTCGGCACACCAAGCTATTTCGCGAGGCATGATCCGCCAGCGACCCCCGCCGCTCTAGAGCGTCACATCTGCGTCAACTACCGCCAGCTCGGCGGTGGCGGGCTTCTCCCGTGGGAGTTCGAGGAAGACGGACGCGACATCAAGGTTCGCGTCACCGGGCAGCTGATCGTCAATGACGAGGCGCTTGCCGCGGCGGCGGTGCGGGCGGGAGCGGGGTTGGGCTACATGATGGAGGATGACGTGGCCGGCGAGGTTCGGGACGGGCGTTTGGTCCAGGTACTCGGCTCATGGTGCCCGACCTATCCCGGTTGCAGGCTCTACTACCCCGATCGTCGTGTCAGCCCGGCGATGCGGGCGCTAATCGATGCGCTTCGTTGGCAACCGGACTGAACCTTGGCTTCCATTCGTTGTCTATTCTCCGACAGAGGTAAGACCCACATCCGGTCGTCCGAGGCCTCTTTTCGGCTGCCCACCTTCTGCCGTCCGTTCATGTTGGTAGGGCGGGAGGTCCTGAGCCTCGGTTCCGTCGGCTGCCGTACCAGCTTCTCAACTGAGGAAGCCCCACAAGAATAAGCTGACGAGATTTGCTATTGATTCGCATTACGTTGGTTTGTAGCGCCTCGCAAAAAGGGGCCACAATGAGACTGATCGCTTACCTGCTCTGCACCGGCACGTTGATCGCCGCGACACCCAGCCTTGCGCAACGGGCGCCTGCCTCCACGCAGGAAGTTCAACCCGAGGACATCATCGTAACCGGCGAGAAGTCGAACCGAACGCTTCAGGAGACGACGACCAGCGTCGCCGTCACGACCCCCGAGCGCATTCGGCAGGAGAACATCCTGTCGATCCAGGACGTCTACAATCGCACCGCCAACGTCTCCGAGACATACGGCGCTGCCGGCTTCACCATCCGCGGCATCAACAACCAAGGTGTAGGTGCCGGCGGGAATGCGGACACGGCGACCGTGTACGTGGATGGTGCACCCATCCCTCGCCAGGCGCTGTTCGGCGGTCCCACCGACCTCTGGGACATCGATCAGGTCGAAGTCCTTCGCGGGCCGCAATCCACCATTCAGGGCTTGAACGCGCTGGCCGGCGCCGTCGTGCTGACGACCCGCGATGCTTCGGTCACCGATTATAGCGCGGACGGGCGCGTCCTCTGGACCGACCGGAACGATCGCAAATTCTCGGCCGCGGCGGGCGGCCCGCTGATCCGGGACGAGCTGGGTATCCGCCTGTCGGCGGAAAGGCGGGCCGATCGCGGCATCATCCGCAACGTCACGCGAGGCGGTTACGACGACAGCCTGCGCACGCTTAATCTTCGCGGCAAGCTCCACTGGAGGCCGCAAGCGCTGCCCGGCGTCGACGTGAAGGCGAGCTACAATCGCGTACGACGCGATGGCGGCTACCTTTACGAATACACCAACATTTTCACGCCGGACTTCTACAGTCACCGGCGCTCGACCAGCGACCAACCCAACCGCGGCTATATCCGCTCCGACATCGCAGTGCTGAACGTCGGCTACGAGATCGCCCCCCGTCTGCGATTGTCGAGCGTCACCTCGTTCAATCGCACCGCGACGCTGGCCCAGACCGATGCGGACGGCACGGCCGCCGACGTGCAATTCATCAGCAACGATAGCCGCTACCGGACGTGGACGCAGGAACTCCGCCTCAACTATGATGGCGAGCGACTGAGCGGCGTGCTGGGTGCCTGGGCCTATCGGCGTTCCGGCGGACTTGACGCCAACAACCGACTGAACATCGCGACGCCCGTTACTACGATCGTGGGATTGTTGCAGGGTGGCGGTTTCCCAGCCGCCGCTGCGAGGCAGATCGCGACCGCCTATGCCACCGCGCTGCCGCAGATACCGGTCCGCTACATTGCCGATCAGCCCTTGCTCGTGAAGAATGCCGCGCTGTTCGGCGACGGTCGCCTGCGCGTGACCGATCGCCTCTCGCTGCTCGCCGGCTTCCGCTACGATCACGAAGACAACCGCTACGGCGCGGAGACGATCGCCACCTTCAACGGTACGCTCCCAAGCCCGGCCGCGTTCGGCGCGGCTGGCACGCCGCTCAACCTGGCGGTGACCGCGATCAACCGCGGTGTGCTCGGCCTGGTCGCACAGGCAGCATCGGCGCGGGCCAGCAACGCCCGCAGCTTCGACGCCTTCCTGCCGAAGACCGGCGTCAGTATGGAATGGACGCCTGACCTGACCACTGCCTTCACCGTGCAGCGCGCCTATCGCTCGGGCGGGTCGAGCCAGAACCCGGCGCGCGCGACGCTCGTCGCCTATGATCCGGAATATAGCTGGAACTACGAGGGATCGCTGCGCTCGCGCTGGCTGGACGGCAGGCTGACGGTCAATGCCAACATTTTCTACGTCGATTGGAAGGACCAGCAGACGACCGCCTTCTTCGGTCTCAACGCCTACGACTACAATACGGTGAACGCCGGCAAGTCGCACCTTTATGGAGGGGAGCTGGAGGTACAGGGCCGCCTCAATCGCGTGTTCGATGCCTATGCCTCGGCCGGCTACGTACGGACCAAGTACGATCGCTTCGATCTGCCCACGGGTTCGACCAGCACGGTCGATCTGGCGGGATCGCAATTCCCCTATGCGCCCCGCTGGACGCTGGCGGCCGGGATCAACGGCCGCGTCGGTGCCATCGTCGGCAACGTCAACGCCAACTATCGCAGCGCCGTCTACACCGATGTCGGCACCACCCAGAGCCAATCACGCGTGTCCGGCCGCACGGTGGTGAACGCACGGCTGGGCTATGATGCCGGTCCCTGGACGGTGTTCGCCTTCGCCCGGAACCTGCTCGACGAGGACTACCTCCAATACCGCACCCCTGACGGCCTTCGCGGCATTGTCGGCGATCCGCAGACGTTCGGTGCCGGTCTGGAACTGCATCTGTGACAGCCCTGGCCGCGCTCGTCGCCGTCATTGGGGGATTGGCCGGTGCGACGCTATTGCGGCGCGCATGGGCAGATCGGCAACGCGAACGTGTCGGCCTGATCGTGAGCGGATGGGCGGTGCTCGTCAGCACCGTCCTGCTCGATGCGGTGTGGGCCGGCTGGGTCAAGGGAAGCGCGCTTGCCGTGGCCGGAATCGGGCTGGCCGCGCTGATCGTCGTTATACAGGGGCGAACAATCCGGGCAGCGCGTGCCGGGCGAAGCGCGAGCCTTGCGCCCGAGCCGCTTGAAGGACCATCAAAAGCGTGGCGCGGCTGGCTGAAGGCGCTGCTGGCAGGGCCGCTCGGCATGACGGCGGCCATGGGGATCGCCTTCTGCTACGCCACCTGGGCACCCGGCGATCCGCGGACCCGGATCATTATCGGCGGTCTTCTGATGCCGATCGTCTGGGCACTCGCCATGACTTGGACGCTCGCCGATCAGCGGCTCCTCCGCTCGCTTGCAGTCCTCTCAGGGACGACCGTTGGAGGCTTCACTCTGGCTGCAATGCGGGGTTTCGTATGAAGGTCACCGGAAAACAGGATGCGCCGCGTGGTTGGCCATTATCGCCGGCTACCGTGCGGGCGGTGCTGAGCGGCCACGGCATCCTCGGCCTCGCCTTCGCCGCGATTATCTATCTCGTCTGCCTGACGGGCACGCTGGCTGTCTTCGCCCACGACATAGCGCGCTGGGAACAGCCTGATGCGCCCTCGATCACGGCTTTTGCTCCTGGCGCGCTCGACCGAGCCGTCCGATCTGCGCAAGGCAAGGGGCCGGCGCAATCCACGCTGTACGTCTCGCCGCCCTCCATGGAGGAGGCAGAGGCCAGCATCATCGCCTATACGCCGGCAGTTCGCCGCGAATGGGCGGCAGACCGGAACGGCAACCTGATCGAGCGGCGCACTCCCATCGCTGACTTCCTTGTCGATCTGCATGTCGCGCTGCACCTGCCGCGCGCCTGGGGCGGTTTCATCGTCGGCTTGACCGGGGTGGCGCTGCTCTCCTCGCTAATCTCCGGCATCCTCGCGCATCCGCGCATCTTCAAGGATGCCTTCCACCTGCGACGGGGCGGCGCGCGACGGTTGCAAGAGGCGGACATGCACAACCGCCTCGGCATTTGGGCGCTACCGTTTCATGTCGCCATCGCGCTGACCGGCGCTTTGTTGGGCCTCAGTACGCTAATCGTCGGCGTCTTGGCGATGCTTCTCTACAGGGGCGACACGGCCAAGGTCTACGGACTGTTCACAGAAGCGCCGCCCGCCATCAACGCTGAAGCAGCACCCCTGCCGCCGCTGGATCCGATGCTGGCCGAGGCGCAGCGTCGCAGTGGTGGCGCAACGCCACACCAATTTATCATCGAGCGCGCAGGACGTGCGGACGTCCGTGTCACCATCTCCTCCGAGCGTGATCGCTTGTTGGTGCCGCAGGACACGACGATCTTCGACGTGGGGGGTAACGTCGTGAAGGACCGCCATCCGGCCGACCTCGTACTCGGAGCCAAGATGCTAGGAGGCATCGGACAGCTTCATTTAGGCTGGTTCGGCGGTCTGCCGGTGCGGCTACTCTACGGTTTGCTGGGGTTGGCGCTTTGCATCGTCACATCGAGCGGCGTGACGATCTGGCTTGCGCGACGTCGCGATCGGGGCCGCGCTGTACCGCTTTGGGAGCGTCTTTGGATTGGCATCGCATGGGGGCAACCACTGGCCTTGGCGCTGGTGGGAATCATCGGGCTGATCGCTCCTGCGCACGACGGCCTTTTGATCTGGGTCTGGATGGCGACAACGGCGGGCTCGTTCATCATCGTCGGCACCGCCAAAGGGTTTGATGCGTCGAGCGGAGTTGTGCGAGTTCGCCATCTGGTCGCGGTCAGCACCCTTGCTCTTGCATTGGTCTACCTACTCACCCGGCACATCCACATGTCGGGGATAGCGGTGGAGCTTGCGCTGCTGGTCGGTGCTGGTTTGATGTTTCAGAAGCCGGCTAAACCGCGGCAGGAAAGGCGAACCGCTGGGTGACAGCGGCTTACCATGCCCCTTGCCTCTGCATCCGCGTCGATGCCTTGACGTCGGGAGTGGTTCTGACACGACCCATATTCGGCCATTTAGGCATCATGGAGACCAGCCCAATTTCGGTCGCTTGTTCATATATCTGGTGGGCGGTGGACCACCTGTATAACGAAGACTAATCGCGTCTGGTTAGCTGATCGCGATAGCGGCGGCTTCCCGCCAGTATCGTTCCGTCAACCAAACTCACAGAGAAGTCGCCGCTGCGATCGGTGTGAACGCTACGAATGGCGTCACGACGGACGAGCCGGCTACGGTGGATGCGCACGAAGGCATCCCCTATTTCAATCTCGACGCCGGTCAGCGTCGCACGGTGCAGCAATGCTCGGCCTGCTGCATAGACCTCGACATAATTGCCTGCAGCACGGATGTGGTCGATGGTATCTACCGACAGAAGGTGCCGCGTTGCGCCATCAACGATAGCTAGGGTCCGCTGCGCAGTTGAAAGGGCAGCTGGGTTCGGTTCGGCCCGAGGCAGCGGATCGACACGTGCGAGTAGCCACTGAGACAATGCCGCCAGTCCGGTAAACTGCAGGTACGTCGCGGCATCCTTCCGGAACTCGTAGAGGTATGGATGGGCGATGCTGCCCGCGAAATGATACCCCTCCCCCATCGCACCGTAGGCCAGGTGGCGCAGGGCGACCATCGAGGCGACGTGCCATGCCGATGCGATCGGCAATCCCAACAGGACAATGAGCGCCACCGCCGGCCAGCCTACCTGTGGTGGGCGGACCTTCGCGACGCACCACCAGATCAACGGTGCGACGCTTAGCCAAGCCAACACGCTGCTGAGCTCCCAGATCCAGACGTGCGCGCGCGTTTCCCACACACCCGCTGCGGCCAGATCGCTAATTGTGGACTCAGCGTTACCGATGGTCACCACGACCAGAATCAACAGGAAGCCGGTAAGCAGCGCCGCGGCCATTTGTCGCCGCCCGCCACTCATCCCCGCCCACCCGCCGTTCGTCCCTGCCTCCGTCACCACCGTCCCTGCTGCCCCACGCTCTACCCCAGCGAACTTACCGAAGCATTCCTGCGGTCGCTAGCCACCGCCAAATCCATAGCACGGGTGGAAGGACAGCAGGGGCATGACAGGACGGCATTACGGCATGGACTGGCTACGTATCGGTGCGTTCCAGCTCCTCATCCTCTACCATGTTGGCATGGCGTTCGTGCCGTGGGACTATCCGGTGAAGCTGGTCACGCCCGGCATGCCCTGGGCAACGATCCCGATGTTCCTCTTGAATCCATGGCGGCTGTCGCTGCTGTTCGTGGTGTCCGGCTACGCCAGCGCAGCCTTGTTTGCCAAGCAGGGTAGCGTGGCAGGGTTCCTGCGGTCGCGGTTGTCTCGGCTGGGCACCCCGGTGGTTTTCGGCATGGCCGTCATTGTGGTGCCACAGCCTTGGGTGTGGCTGGTCACCCATTTCGACTATGGCCATGGCTTCGGCTACTTCGTCGTTCACGACTACTACCGCTTCCAGAAGATCGACGGGGTCGCGATGCCGACCTGGATGCACCTTTGGTTCGTCGTCTACCTGCTGGTTTACACGGTCCTGCTCGGTGGTTTGCTGAGCCTGCCCGCCCGCTGGCGCAGCGCCTGCCTCCATGTGGCCGAGCATGTGCTCGCCGGTCCCCTGCTGCTCCCGGCGGGTATCCTCTGGGTTTATGCCGCGCGTAGCATCGGCACCGGTTGGGAGGAAAGCCACGCCCTGGTCGCCGACTGGAGCGCGCATGCAACTTACCTGCCTGCATTCCTGTTTGGGGCGGGGCTGCGGTGGTCGAACAGGTTGTTCCCTTCGATCGGTCGCTGGTGGCCTACCGCGTCCGTGGCAGCCATCGATGGCTGGCTTGTGCTTGCAAGCACCGAGTTGGCCTGGCCGGGCAACACAATCGCACCGCACTGGGCATGGACGACGTTCCGGATTGCCCGTGCAGTCGAAAGCTGGTGCGCGATCATCGCGCTGATAGGAATGGCCGACCGTTTCGTGAACACCGACCATCGCTGGCGCCCCATGCTGGCCGAGACGGTGTTTCCCTTTTATCTCATCCATCAGACGATCATTGTCGTGGCCGGCTATGCACTGCTATCATCAGCCACCGGCCCACTCGCTCGTTTTGCCACCCTGCTTGTGGTCACGATGATGGGTTGTTGGGTCTTCTACCTCGTAGGCAGGCGGATCGATTGGCTAAGGCCGGTGATCGGCCTGAGCCGCCGCGGCAGCGACAAAGTCAACCGGACATTGGAAAGTCTCCCAAAACCGGCCCGCTCGTAATCAAAAGGTTTCTGGGGGTCCGACGTGACGACCGACAATCAGTCATTCGCGCGCCCTCCCCCGCGCCCCAATTTTTGTCGCTCGTTCATCTCTGCGTTTTGAATGGTTCGGGCTGTCGGCCTTTTGCTCCCGAACGTCGCCGCAACGTAGGCAGAAGGCCACGCCGGAATGCGCAGTCGACAGCGTGAGGAGACGGATGTAGCGTGCAGCGTTGTTGCGAGGGGTAGCGAGCTGTCTAAAATCTTGAAGACGGCGGAAGGAGAGCGACGCATTATCGCTCCCACGACCACCAAAAAGCTCGCCCAGCGCATGCTGAGTGCATCGCGCGAGATCGCTGAGTCCCTTCCACGTGGCTTCTACGCACCGACGCCGCTTGACACCCTCCTCATCCTCCACGTCGCTGAGGATGAAGCGTGCTACCTAGAGATAAGTGAACTCGACGTTCCCGGGGCGACGTCGCGCAGCGTCATCGACCGATGGGTGGCAGCTCTAGAGGCGGAAGGCCTGATCGACCGCCGGGACGCGTTTCTCGCGCTTAGCGAGAAGGGGCATAGGCTCGTAATCTCAACTATGGAGTCGATCTACGCCGCTCAGCGAGAGCTGGACTGATCATGCGAAATCTAGCGTGAAATGGCCTCCTTGGACGATGATAGTCGCATGATGATCGACTCTAACTTTGACTTTGATCACCGCCGAAGATTTTTGCATTACCTTAACAAGGCAATTCGACCGCTCGAAGACGCCGCCCAGATCCAAGCAACGGCATGCGCCATGCTTTCGAAAGAAATGCGAGCTGATCGGAGCGGTTACGTGGAACTGTCGGCGCTGACTGGTTCGATAACGGTCCTCAGGGACGCCGCGACTGACGTACCGTCGTTGATGGGCGAATACCAAACGGCTGACTTCGCGACGCAGCTATGTGACCGCCTTCGATGCGAGGAAGTCGATGTTCATTGCGATGTCGCTGCTGATCCCGCGCTGACTTCTGCTGAAAAAACAGCTTATGCCGCGATGCAGATAGGGGCCACCGTAAATGTGCCGCTGTTCGAGGCCGGCGAGCTGCGCGCCTTCTTTTTCCTGCATTACCGCCTTCCTCACATCTTTGTCCCTGGCGAAGTCGGCTTCCTGAGGGAAATGTCGGAGCGGGTTTGGGCGGCAATGGATGCTGCGCGTGTCAAAATGGCCTTGCGCACCAGCGAGGCCAGGCTCGCCGCAGCATTTGAGAGCGTGCCTGTTGGTATCGCCGTGCTCGACACTGAGGGCTGCATCGTAGTGGCAAACACCGAGTATCGCCAGTTCTTGCCCGGAGGCGTAATGCCATCGCGCGATCCGGGTGGCCGCGGCCGGTGGCAAGCGTGGAACGTCGAAGGCGAGGTTCTTTCCCTGCACGATTACCCAGGCGCGCGCGCGTTGCGTGGCGAGCGCACCGTGCCCGGCCAGGAAATGCTTTTCAACGTCGATCAGGATCGGCAAATATGGACCAGGGTCGCCAGTGTCCCCATCCTCGATGAAGACGGACGGGTCACCGGGCAGACGAGCGTCATCAGCGACATCGACGCGTTGAAGCGCGCGTCGGAGGCATTGCGAGAAAATGAGGCGCGCGCACAGCTGCTGATCGATGGCGTGGCCGTCGCGACTTGGGAAGCCGCAAGCGACGGCCTGGTGGAGGCGGACAGTCCAAGCTGGCGCGCTTACACCGGGCAGAGCGTCGACGATTGGAAAGGCTATGGATGGCTAAGCGCAATTCATCCGGAAGATCGTGCCGCCATCGGCGAGAAATGGCGCGAGACTGTCCGGAAGCGCTGCGCCGTCGATGCCGAATACCGGCTGCGGGACGCAAACGGCAACTATCGCTGGATGAACGTCCGTGCAGTTCCGCTGCGCGACGATGCGGGTCACATCGTCAAGTGGCTTGGTATGAATATCGATATCGACGAGCGTAAGCGACTGGAGCAGGCACTTGAGGGTAGTGAACGTCGCACCCGTGCCGTGCTAGAAGGCATTCCACAGCTGCTGTGGAGGGCGGATTGCTCCACAGAATGGACATGGACCAGCCCGCAGTGGACGAACTTTACCGGTCAATCTGAGCAGGACAGCCAAGGCTTTGGTTGGCTGCGCATTTTGCATCCCGAAGACAGGGCCACGGCGTTATCTGCCTGGACTGGAGCAGAAGCGGATGGCGGCTTCGAGAGCGAACATCGGCTTCGCAGGCAGGATGGAGCATATCGGTGGTTCGTCATGCGCGCCAAGCCGATCTGCGACGAAGACGGACATGTTATTGAATGGCTCGGCACAGCAAACGACATTGACGATCTTCGCCAGGCGCAGGGACGCCAAAGCGTGATGGTCGCGGAGCTTCAGCACCGCACTCGCAATCTCATTGCGGTGGTACAGGCCTTGTCTGAAAAGACGCTTGATGGCGCATCGTCGCTCGCCGACTTCAAGGAGCGCTTCGACGATCGCCTCTCGTCCCTGGCACGTGTTCAGGGGCTGCTGTCACATGCGTGCGCCGGTCGGAAGGTCACCTTCGACGCCCTGCTGCAATCTGAACTCCGAGCTCTTGGCGCTAATGATGGAGAGGGTTTGGATGTTCGCATCGCACTGCGTGGGCCATCCGGCATACCGCTGCGGTCAGGCGCGGTGCAGACGCTCGCGTTGGCGCTTCACGAACTGGCCACGAATGCCGTAAAGTACGGCGCTCTTACGGTCGGATCGGGCAGGCTAGCCATCACTTGGTCGGTGGCGCAGCAAGACGATCAGCGCGGCTTCCTCACCGTCGAATGGATCGAGAGCGGACTAGCGCCGCCACGAGCCGGAGGGAAGGACATGCCCATTGGTTATGGACGCGAGCTGATCGAGAGGGCACTGCCGTTCCAGTTGAAGGCCAGGACAAGCTACACCTTCACTGACGACGGTGTACGCTGCACCATCAGCGTACCGGTGATCGCAGATCAAACGAGCTAGAGGAAAAACGATGAGCGAACCCTTGCTGCACGATCGTCGTGTTCTAGTTGTAGAGGACGAATACATGATTGCAGAGGCGGTAAGCCGCAATCTGCGCAATGCCGGCGCAACGGTGATTGGGCCTGTGTCGGACGTGGAAGGGGCTTTGGCCTTACTCGGTGAGCATGATGACGTTAATGCCGCGGTGTTGGACATAAATTTGGGAGAGAGAACGGTATATCCTGTTGTCGATGCCTTAGTTGCCCGCGGCGCTCGATGCGTCTTTGCCACCGGCAACGACTTGGCGGATGTTCCTGCCGCCTATGCTTCGCTGAGCCGTTGTGAGAAACCGATAGATCCTTCGTGCCTCGTGAGAGCATTGCTGAATGGTGATCCAATGAAGATTCCTGTCACTGAGATCAGCTCTTCCGCCGCCATGACCAATTTACGGGAATGCCTGAACGATATGATCCAGTTAGCCGAAAAGCATGGTGAAACACTGCTTGTAGCGAAACTATGCGAAGCCGCTGACGTGGCAGCCGAGCTGTAATTAGTACATCACAAGGAAGCGGATGCTGCGGGTGGCTAGTCCAAAGCCATCAACAATGAAACGGCACGAACGATGCCGGGGGCGCGCCGGCCGCCTCGACCCAGTTCCAGCCATTCGTGGGTGAATTTCGCTTCCCGCATTCCGCCATTCGTTTACCTTGTGGATCCCGATGGCGGCTTGGGGAATCGTCGCCTCGTCTCGCGGCTGTCCTACAATTGCCAGCAAAGCGTGGCTCACGCAGGTGCGCGTCCGGTCAGTTTGTCAAAACGATCTTGCCTCCCCCGCCCTTCTCTAGCCGCTCGTGTGCGCTCCTGACCTCGCTGAGAGGCAGTCGCGAGCTAACCGGTATAGCAAAGCGGCCGTCGCGTACGTCGCGGGCGAACTCGCGGAGCTTTGACCGCGGACCGGCCGACTCTACCAAGAGCGCCTGTGACGATGCCCGTCTATGCGGCGGTCACGCCGGTCGTGAGCCGGACAAGCTGCTCGCCGGTTATAAGGGTGCCACCACGGTTGGTTTGCTTCGCGGGAATGGTGCGTCGAAGTTCGCCAACTATGGGCGGTTACCTTCCAAGCTGCTCCCCGCTGCCGACGACGTAGCATCCAAATCGATGTTCCACAGGATGAGCCCAGTTTCGTCAGTGACGGTGACACTCCAGGGTCGCGAGCCCCATAAGCTGCGGGGCGCGTCGCGCATCATCTGGCCGCACATGGCAATTGCCTGAGCCTTCGCCTCGTCTGGTGCATCAAACTCCATACCTTCCACGTCGTTCGAACGGCTGTCAGTGTCAGTGTGGAAAAAGAACTTCATTCTACAATCCGAAAGTCGGGCAACATCGCCAACGGTATCAACCGGTTTCGAACCCGATTGTTGCGGCTCTGGACGCGTAGCAGCCACGGCGCCGGCCTCTGTGTGCAGACGACCGGCGCCGGATCGCAGCCGATCGGATGGCGCGATAACTCAGCCTCCCACGCCGGACTGCGGATATTAACCGCGTCTCGCCCGGATACGGCTCGATTCGAGCCCGTACGAAACGCGCACTCGTGGCAGGAGGCAGCCCGCCGCTTGATGGCCGCTAATAGCTTGAATAGGTTTCATGCTGGCCTGAGTTCGTGCTTTCAAGTATTACATCCCGGGCCGGATCCGTGGCTCCCATGAAGACCCAGAAGCTGACGTTCACGGCGGCTTGAGCGCACCCCGGGAGCAGTCGTTCGTTCACTCGCGACGCTACGACCAGGATTGGGCCGTTACCAGACTGGCGGCTCGTGGGTGGCAATACCAACAGAGCGGACATTCGCTCAGATGGCGCCCAAGAAGGCGCTTTGTTTCAGATTTGAAAGCGGCCACGAGCGGTTCGCGCCTAGACGACAATGTCCAACAGGGCACTGATGGATATGTGGCGCGCGCCCGTTCCCCTTGCCGCCGATCGCAGTTGCGCCTGACCATCTGGTGACGCGAGGCCGCGAACCACGCGGTCGCCTACACCAAGAGGGCATCTCAGCCGGATCACGCAGTCGGACAAGCGGGCGGAGCCATCAGCCACCAGCGCCACCTTTCGCTCGAGCCTGCGATCCACTCGCGCCACCAGGACATCGCCAGGAACTGCCCACACGCCGGCGGCGTGCCAAACGGGTGCTGGAGGCAGGAAAACGAACGCCCCGGTGGCCATGGAGAAATTCGTAGTGTGAAAGGTCGGATACTCACTTTCACTCAACTGCACGGAACTGAGGGTGCCGCGCGTCGCGACAGCGCCTATGTCGCGTAGTGAACGCTTCCCATGTCCAGCTTCAGGCGGCGCTGCGTGGTGATAGCCGTGATCCATTCGACGCGTCGCCTGTTCCACGCCGACGTGGATCGGCTCCAGCCTGCTGCCGTCCGCCAAGATGCGATCGAGCTGGACCGACGTCGTGGGGCCCTCGCGCCGTATAATCACGACATAGGCCTGCGCGTCGGTTCCCTTGAATGCCCCGCGGGGAAGCTGGATTACTCGGGCGACCCGGTGCTGCTCAAGCAGTGCGCGGCGGAACGGCGCCAAGGCTGCCCCGGACACGAAGGAGTCCGGCAGAATTAGGCCGAGGCTTCCCCCGGCACGGACCAGGTGGATGGCCTGCGCAACAAAAATCATGTCGACGGGGACATCGCCGTAGACGGTGGTACAGGCGGGTAATCCCGCTCGCGCCAGGATCGGCGCTAGGGCTGGAGTCCATCGGGCCGTGCGATAAGGCGGGTTCGATATCACGATGTCGAGCGAACCAGAGCGCAGACCGTTCACGCCTTCCGACAGGCAGCCCATCACATCGGCCCGGAGATGACGATGCGCCGCCGCTTGCTCGGGCGTCAGAGCGCTCCTGATCTCATCGCCAGCTGCTGCGTCGATGTCGACGGTCACCAGCTCGGAGACGCTCCAGCGGGATAGGGCCGCGAGCGACAGCGCCCCGCCACCGCATCCAAGGTCGAGCACGCGGCCCGGCGAAGCGTCACCGATCGCGTCGACAAGCACTTGCCCCAGCCAGTCGGGGCTGTCGAACCGGCTGTAGGTCCGCCTGGCATGTTGCCGTGGGCTCGCGATCATCATGGCGCATGGTATCGTGCGATCCGGCACGGTACCAGAGCGTTTCGTCGCAGGGCGGTACCGCTCCGGCGCGGTCTTATGGCCAGCTTCCCCAAGCGGCCACCGCCCGCCAAACGTGCTTCGAGACGCGGACTAGGCGTAGGCTGCCGCCAGGAACTTACGGCCCCGGTTCACCCACCATTCTTCTTGCATCCTGGCAGCCGTAAAGTCATCTCCCACTGATGAGATCGGCACCCCAGTATGTGGATGAACACCAGGTGCTCGAGTCATGTGACCGCTTGGTCGACTTCGCGGCATGGCCTCGCGCGAAGGTCGAGTACCGGGCATGGCTCGACAATTTCGACCGCGCTGACCGCCCATTGGCGACAATAATGTTGAGCCGGTTCACGTACCTTTCGCACCAGTTCGTTGACCGACTGTTCACCACGTCCTTTCAGAGCATTTCGAATGCGCTTGGAAGCCCGAGGGACGACCATTCGGCAAAGCTCGACGCCTGGCAGCGCTACTGCGACGACGTTATCGCCATCCCGGTCATGGGCGAGACACCGAGCCCGGCCGACAGCGGTTGGGGCTTCACGCGCAAGTCGCGTCAGCTACTGGGCATATCCGAAGGCCGTCTGATGCACCCGCCTCAGGCGATCGAGGCCATGCTAGCCGCACCTGATCGGCCGGTAGTATTCGTCGATGACTTCGTCGGGTCCGGCGCTCAGTTTCTGAGGACTTGGCGGCGCACGCATTTGACGTCGCTCGGCCCGCGCTCGATCGCGACGCTTGGTCACCGTGGGACGATTCACTATTGTAACGTCATGATGACCGAATATGGACGCGACCGACTGCGCCGCGAGGCCTCGACCGTACGACTAGTCACCGGCAACCTGATCCCGCGCAGCCACAATTTCGCATGTTTCGGTTCCGCGATGTGGCCCTCCGGCCTCAATCTGCGAGGGGCGACTTTGGCAAAGCGGATCGGTGCGCGCCTTGGATACGACAGGTCTGACGGCAGCCTGCGCGACTGGCGTGGCTTCCACCGCCTTGGCCTTGGGGTTGCGCTGGAGGATTCGGTTCCTGATGCGAACCTCCCGCTGTTTTTCAGCGAGGCAAACGGGTGGCGCCCGCTGGTGCGAAGGTCATGACCGCCTCCGCCAATACAAAGGACCTGGTCGAACTCTTCGGCATCTATCGAGCCGAATGGCTTAGTGACGCTCTCTTCAAGCTGTTCACTAAGCCGACTTATTATCCGGAGTTGGAAACCGCGCGTCCGTGCGTGCTGGTCGGGGGCCGGGGCACGGGCAAGACGACCGTTCTGCGGTGTCTGTCCTACGAGGGTCGGTTCGCGCTGGACGGTGCGGACGACGGCCGCGTCGCCGATTGGCCGTACTACGGCTTCTACTACAAGGTGAACACTAACAGCGTCCGCGCCTTCCAGGGCGACGAGCTCACGCCGCGGCAGTGGCAGAAGATGTTCGCGCACTATCTGAACTTGGTACTTTGCGGCAGGCTGGTCGAGTTCCTAAATTGGCATTCTGTCCGTGTTACTGGTGACGTCCCGCTGCCCGAATCTATCTGCCAGGAAATCGCGGTCGCACTATTTTGCGAACCGGCCTCGACTCAGGAGGCGCTGCTCGCGTCGATCCAGAAGGGCGTGCGGCGGTTCGAGGCTTGGATCAACAACATCGACCCCGACAACCTGCCGAACCTGTCGATGCAAGGAACCGTGCTGGACGACCTGTGCGTAGCAGCCCTGGCGCTGCCCCAGTTCCGCGGAAAGCGCCTGTTCTTCATCATTGACGAGTTTGAGAACCTGCTGGACGACCAGCAGGAGGTCGTGAACACCTTAGTCAAGCACTGCGGCCCCGATTACACCTTCAAAATTGGGGTGCGTGAGCTCGGATGGCGGCGCCGCAGTACACTGCACCATAATGAGCAGCTGGTCAGCCCGGCCGACTACGAGCGGATCGACATCGAGCAACGGCTGGAGGGCGAGCAGTTCGTCCGATTCGCGACGGAAGTCTGCGGCCTGCGCGCGTCCAGCCGCTTCCCGGACGGTTTCGACCTGGACAGTATGCTGCCCTCTATAACCGCTGATGAGGAGGCCAAGCTGCTGGGCGCCGACGCCCGCGCGCGCGAAGTTCGAGATGAACTTGAGCGCTTGGCTCCGGACGCCGCCAGGTTGGTCGATGACGCTACCGCCATCGAACTCTCACTGGTTCAGTATTGGGCGAGGACCAAGCGTGTCAGCCTCGCCGACGTGGTCATGGAGCGGGAGCGCAAGCGCCAGACCTGGAACGACCGCCTTCACAACTATCGGGTGCCGCTCTTGTTCACCCTGCGCGGCAGCAGGCCGGGGATCCGGAAGTATTACGCCGGCTGGCGCACCTTCACGCTCCTTGCCGGGAACAATATCCGATACCTGCTGCAGCTCGTCGGGCAGGCGCTCCTGCTTCAGCGACAGGCCGGCCTTCCCGCCGACGGGGAAGCCATTTCGCCGGCCCTACAAACGCAGGCCGCGATCGACGTCGGCGCCAAGAACGTCAAAGAGCTGGAGGGTCTCGGCGTCCATGGTGCTCAGCTTACTCGGCTCGTCCTGTCGTTGGGCCGTCTGTTCGAAATGCTCGCCCTGCAGCCCGAGGGTCGGCGGCCCGAAATCACGAGGTTCACGCTGCCCGAGGACGAACCGCTCGGCGAGGTCGAGGGTCTACTCCAGGCGGCGGTCATGCACCTAGCACTCGTTCGCACCGTCTCCAGTCAGCGGACTAACCTCGATCTGAAGTCCTACGATTACGCGGTGCACCCAATCTTCGCAGCGTTCTTTGGCTTCAGCCACCGCGACATGCGTAAGATCAGCTTGGCCCCGGACATCATTCTGCAGCTGATGAGCGATCCGAAGGGCGCGATTCGGAAGGTGATGCGGCGCGGGGATCGTGATCCTGATCAGCCACTGCCGGACCAACTGCGCCTCTTCGAAGGCTTTTATGGCCGCGATTAGGGACCTGCCGCTCTTCACGACGGAGTACGACCGCGCCTCTGATTTGCAAATTCCGGAGAACGCGAGCTACATCTACGCCGTCACGAGCGAACCGCGCAGTGGCTTCGCCGCCGAGCTGCAGGCAAACACGCCATCCGCCCGATTCGTGCGCATCTCGCAGGACGACACCGCGGCCCACTTCGAGACTGACCTGCCTGGCCACAAACGGCTGCCGGTGCGCAGGCGGTCCACGATCGAACGGTTCCTGGGCGATCTCGGGACCGGCGATGTCTATCTCGACATCACCGGGCTTGGGCACCAGGTCTGGGCGCCCTTGGTCAGGGTGTGCCTAGAAACCGGCATCCGGCTCAACGTGGTATACCTCGAACCAGAAACCTACAGCTCCACCGCGCATGCCGAGCTGGGTACGATTTTTGATCTAAGCGAACGCACTGACGGCATACGTCCGCTGCCATTGTTCGCCACGCTGTTGGACGAGCGGCCGGAGACATCGTGCTTCGTCCCATTGCTGGGTTTCGAGGGCGCCCGCTTCTTGCAAATGCTAAACGAGGTCGAACCGGCAAAGGGCAAGGTTTTCCCCATCGTCGGCGTGCCTGGCTTCCGTCCGCACTATCCACTGGACGCGCTCATCGGCAATGCGGTCGGACTTGAGCAGGATAAGGCCGTACGGAACTTACGGTTCGCGCGGTCGAATTGTCCGTTTAGTCTTTACTATGAGGTTCAGGACATTGCTGATCGCGCGCCCAACGATCAAATCCGGCTTGGTCTGATCGGGACAAAGCCCCACGCCCTGGGTGCAATACTATTCGCGATCGCGAACGACGACCGTACCGAGATCATCTATGACAATGCCAGGCGCAAGGCCGGGCGCACGTCGGGTACAGCTAAGTGCTTGGTATACGCGGTATCTGACTTCCTACCGCCCGACCGATGGAGCCCGCGTCGGCCAATTACATAGCGGACAACGCCGCGGGCAGTGCCTCGCCATGCTGCCCGTTGTACCCGACAATATCAGATGTTCGTCGCACCGGTGACCAGCAGTACCTGAGCAGAGGCGGAGGCGCTTTCGCCGGTGCACATCGGGGCTGCAGCGAAATTAACGCGTTTTGCCGGCATTGCTATCGCGTCCGAGCACAAATTTGCACGGGAGGGTGTTAGCGCAGCGGATGTCGGGTTCTAGGGCTTGTCGTTGGCTTCGTGAACGAACGGATATGAGGCGCCTACTGTCGGCCAGCAAAGCCTGAACGAACGGCCTTTTACGCCCCCTTGGCGCCCGGAAGCTGCCGGCCCGAAATCCACCATTCCACGGACGTTTGAGGACCCTGTCCTGCCGACTGAACGAACGTCGGCTTTTTCCGATAGGTGCCCGAAAGCGGACGGGCCGCTACCCACCCAGAACAGCCCGCCCAAGTTCTGTCTCATCATCTGCCCAAACGGCCGTCGAACGCTAGAGCGGTTTCCGGCCCTTCTGAATCGTTGAGGATTCACACAGGCGCGGTTTTCTGATTCAGGCTCTGAGCCGGATCAGGAGGTTGGCACGGATGCCGCGAGTGCTGTCACAAGATCTCCGGGAGCGGGTGGTCGCCGCGATTGATGGCGGGATGTCATGCCGGGCCGCCGCAGCGCGGTTTGGGGTAAGCGCCGCGAGCGCGATCCGCTGGCGGCAGTTGGTCGTTCAGCACGGCACGCCGGCAGCCAAGCCGCAGGGTGGCGACCGCCGTGCGGCCCGGATCGACGCACACGCGACCTTCATCCTGGACGCGATCAGGGTGAAGGATGACATCACGCTGGTCGAGTTGCAGGTGCTGCTCGCCGAGCGCGGCACGCCGGTCGGGATAGGGACGCTGTGGCGGTTCTTCGACCGGCATCGGATCACACGCAAAAAAGACAGCGCACGCCACCGAACAGGATCGCCCCGACGTCCTGAAGCGCCGGGAGGAATGGTTCGACGGCCAGCTCGACCTCGATCCCGAACGCCTGGTCTTCATCGACGAGACCTGGGCGTCCACCAACATGGCGCGTCGCCACGGTCGCTGCCGGCGCGGCGAGCGGCTGCGCTCGGGCGTGCCCCAGGGACACTGGAAGACCACCACCCTCGTTGCCGGCCTGCGCCGCACCGGCATGGTGGCGCCGATGGTGCTCGACGGCCCGATCAACCGCGACGCCTTCGTTGCCTATGTCCGCCAGATGCTGGTGCCCGACCTCTCGCCCGGCGACATCGTCATCATGGACAACCTGTCGAGCCACAAGGCGCCCGCCGTGCGCGACGCCATCGAAGCGGCAGGCGCCAGGCTGCTCTTCCTCCCGCCCTACAGCCCCGACTTCAACCCGATCGAGCAGGCGTTCTCCAAGCTCAAAGCGCACCTGCGCAAGGCTGCCGAGCGCACCATCCACGGCCTCTGGAACGCCATCGGCCGCATCCTCGACCTCTACCCACCACAGGAGTGCGCCAACTACTTCGCCAACGCCGGCTACGATGCAGACTGATCGGAAAACGCTCTAACTGCACCAAAAAGCAAGTTGGCGGCTCTTCCACGAGAAGCGGCACTCGCTTCTACTCACCTTTGTACGCTCGTATAATTCGCAACGGGAAACCACGATCCGCGGTCTGACCCTATCTAGGCTGGCGGGACAAGCTGATTGGCTATGCTCATCGCTGCGGACCATACTGCTGCCCGCGCAGAGGCCAAATCCACGTGCGCGCCACGCCCGTCGACGAAGGGGACTGTAAGCGCCGCGCGCGCTTGCCCTGCTATACGAACCGGCGCAGAAAGATCGGTGATGCCGGTTATGACTGGGCTAGGGGCCACACATCCGCCATCTCTAGCAATCGTGTCGAGCTCAATCGCCAGGGCATGGTCATCGATAGGCTCCCCTGCTTCACGGATCTCGTCAATCATCGCCCGCCGCGCCTCCGCGGATTGAAACGCAAGTAAGACCCGACCTGACGCGGAGCGATGAAGCGGCCGTCGATAACCCGCGCGCACAGCATAGCCAATAAACCCTGGCGCTTCCACGCCGGTAATCACAACCATCTCTGCGCTAGAGTCGACCACCAAGTGACAGCTCTGCCCGGACTTGCGCGCAAGATTGTGCATTATTGGAACGGCAGCTGTTACGAGGTCGCGGATTGCAGGTCGCCCCATGCTCAATGCGAGGAGACGGTTGGTCAAGCTAAAGCCGTTCTCGCTTCGCGATATGTAACCAAGCTCCCCGAGGACCTGAAGCACTCGGTAGATCTCGCCAACCGATCGCCCCAAACCTGTCGAGATCTCACCAGCATTAAGCTCCTCACCAGCTTGCGCGAGATATTCCAAGATCTCAAGACCTTTGGTCAGTGCCGGTGCTTTGTAGCGAGATTGCTTGATCATAGATTTTCCCGCATAGTTTAACTATGCGGCTGAAGCGTAGACGGTGGATAAATTGGTCACGACGCTGCTCCTAGGACCACGGTTGATATTAGCACAGCATTTTCGTTATACGCTGCGATCGCGAACACCAACGAAATGGCTCCAAAAAAGCCGGGTCGGGCTTCAAAGCCCGACCCGGGGATACAGTGCGGTCAATAAGTGAGGCGTGCGATTACGCTGATCCGTCGATCGTTTAGCACGTAAGACTGAGGGCGGCTTGCAATGCCGTAGTACGTCCGGTTTTCGGTGTTGGTCAGGTTCGTGCCGTCCACCGTCAGCGCGAAATGGGGCGCTACGGTGTAGGTTATCGAGGCATCGAGTTGTCCCCGCGCCGCGTTGAAAATGGGCAGATTGCCGCTCCCGTTCCCCGCCGTCGTCACCACGTACTTGCTACGCCAGTTGTAAGCGGCGCGTGCCGACAAAGGTCCGCGATCGTAGAAGCCAATGACATTATAGCTGTACTTTGACAGTTGTTCGAGTGGGACCAGCAGGCGATTTCCAGACGTATCAGTTGCGCCTGGGCTAGGCGCCTTGCTGTCTACGAAGGTAAAATTAGCTTGCGTTCCAAAACCCGAGAGCCACCCTGGCAAGAAGTCAAAGAAGGTGTTGGCGCCAACCTCGAAGCCCTTGATCTTACCGTTGTCGCCGTTGACCGGCCGCGTGACCTGATATGTATACGTGTTATTACCAAAACTGTAGTTTTCCGGCCCCGTTATGTTGGCAATGAAACCATCGACCTTCTTGTAGAACCCAGCAGCGTAAAGAGAGCCGGTCCGCGAGAAGTAGTACTCCAGTGAGGCATCGAATTGGGTTGCCGTCAGAGGCTTCAAGTTCGCATTGCCTGACGTCGCTACGCGCTGACCGCCGGTTGCGACAAACTCGTTGATGGAGACGTTTGGATTAAGCTGGGTGAAATCAGGACGGGTGAGCGCTTTCGACCCAGCGAGGCGAAGTTGTAGCTTTTCGGTGAGGTGGAAGGTGAGGTTAACGCTTGGCAAAAATTTAGTATAATCTGAGTCGACCGAGATCGGCACGAACGACACCGGACCATTGCCGAAGATCGGCAGCCCGGTCGTCGTGTCCACACCGGTCTGCACCTGTGGTGCACGGCTTTCGAAACCCGAGGTTCCGACCTTCGTCTTCACGACGCGCAAGCCGATGTTGCCGTCGAACGGCACGGCAAAGTCGCTCGTGCCAAACCGTGCCACGCCATAAGCCGTGTACGTCTTTTCACTCTGCGTATTACGGTCGCTTGGCTGATAGCCAACACCGTTGAGAAGGGCTTGAGTTTGCGACGGGTCGACATAGGGGGCCAACGCAGCTCGCGTGGCGTCATAATCAAGGACGATGTTGCGATCGAAGAAAATCGCGCCTTCCGGCACACCCTGGTAGCCGCGGTACACTTCCCCGCGGAAGGGACGTAGTTCATACAAGGATGACGCCAGCGGTCGGGTCAGACCGTAGTAGGCATAGGTGCTGCTATCGGTCACTGCCGACCGATCGGTATAGCGAAGGCCGACTGCGATCGACTTCAGGAAACCGTCGAAGGTGTACTTCGCGTCGAGCCGTCCAGCGTACTCCGTGCCCACCGAGTGTTCGATATGGTCCAGATAGCCCGCGCCCGACGCGTAATTGGCGGGGTCGGTGGTCAAACCGTTGCCGTTCGCAGCGTTTGCGTCGGGTGAAATGAGCATTGTCGGGACTCCATTACCGGTCGCCAAGAACAAGCTTTCCGCAGTTGAGCCGAGGATGACGATTGATCGCTGTCCGTCAGTCGTTCCGCGAATATACTGGAAGTCGCCGTTGATCGTGAGGCGATCAGATGGCGTCCACTTGGCGTTCAGCGAATAGTCGCTAGTCACGGAATGACGGGTTTCCAAACTGGTATTCGCGTTTGTCGGAACGTTGACGAAGGTTCCGCTCCGGAAGTTACCATCTTCGTCATAGGTGAACGGTTTGGTGAAATCCGGAGTGATCGGATTGTCGCCGGTATAAGCGAAATAGCTGTAGTCGGCATAGCGGAACTTGTAGTCCGAACGAATATATTCGCCCGTGAACTGCAGCGTGTCGGTGGGCTTCCACTGCAACGCTACGTCGATACCGAGGCGACGCCGATCACCAAGATATTCGCCGATACCGACGCCGTGCGACAGATACGTAGGCTTACCCGTTCGGCTCAGGCCCGCTGCTGTCGCTGCATCGCCAGGGTTCACGAAGGTACCGTCCGCGTTCCGTGCCTCATTTAGCAAGTAGAACGGCTGGCTGGAGATCTGATCCTGACGGAAGGCCGTCTGCTGAAACGCAACATCAACCAGCACGCCGATCTCGCCGATGCCGGTGTTCCAGCGATCAGAAACCAGCAAGTTGGCCTGCGGTTTGCTCGCGCCGTACAGATCGTAATAATTCACGCCACCCGACGCGGAGAGCTTGAAGCCGTCGAAATCGAACGGCTTGCGGGTGCGAAGGTTGATGAGGCCGCCGATGCCACCTTCAATCAATTCCGCCGAGGGATTCTTGTAGACGTCGACACCTGCAAGAAGCTCGGACGGAACATCCTCAAGGCTGAGCGATCGGCCGCCGCTTGCGGTGAAAATGTCCCGGCCGTTAATCTCAGTGCGGACTTGGCTGAGGCCGCGGATGGCCACGGAGCTGCCCTCGCCGTAGCTGCGCTGGATCTGCACACCCGTGATGCGCTGCAACGCTTCGGCCACGTTGCGGTCAGGCAGCTTGCCGATGTCTTCGGCGACAATTGAGTCAACGATCTGGTCGGCGTTACGCTTGATGCTCTGGGCACTCGACAGGCTTGCGCGGACGCCGGTCACGACAATGTCGCCGTCCGGCACGCCGCTACCAGCCTGTTGGTCAGCGACGCCCTGATCACCGCTGGGCGGAACGGTGGCACTCTGGCTCGCGGCGTCTGCCGGTTGAGTGGCGGGCGTAGGGAGCGGTGCAGGAGCGGTCTGGGCAAACACTGGCGTGGCCATGCCGATCAGCACAGCAGCAGCTGACACTCCGGTAGCTAGCTGAAGGGTGCGCACTCTGCGTGCAGCGGCCAATTTCTTCATCACATTCCTCTCCTGATCGTCGACCCCTGAACGGGATGCTGTGGGATCTCATAGACTTATGTACGACAATATGAAATATGAAAAATGCTTTTACCGGTGCATATGCCGGCGGCGGGCTGAAATGGCTGCAGAGTCGGCGAACATGAGGAGGGAGCGCATGCTGGTATGTCGATGAATGTCACGAGCATGAGGGACGCTGCAGCCGCCTCGATTGGCCTGCTTCTGTTTGCAGCGCTGCCCGCATCAGGTGCAGAAAAAACGTATCAAAGCTCGCCAGAGCGGCGTTCCACGGTGAAACGGGATTGGGGACCGTGGCTTGGTCCGTTTCGCGCCAAGTTGGTGCCGGTGCTGATGCAGGACTTTGGCGAGCGCTACATCTACCGTGATGCCAACGCCGCTCTTCCACCGCCGCATGCCAGCGAGCAGCGTGTCGTGTTTATCGGTGACTCGATCACAGATCGGTGGAACCTGGCAGCAAGCTTTCCAGGTAAGGCTTACGTCAACCGCGGTATTGGCAGCCAGGTAACGTCGCAGATGCTGTTACGCTTCCATCAGGATGTCATCGCGCTGCAACCTACCGTGGTGGTCATCCTCGCTGGGATCAACGACGTGCAAGGCTTCCTACAACAGGAACGGCCGGATCAGATCGAGGCAAACTGGGAAGCGATGGCAGATCTTGCCGATCGCCATCGTATCGCAACCGTATTCGGCGCCCTGCTTCCAGTTAACAATTACACCGAGGCAGCGCGCGACGTGGTCAAGGAGCGCAAGCCAGCCGAGCTGCGCGCACTCAATGCATGGCTGAAGGCATTTTGCGTGCGGCGTGGCTATGCCTTTGCCGACTATCATGAAGCGCTGGCGGATCGGCACGGCCTGATGGATGCACGCTACACGAACGATGGCGTCCACCCGCTGGACAACGGCTATGCGCGCATGGCGCCGATTGCCGCTGCCGCCATTGCAAAGGCACTAAGGAAGACACGATGACGTCTATCGATCGCCGCACTTACTCGCGGGAAGCGCTGCGCTGTGTATGGGCCATGCCGCAGGCGCGGTTCCTTAAACTCGTGCACCATTATCGCCGCAATCAGCATTGCGACCGGTGAGCGTACCTGCACCGCGCAGCTTTACCGGCGATTGGTCATCCCTCACATCCGGCTACACAGCACCAGACTGGTTCCGAGACGCCAAATTCGGGATCTGGGCACACTGGTGTGCGCCATCTGTACCAGCTGCCGGCGACGATTGGTACGCGCGGGACATGTACCTGCAGGGCCATCCCTCGTACGAACACCATCTGAAGCATTACCGGCATCCGGCGGACCGTGGCTTCATAGAAATCCAGAATGCGTGGAAGGCGGAACGCTGGGACCCTGCCGAACTACTAGATCTCTACAAGCGCGCAGGCGCGCGCTACTTCATGGCACTGGCCAACCACCACGACAATCTTGACTGTTCTGCTTCCTCCCACCACGGGTGGAACTCCACCCGCATCGGTCCGAAGAAAGACATCGTTGGCATCTGGGCAAGATTAGCTCGTGAACGTGGCCTACGCTTTGCCGTATCGAATCATTCCGGACACGCGTGGCACTGGAACCAACCTGCCTACGAGTTCGACCCTGAAGGACCGCGACGCGGGCAACGCTACGATGCTGCGCGGCTCACGTCGGCAGATGGTCCAGGTACATGGTGGGATGGCCTCGATCCGCAACATCTTTACGGTGGCGCCTCTATGCAGATGCCCATTAGCATCGGCTCCCTCCCCGAAGCGAACGCGTGGCATGCCGCCACCGATGGCCTGTGGGACGAAGGGCCCTCACGTGATCCGGCTTTCGTCAGCCGGTGGCTGCTTCGCTGCCGCGAACTGATCGACCGCTACCAACCCGACATGCTGTACTTCGACAATCACGACCTGCCGCTTGGGCAAGCCGGGCTGGATATTGCAGCCTACTTCTACAATCAGAACATGCGAAGCAACGGTGGTCGATTGGAAGGTGTCTGTACCGCCAAGGAAACACCGCCCCAGCGGCGGATGGGTGTGGTCGATGTCGTAGAACGCGGCCAGAAAGGCTTCATCGATCCATATCCTTGGCAGACGGAAACTTGCTTGGGCAACTGGTTCTACGGTGAGCAATACCTTCGCGAAAATCGTTATAAGACGCCGGCAAAGGTGCTCCATACGCTATGTGATGTCGTGTCAAAGAACGGCAACATGATGCTCAGCGTACCTATCCGCGGCGACGGCACGATCGACGAGAAGGAGCGAGAGATCGTCGAGGAGATCGGCCTCTGGATGCGTCGCTATGGTGACGCCATCTACGGCACACGGCCGTGGCGTATCCACGCCGAGGGACCGACAGGGTCCGGAGGCGGCGCTCTATCCGAAGGCGGTCAGGACAGCAGCTATACGTCTCGAGGGAGCTGTCAGTTTAATGCGGACGCGTCTCGGCAGGTTGAAGCTGGTCTTTTGAGAGCTAGGTTCAGCTGACAAGCGCCTGCCACTCCGCCAGCGCGGCGGAGCGTCGCTCTCGATAGGTCTGTCTGTCGATGAGGTGTCGTTCCAAGCTAAAATAGTTGTGGACGTTGGCATGCACAGAGGCGAACTTTTGCAGCGTCTTCATCTGCCGGAACCTCAACATAGCTCGCTCTCGTCGTCGGAACGCCAGGTGGCTGTTCTCGACCCTGTTGTTGGCCCAGCGACCCACCTCCTGCCGATCGCGGCAGCCCAGCTCATTCATCGCAGCGCCGTAGCTGCGCAGGCCGTCGGTGGTGATCTTATCTGGCGATCCATTACGTTTGAGCGCTTTCCTCATGAAGGTCAGCGCTGCCGCCTTGTCACGGGCCTTGGTG
This sequence comes from Sphingomonas sp. GW821-FHT04B01, assembly GCF_059420425.1. Classification (NCBI taxonomy): domain Bacteria; kingdom Pseudomonadati; phylum Pseudomonadota; class Alphaproteobacteria; order Sphingomonadales; family Sphingomonadaceae; genus Sphingomonas; species Sphingomonas sp. GW821-FHT04B01. The sequence continues at coordinate 27,707 of NZ_JBWKTR010000013.1, read as the reverse complement.
ACGTAGCTTTCTAGCACCTCGCCTTCATGATCGACCGCCCGCCACAGGTAGACCATCTCGCCATTCAGCTTCACGTACATCTCGTCCAGGTGCCAACGCCAATGGCGAAAGCCGCGCATCCGGCTCACCCGCTGTTGGCGGATATCGCTGGCGAAGAGTGGGCCGAATCTGTTCCACCAGAGGCGTACCGTCTCGTGGCAGATGTCGATCCCCCGCTCGAACAGCAGGTCCTCTACGTTCCGCAGCGACAACGGGAAGCGCACGTACATTAGCACCACCAACCGGATCACCTCAGGTGACGAGTTGAAGTAGCGAAACGGGCTGGCGGGCTTGCGCGGGCGGGGCATATACCCGCCCTACCCGCTTTCGATCAAAAGCGGGTGCATTTGGTTTGACGGAGCCCGTCATTGAGCCTGCCCTCGCGGCATCCCAACTTCTGCCATTCGTTCACCTCGAAATAAGCAGGCGAACACCAGCCATTCGATTGACGTAAAGCCGTTGCCACTGACAGCGGGTTCTTAGCGGGACAAGGGTGCGGACAGAAAACGGTCGGCGGGTATGATTGCGAAAATCTGTCGATTTCTCCTACAAGTTTGGCCCGCACGGTGTAGGGCGGCCAACGAGGGGACAAGACACGACGCAGGTCAAGACTTTGGCCGACATAGCGGCGATCGCAGGCGTTACGCCTGCCACGGTGTCGCGCGCCCTATCGGGCCACCCCCGCATCAGTTCCGGAACGCGTCATAAGATATTGGCGATCGCCGAGGACCACGGTTTCCAACTGAACCAGACGGCGCGGAATCTTCGGCTCGGCCGCACGCAGTCTATCGGTGTGGTAATCCCGCTCGGCCACGAGAGCGCGCAGCGCGTGTCGGACCCGTTCTACACAGCGCTGATCGGCAATCTGATGGACGGACTGGCGCGACGCGACCACGCCATGCTGCTGTCGGCGGTCACGCCGCATGACAGCGCATGGCTGTCCAACCTGTCGCGGAGCGGCCGGGTCGATGGGATCATCGTGCTGTGCCAGTCCGATCAGGATAGCGTGCTGCGTCACGTGGGCCGCAGCTACATGCCATTGGTCGTCTGGGGGGAAAGCAGCGACGGCGAGCAGGCGTATTGCTGCGTCGGTACCGACAACCGGCTTGGTGGCCGACTGGCTACCAGCCATTTGCTTGAAGCCGGCCGTCGCAGGATCGCTTTTGCCGGTATGACCGACATTCCCGAGTTGGCGGCACGATATCAAGGCTATATCGACGCTCACTCTGCTGCCCGGATAAAACCCGGCCCGCATATTCCCGTGCCGCTCGCCTTCAATCCCGCCTCGACCGAGCTTCACGAAGCGCTCGCGCATGCCCAGGACATCGACGCCATCGTGGCGGCGTCGGACATGATCGCAATGGGCGCTATCCGCGCGCTGTCCAACACGGGCAGACGCGTGCCTGACGATGTGCCGGTTATCGGTTATGATGACGTCACCCTGGCCGCATACACCATGCCCGCACTGACGACGATTCGTCAGGATCTGCGGATTGCGGCGGACACCATACTTGATCTTTTGTTCAAGCGGATGGCGGGTCACGATGCGCCGTCCGTCAGGATTCCGTTGAGTCTGATCGAGCGTCAATCGGGCTAAATCCGCGTGACTCATTGACAACGCTGGATTCTTTCGCTGTGTGTAAACGATTACGCCGACATGCAAGGCCGGTTGGGAGATGGAACGATGGGGCGGTTAAAGATAGGCGCGTGGTTGGCCACGGCGGCGACGCTGACGATGGCACCAACCACCATGGCTACCGCAGCCGGAGCAGCCGCCGTTCAGGCTGATACCGAAGTGCGGACTGCGATGGTCGCGCGCCCAGACGGCGTCGAAGTGCGCCGCGGAACGATGTTGATGCGCATCACCGCGGTCACCAACGACGTGTTGCGCGTGCGCATCGCACCCGACGGGACGCTGCCGGAGGATGCGAGCTGGGCGGTGCCGGCGCGCATCCGTCACGATCATGTAAAGGTGGCGGCAACGGCGGATGGCTTCACCACCGCCACCATGCGCGTCCGCCTGACGGGCACATTATCGCGGATGGTGATCGAGACGCTCGACGGCAAGGTGATCTCTGCCGACGACACGCAACCGATGACCCGCGACGACAAGGCCTTTTCGCTGCGCAAGGCGATGCCCCAGCCCGAACATTATTTCGGGCTTGGCGACAAGACCGGCGGGATCGATCGTCGCGGCAAGAGCTTCGTCGACTGGAACACGGATGCGTTCGGCTTCGCTTCCAGCGATGATCCGATCTATAAGTCGATCCCCTTCTTCATCGGTGTCGGCGGTGCCGGCGGCAGCTATGGTATTCTGCTCGACAATACTTGGCGCAGCTGGTTCGATTTCGGACATCGCGAGGAAGGCGTGGTGTCGTTTGGTAGCCCGAACGGCCCGATCGATTATTACGTAATCAACGGCCCAACCACGGCGGAAGTGGTCCGCCGTTACACCGACCTCACCGGCAAGGCACCGCTGACCCCGCAATGGGCGCTCGGTTATCAGCAATCGCGCTACAGCTACATGTCGGCCGACGAGGTTCGTCAGATCGCTGCACGGTTACGCACGGACCGGATTCCCACCGACGTACTGTGGTTGGACATCGATTATCAGGATCACAATCGTCCGTTCACCGTCAACAAGCAGACCTTCCCGGATCTGAAAGGCTTGATCAGCGAAGTTGGGCGCAACGGGTTCAAGGTGGTCACGATCACCGATCTCCACGTCGCTCAGCTTCCTAATCAAGGCTATGCTCCCTACGATACAGGGATCGCTGGAAACCGCTTTGTGCACGACGCGGCCGGCCAGACCTATGTGGCGCCCGTGTGGCCTGGGCCCTCCGTATTCCCCGATTTCACCGATGCCAAGGTTCGTGACTGGTGGGGCGGATTGTTCAAGGCTGATGTCGCAAACGGCGTTGCCGGCGCCTGGAACGACATGAACGAGCCCGCGGTGTTCGAAACGCCGACGAAGACCATGCCGCTCGACAATATCCACCACATCGCCGGCGATGATTTCGCGACCCGTGATGCGACGCATGCCGAAATGCACAACGTCTATGGCATGCAGAACACGCGTGCGACCTATGACGGACTGCGCGCGCTGCGCCCCAACGAGCGCGCCTATGTGATGACCCGCGCCAGCTATGCCGGTGGACAGCGCTATTCGGCGACATGGACCGGTGACAACAGCGCGACTTGGGATCACCTGAAGCTGTCGATCCAGCAGATCATCAACCTGGGCCTGTCGGGCTTCTCGTACAGCGGCGCCGATGTCAGCGGTTTCGCCGGCGGCCCCAGCCCCGATCTCCTCACCCGCTGGATCGAGATCGGCGCCTTTTATCCCGTATTCCGCGACCATTCCGCCAAAGGCACCCCCCGCGTCGAGCCCTGGGTAGACGGCCCGGAGCATCTCGCCATCCGCCGCCGCTTCATCGAGGAGCGCTACCGGCTGATGCCCTATCTGTACGGCTTGGCAGAGCTGAATTCACGTACTGGCGATCCGATCATGCGCCCGGTGTTCTACGATTACCCGTCCGCAATCAGTGCGTCGTGCGATCAATCGTCCACGTTTACGCTCGGCAAGTCACTGCTGGTGGCGCCGCCACCGCGGATCGAGTCGCCTCAAGTCTACGACGTCTGTCTGCCCGCGGGAGGCTGGTTCGATTATTGGACGGGGAAGCGTGCCGGCACGCCGCAAGCCGAGACCGCCGGACAGGTGCAATCGGCGACACAGGCGACCGGACAGGTCTTCACCAAAGCTGATGTTGTAAGCGAGACGCCGCGTCTTGATCATCTGCCGGTCTATGTCCGGGCCGGTACCATCCTGCCGCGGCAGGCGGTGGTGCAGACCACGGCGGAGACACCCAAGGGCCCACTGATGCTCGACGTCTACCCCGGTGATGATTGCCGCGGCGACCTTTATGCCGACGACGGGCATAGCATGGCGTTCGCCAACGGCGCCTACCTGCGCCAGGAAATCCGCTGCACGCTGACTCCGCAAGGCCTGGAGATCAGCTTTGCAGCACGCCAGGGCCGCTTTGCTCCTTGGTGGCGCCTGCTGGCGGTAACCGTTCACGGCTGGCAAGGTGTGGCGACCGTGAAGCGGGGCGGCACGAACGTCGCTGCTCAGGCGGATGCGGCTACCGAAACCCTCGCCTTTGTGCTGCCGGACCAGCCGAAGGCTACACGCATCACGATCGCTCGCTAGACGACACAAGGCACCACCGGTCCCGCCGGACCGGTGGTGTTGCAGTTTTGCTACAGAAATTGGCTGTTGTGCAATCGTTTGAACAAATCCGCTTGCACGCTCGAAACGCTTGCGCTGTAGGCAGTTACACAGATCAACCGCTCCCGATCAGAAGGAGCCGACCTTGGAGGATGGCGTGAAAAAGTCTTTCGTGAACCGTAAATCTCTGATGCCCGCCAGCCGCTTTGGCGCGGCAGCCAGCGTCGGCGCTCTAACGGTGGCACTCGCTGCCTTGGTTCCGTTCACGCCTGCCGCCGCACAGGATTCGAATGCCGGCCAGGCATCCAGCAATGTTCCGGATCCGGCAGCAAGCTCAAGCAGCGCCGGCAATCCGAATGAAGCGGTCAGCGCGCCTGCGCAGAAGGCGTCCAATGCCGCTGTCGGCGCGGATGCAGCCGATCAGGCCGACGCCGGGGGCGGTGATATCGTCGTGACCGGGTTCCGCGCGGCGTTGGAAAACGCGGTCGCCGAGAAGAAGAACCAGGACATGGTGATCGAGTCGGTGTCGGCAGAGGACATCGGTAAATTGCCTGATGCTTCGATCGCCGAGTCAATCGCGCGTCTGCCAGGCATCACGTCACAGCGCGTGAACGGCCGCTCGAACCAGATTTCGATCCGTGGTTTCTCGCCCGATTTCTCGACCACGTTGCTTAACGGTCGCGAGCAGACCTCGACCGGCGACAACCGTGCCGTCGAATACGATCAATATCCCTCCGAAGTCGTCAATCAGGTGCTGGTCTACAAGACCGCCGACGCGTCATTGGTAGGCCAGGGCCTCTCCGGAACCGTGGATCTACGCACGATCAGGCCGTTGGAATACGGCCGTCAGGTCGTCGCTGTGGGCGCACGCGGTACCTATGCGGATGCAGGTAAGCTGAACGATGGCTCGAAGGACACGGGCTATCGCGTCAGCGGCACCTATGTCGATCAATTCCTGAACAACACGCTCGGCGTGGCGTTGTCGGCCGCTTATCTCAACGAGCCCTATCAGATTCAGGAGTTCAACTCCTGGGGCTATGCCACCACGGCCGCGGGTGACTCGGTCATCGGCGGGTCCAAGTCGTACGTCACCTCGACGACACTAAAGCGTCTTGGGCTACAAGGCACCGTCGAGTGGAAGCCGGTCTCCCAAATTACGGTGACGCTGGACGGCTTTTACTCCGATTTCAGCGACGAACAGATCAAGCGGGGCGTGGAACTTCCGCTCGGCTATGGCGCGAATGGCACCAGCCTGCTGACCAATGCCGCCGTGAACAACGGCCTAGTCACCTCGGGCACGTTCGGCGGCGTGGAGGGCGTTGTCCGCAATGACAGCTTCACGCGCAAGGCGAAGCTGTATTCGTTCGGCTACAACGCCAAGTACAAGGGTGACGACGGTTGGAATGCGATGCTCGACGTCAGCATGTCACGCACCGATCGTCGCGAGATCGTTCTTGAGAGCTATAGCGGCACCGGCTTCGGCGCGGGCGTCGGCGCCACCGATACGATCGGTTTCGTCACGGGCAACACCGGCACCACCTTCTCGCCGAGCCTCGACTATTCGGATCCCAATCTGATCCAGCTTACCGATCCGCTGGGCTGGGGCGGCACGACTCGTCAGGCAGGATACTACAACGATCGCAACATCGTCGACGACATCAAGCAGTATCGCGTCGAGGTGGAGAAAGAGATCACCGAAGGTCCGGTGTCGAGCGTCCGCTTCGGGCTGAACTACACGAACCGCTACAAGAAGCTCATCCCGACGCAGGACTTCCTCACGCTGTCGAACGGGGCTCTCCAGCAGGTCATTCCCAGCCAATACCTCAAGTCGTCCACCGACGTCTCGTATCTCGGCATCGGGCCGATCCTCAGCTATGATCCGAGCGATTTGCTTGCCGGCGGCGTCTACACTTTGTTGCCCAACAACACCAACGATGTGGTCTCGTCGGGCTTTCGCGTCGATGAAGACGTGATGACAGGCTATCTCCAAGGTAACATCAAGCAGAGCATCGGCGCGGCCGAGCTGACCGGCAACTTTGGTTTGCAGGTCGTGTCCACCGAGCAGAAGTCCTCAGGTCTGGTGTATGACGGAACCGCATTCAACACGATCACGCGCGGTGACGACTATCTGGACGTGCTGCCCAGCATCAACCTGTCGTTGCGCCTGCCAACCGACTGGGTGTTCCGCGCGGCGGCAGCGCGCCAGATGCAGCGTCCCCGCATGGACGACATGCGGGTCGCGAATGGTTATGGCTATGACGTTGCCCGGCAGATCATCGTCGGCGGTGGCGGCAACCCATACCTGCGTCCGATCCGCTCGAACTCGTACGATCTGACCATCGAAAAGTATTTCGGCACCACCGGCTACCTTTCGCTTCAGGGGTTCTACAAGGATCTCAAGAGCTTCGTGTACAATCTCGAAGTGGATTACGACTTCACGGGCTATCCGCTGAGCAATGCGCCGGTGGGCGTCGTGGTGCCGACGCTTGGTCGTAACACGATCCCCATCAATGGCGCAGGCGGCAGCATCTATGGCGGCGAACTGGCCGGTACGCTCCAGCTCGGCAAGCTCATCTCGGCACTCGACGGCTTCGGCCTGACGGGTGGCGGTTCCTATACCAAGACCGAGATCGTACCGACGCCGGGCGGCGCTTCGGAGGATATCCCAGGCTATTCCAAGTGGGTCGCCAACGGCACCGCGTTCTTTGAGAAATGGGGTCTCAACGTCCGTGGCAGCGTACGCTACCGCTCGACGTTCATCGGCGAGCTGTCCGGCTTCGGTGCGGCGCGCACCCGTCGCCGTGCGATCGACGAGACGATCGTGGACGGTCAGATCGGCTACGACTTCAAGAACGGCATGTTCAATGGGCTGTCGTTGTACATCCAGGGTCAAAATCTCACCAACGCGCCGTTCGTGACGATCAACGGAGATCAGCGGTCGCAGGTCATCGATTATCAAAAGTATGGCCGCCGCTTCCTTGCGGGCTTCAACTACAAGTTCTGACACTCCCCTCTCGCTCTCCGCCAGCCTTGCTGGCGGAGAGTTCCTTGTTCCCCGATAGGACGCCCCGCCATGCGCAAGGTCGTGATCGTGGGCGGCGGGTCGGCGGGCTGGATGGCCGCCGCGTCGTTCGCCCGATTTTTGCCACCGGGCACTGCCATCACCGTCGTCGAATCCGAGGCGATCGGCACCGTCGGGGTTGGTGAAGCGTCCATCCCGTCCATCCGGCTGTTCAATCAAAGCCTTGGTATCGACGAGGAGGCCTTCCTCCGCGCGACCGAGGGCACCATCAAGCTCGGCATCGAGTTCGCCGACTGGTCGCGCCCGGGCAGCCGCTATATCCATGCCTTTGGATCGATCGGCCGTAGCCTCGGTCTGGTGCCGTTTCATCACTATTGGCTGCGCCACCGTACCGAAGGCGGCGACGGCCCATTGTGGGATTATGCGGTAAGCGCGGTTGCCGCCGCCGCCGATCGCTTCTCCCCCGATATAGGCAGACCGGAGCTTCCGACCGGGTTAGCCTGGGCCTTTCAGTTCGACGCCACGCGCTACGCTGCGCAATTGCGTACCTTCGCGGAGCAGCGTGGAGTGGCTCGAATCGAAGGGGAAGCAGTCGATGTCAAACTCGATGAGGGCAACGGCGATGTGATCGCGCTCGCGCTCGCCGACGGGCGCCGTGTGACGGGGGACTTCTTCATCGATTGCTCAGGCTTTCGCTCGCTGCTGATCGGCAAGGCGCTCGACGTGGGCTTCGAGGATTGGTCGCACTGGCTGGCCTGCGACCGCGCGCTGGCTGTCCCATGCGTCGGCGTCGCCCCTATCACGCCCTACACGCGCGCCACCGCCCGCGTCGCGGGCTGGCAATGGCGCATTCCGCTTCGGCATCGCACCGGCAACGGCTTGGTCTATTGCAGCAGCTTCCAAGACGATCAGGCCGCGGCCGACTCTCTGCTCACGAACCTTGACGGTCCGGTGCTGGCGGAACCCAGATCGCTACGGTTCACGACCGGCCGGCGTACCGAGCCTTGGTCACGCAATTGCGTCGCGCTTGGGCTGGCGGCAGGCTTTCTGGAACCGTTGGAATCAACCAGCATCCATCTCATCCAGTCCGCCATCGCCCGGCTGCTGGCTTTGTGGCCCGGCATGGACATCGCCAAGGCCGACCGCGATGAATTCAATCGGCAGTCGGCTTGCGAGTGGCGGGCCGTGCGCGACTTCCTGATCCTCCACTATCATGCCAACGGCCGCGCCGAACCGTTTTGGCAGGCCTGTCGGGCGGCGTCGCTTCCCGACAGCCTCGCGGACAGACTGGCGCTGTTCCGGGCCAACGGTCGCATCGTCCGCAAGGGCGACGAGCTATTCACCGAAGTCGGCTGGCTCCAGGTGATGCTCGGCCAGGGAATCGAACCAGCCGGCTACCATCCGCTGGCCGATACGCCATCCGCCGAAGACCTCGCAAGTTTTCTTGCTGCCGTGCGTCAGCACGTCGCCGCAACAGTATCGCGGATGCCCCCGCACGACGACTTCCTCGCCGCTCGCCGCGGCGCGGCTCAAGCTCAGGAGAGATCATGATCCGTACGATGTTACTCGCCGCTGCCGCGGTGGCGGCAACAGTATCGATCCCTGTGCAGGCTGATCCCAAGCCCGACTTTCGCAGCCGCCTTCCGCAAGACGAAGTGATCTACTTCATGCTGCCCGACCGCTTTGAGAATGGAGATAGCGGCAACGATCGTGGGGGATTGTCAGGTGATCGCAGCCGGACCGGGTTCGATCCCACCGCGAAAGGCTTCTACCATGGCGGCGATCTCAAGGGGATCATCAAGCACCTCGACTACATCCAGGAACTGGGCGCCACCGCCCTGTGGGTCGGTCCGATCTTCAAGAACAAGGCCGTGCAGGGACCGCCGGGTCATCAATCAGCCGGGTATCACGGATATTGGATCACCGACTTCACGCGCGTCGACCCGCATCTTGGCACCAATGCGGACTTCAAGTCGCTAGTTGATGCGGCGCACGCACGCGGGCTCAAGGTCTACATGGACATCGTCGTCAATCACACCGCCGACGTCATCCAGTATCAGGAATGCGCCGCGAACTCTCCCTGCCCTTATCGCAACGAAGCAAACTTCCCCTATCAGCGTCGCGGCGGCACCAACGGCAAGGCAATCAATCCCGGCTTTGCGGGCGACTACATCGCTACGGCGGAGAACTTCGCCAAGCTAACGCGCCCTGACTACGCCTACACTCCATATGTGCCTTCGGCGGAGCGCACGACCAAGGTTCCCGCCTGGCTCAACGACCCGATTTATTATCACAATCGTGGAAACACGACCTTCGTCGGGGAGAGCGCGACCAAGGGAGACTTCTCCGGGCTTGATGACATCATGACGGAGAACCCGCGGGTGCACGCCGGGATGATCGACATCTTTGGCGACTGGATCGACCGTTTCGGCATCGACGGCTTCCGCATCGACACGGCGCGCCACGTCAATCCCGAGTTTTGGCAGGCCTTCGTGCCGGCGATGCAGGCGCGTGCGGCAGCCAAGGGGATTCCTCACTTCCACATCTTCGGCGAGGTCGCCGAGCACAGCCTAGATCCCGGCGTTCTTGCCGAGCACACCCGTGTCGATCGGCTGCCGGCCGTGCTCGACTTCGCCTTTCGCGAAGCGGTGTTTGCCACGGTGGCAGGCACCCGCGGCACAAATGCATGGGAGACTTGGCTCAAGGGCGACGCGCTCTACGCCAATGGCTTCGACACGGCGGTCACCCTGCCGACCTTCACCGGCAATCACGACGACGGCCGTATCTCGCATTTCGTCCGCAAGGCCTTCCCCGACGCTCCCGACGAGGAAGTTCTCAAACGGGTCGAACTCTCAAACGCCTTGCTGCTGACCCTTCGCGGCGTGCCGACCATTTATTCGGGCGACGAACAAGGCTTTACGGGAGACGGCGGTGATCAGGATTCGCGTGAGGACATGTTCGGCAGCAAAGTCGCCGCCTATAACGACAATGTCCTCATCGGCACCAACACCTCGACAGCGACGCCGCATTTCGGGAACACGAACCCGCTCTTCCGACAGATCGCCACCCTCGCCCGCATCCGTGTCGCCAGCCCGGCGCTGACCCACGGCAGGCAGACGCTCCGGGCGCGAGACGACAAACCGGGGCTGTTGGCCATTTCGCGCTTCGATCCCGAAACCGGCCGGGAAATCCTGCTCGCCTTCAATACGTCGACGAGCCCTGTACGCCGCAATGTTCAGGTTGAGACTGGCTCGGCGCGGTTCCAGGCTCTTGCTGGTCGATGCCCCGGTCAAGCGACGGCGCCAGGATCTGTCCTTGTCGAGCTGAAGCCTTTGGAATACGCGATTTGCGAAGCCAATCGAAAATAGGTCCGATCCGCTTCATAAAATGATCAACATGCGCGTCTTTGCATGATGCCACTGTCATTGACTATGTCCGACCTTCTTCCAAGCGTTCAAGTATCGACTTTCCATGCCCCCTCCGCCTACTTTAGATCAGTGATCTTGCGGCTGTTTGTTCGGATCGGCATAAAGCCACCTTACGAGGCATCGAAGGATTGTAGCGGATGAATGATCTCGTACTCGGATACGACGACCTCGAAATCATCGAACTACGTCTATCGCCGTGGCAGCATGCGGAAGATCATGTCGAGCTGTCGATTAGTTATTGCGGAAGGCAGCCAGTACGAATCATCCTGCCGGCGAAACTGCTGACAGCCTATGAGGCCCATTGCGCGGAACGCGCATTGAGACCGTCACTTTAGGTTTCGCGTTCCGATCCCTGCTCTGCAACGAAACCGCGCCGAGCCGGCCCGACACTCATACCAGACGAGCGGATGCGATCGGCCAGAACCCAGCGCGCCAGTAAGATGGTGGTCCTACCGGTAACGATCCTCCGCTCCTCAGCATGGGATTGCGCCCAATGCATAGCTTACCTCGCAAGTAAAACCTTACCGTAAAGAGCATCGATGGTCAGCCGGATTCGGCCATTGTCGTTGGGAACCGCCGCCCCGGTGACAGCGTCGATAAAGTGGGATCGAGCGAGGTCGCTGGGAAGCTGAAGGTCGATCGTGCGCGCCTCGGCGGCATTGTTTACGGCAACGATGGCAGAGGCTCCGCCCAATCGCCGAGGCACGACGACGACGTTGCCATCGGCGTACAAGGGCGCACCGAGCGCCCCCCGCGAAAGCAGCGGGTTCGCCTTACGCAATGCAACCAGTCGGCGGACTTCAGTCAGCATCACTTGATCGGGCTGGCCGCCGCGGTCGGCCCAGGGATAGGTCCGACGATTGTCGGGGTCTTCGCCGCCGGTCAGCCCGACCTCGTCGCCATAGAAGATGGTGGGCGCGCCGGGCCAAGTCATCTGCATGAACAAGGCCAGGCGATAGCGCCGCTTGGCCTCCGCAGTGCGTGCGGCATCATCGCCTCGATCGCCGAGCAGCCACAAGGTGCGTGCGGTATCGTGGGTGGACAACAGGTTCATAGACGCGCGCATCGCCTGCGCCGGATACATCTCCCGGATCAATTCGATGTTGCGGTAGTTTGCCGCTGCATTGCCGCCGGATACGATGTCGATCGCCGTGTTGCGGAAGATGTAGTTCATGGTCCCGTCGAACATGTCGCCTAAAAAGTATTTCGACGCGTCGAACCAGGTTTCTGCAATAGTTACCGCATCGGGCTTGGTGGCTTTCACAGCGCTGCGCCATTCGCGCCAATAGGCGTCGGGCACCCAGGGCGCAACATCCATGCGCCACCCGCCGGCGCCGCGCTTCAGCCATTGCCGCGTCACCGAATCCGGTGCGCTAAAGGTGAACCGGCGGAACGACGGCGCCATTTCATTCAACTCCGGCAAGTCCTTCGCGCCAGTCCAGCCGGCATATCGGTCATCGGGGTCGGCCTTGCTCGCGTTGAGCGTATACCAGTCGGCATAGGGGCTATCGGGCCGCACGGCGCCGCCTTCCAGCGCGCCGATGCCGGGATGCCGGGCGTAGCGATCGAAGTAGATGCTGTCGCGTCCGGTGTGATTGAACGACGCATCAATCACCACGCGGATGCCACGCCGAGAAGCCTCCGTGGTCAGCCGTTCGAAATCGGCGTTGGAGCCGAACGCCGGATCGATCCGGGTGTAATCCCCAGTGTCGTATTTATGATTGCTTGCGGCCGCGAAGATCGGTGTCATGTAGATCGTATTCGCACCAAGGCCCGCGATGTAATCGAGCTTGTCGGTGATCCCCTTCAAATCACCGCCAAAGAAGTCGTTGGAATAGCGTCGATCGGACCCATCGCCCGAACCGGGGCGATAGGGCTTCTCCATCCAGGCCGCGTGGTGCTCCACATCCGCTGGCGCGCCGAAACCGGCGCGCCGATCGTTGGAAAGGTCGCCGTTCCGGAAGCGCTCGGGGAAAATATAATAATAGACCGCCTCCTGCGCCCAGTTCGGCACTGAAAAACCGGGCGCAAAAATGGTCTGCCGGAAGCGACGGATGGTGCCGCGGTCTTTCGGCATAGGCGAGCTAATTCCCAAGCCGTTCGCGCCGCGCTCGCGTGTCCAATAAATCGGCGTAGAGTTGTTCTGGTACACATAGGTGCGGTCGCCAATGACGACCTCGAACCAATAGCCGTAGATGCCGGGTTTGACGAATTGATAGGATCCGGCCCAGCGGTTGCGTTTTCCTATGCCCATCCGTGTCAACGACACGCGATCGATCTCGCTGTAAGCGATAATCTCTTGATTGCCCTCCAGACGACGCTCTTCGATCACCAGGGTAGCGCGGTCGACGCCGGCGAGCGCATCCAGATTGAAGGCAATGTTGGTGCCTGCCGTCACCGCGCCGAACGGCGCTTTGTCTGCCAATGCGCGGGTATCGTAATGGAGACTAAGCGCTATAGGGTTGAAGAGCGTCAGGGCTGGTGCGGCCGCGCGCACGACCGTCAAGCTTGGTTGTCCGGTTGCGAAGGTCAGCCGGAGTGTGTGCCAGCCATTAAATCGATACCGCAGGTTCGATCCGCCGCCTTCGCCGACGCGGGCGATGGGTATCGCTCCGCCAGTCGCCTCATCTTCGTGCGGGGAAGCGAAGGTCGTCCGGTCCGACCAACGGTCATCGGCAATCTTGAAGTCTTGCACGCCCTGGAGTTCGGTAGTGATGACGTAGGCGTTACAATCCCAACGGAACGCGTCCTCGCCCGCGGCAACCCAGCCGCTCATGCTCCCGCGCAAATACAGCCGCGTATCCCCAAACGGGGCCGCAGAACAGGTCGCATCGCTTTGCGGCGAGCTCCCGACCGCTCCAGCCGCCATCAGCAAACCGGCCCAGATCTGATTTTGCATGCCCACTCTCCAAGATCGATTCCGATAAGAGGATTTGAGCCCCAAGCCAATAGTCTGGCAGCATACCTTCCCTAATAGCCGCATCGATGCACGCGACCATACTCAGGACAAAGGTAGTGCCTGAGCTTTTGTAGCTTTGATGGTAGGTCGCCGTCATAACCTGCGGCGTAAGTGTCCATATCGTCACGTCCGCCTCGCGTGCCGACGGACCGCAGCCTACAGGGCCGATTGAGCGAACGCAGCCACCTTGCCCTCCTTCGAAACGACCCAATACCGGTCACTTAGAGCCGCCTGCGCTCGCCAATTTTGGACGCTTGTTCATCTCGGGTTCGCGCCTTCTGGGGATGCCGCGCAAACGTCCGGCTGGACTGATGGGCAGGGAAGCAGCCGCCGGCCATCAACGGGCTGACGGCTGCATGAGCTCTATTGTGACATGATCGGGACCTGAAACGTAGGCCACCGAGGTACCCTTCCGTGGGCCACCCGCGATCGGCAGTGGACTACCCTTTGCCTAGCTCATCCTTTCCGCGCGCTTCCGCGATCGATGTAGATGGGCGAAACTGGAATCTTGAGCGGGGGAACGCTCGTAAGGGCTCTTGCAATCCCGCGCGCTATTTCCCGGCACGGCACGCTGAACGTGGATAGGTTGTAGCGCCTCGTGGCCGATCCTAGTTCATCGCCGACACCGATGATCAACGGATTGCGGGGTGGCTTTGTGCCCGCGCCCTGATCCGTGAAGTCGAGCAGCGCCCACGCAATCCTGTCGTCCGCACAGAGGACTCCGTCGGCCAGCTCAACGCCACTCTCCATCAAGGAGAATGCGTTCACGTAGTCGGCTGAACACTCGGCAAATGCCGTCGCTGCTCCAGCTCGGCGCCCTTCGTCGAGAAAGGAGCAGGCAGCAGCGCTTCTCTCAGGTCCCAGATAGAGCAGACTTCGAGCACCTCGAGCCAGCAGCGTCTCGGCTGCGCGCCGGCCTCCCTGCTGCCAATCCGGATAGACGCTGGAGCAGCCCTCGCATTCGTCGCAGTTCAACGTGATGACCTTCATGGAACGGCATTCGTGATGCGCATCTGGAAGACGCCTGGCTGAAATCACCGCGTCCACACCTTGAGAGCGTAGATTGGCGAGAGCCGAGATCCCGCTATCGCCCGGTTGAACGGTCGACAGCAGCAGCTGACGATCGATCCGGCTGAGGACCGAAGCCACCTCGGCCGTCAACGAAAGAACACGGACGTCCTCTTCCAGGTCGACGAGCATTGCGACGACGCGCGACCTGTTCGCTTGTAGCAGCCGTGCCGTCATGTTCGGAACGTATCCTAGGATCTTGGCTGCGGCTCGCACGCGTTCGCGCGTCTCGTGTGCGACCGAGGAACCGGCCATGAATGCCCTCGAGACGGTAGGCTGCGACACCCCGGCGAGTCTGGCAACGTCCTTCGACGTCACTCTGTCTTGGACCTCTCGCACTTGCCGCCCTTGCTCCAATTCGCGCGTTCGGGCGCGCGGCCTTCTGTTCATCACGACCAGTCTGCAGTGTCAACGCGCAACCCGGAAATAGGAAAACCGGGTTTCGAAGTTCGCCATGTTAGCGCCCTTGGGAACGTCTCGAATGATCGACGCCCGCCTCAAGGAATTAGGCTCTCACACCCGCGCCTGCACCGGGCCCGCGCTTCTGCTTCTACGTTCCCACCTGCGAGAAGCGGGGCGGCGAGTTTGAAGCGCTTGTCGAGAAGGGCGCCGCCCCATCGAAAGAGGCTCCGCTTGCCACCTGCGGCGCGGCCCGGCATCGTTCGGCGATGTTCAGGGAGGAAGTACGCGTTGCTCAGCAGGATCGCATCATGGGGGACGTCTGGCTTGCGCCACCCCTTTCGTGGCAGCTGCTGGCGTATGGGCTTTTTGCGGCCGTCGCCTGCATGGTCGCGTTTCTCTTTCTTGGATCGTATGCGAGAGTGGAGACCATCAGCGGGCAGATAGAGCCGGATGCTGGCTACGCGCAGATCATGCCGTCCCGCTCCGGCGTGATCACTGACATGCTTGTTCGCGATCGTGAAATGGTGACTGCTGGACAGCCGCTTGCGCGGATCAGAGCGGAGGAGGCGAACGTTTCGGGGGTCGAGGGCACGAGCCAAGCGCTCGAGGCACTCGATCGTGAAGACAGAAGCCTTGTTTCTCAGGGGCGCCAGATTGTGGAAGGGGTCGAAGCCGTCGAGGCGCGCCTGAACGCCCGCATCTCCGGTCTGAAGCAGCAGGTCGCATCGCTCAGCGAGGAGATGGTCGTCCAGCGCCAGCTCATCGACGTCGCGAGATCGGACCTCGACCGCGCGGAGGTCGTCGCCAGACGAGGCTTCGTGAGCAGGCGGGACGTGCAGGGCCGTCAAGAGGTGCTGCTCGGACGCACTCAGCAGCTTGCCAACCTCGAACAGTCCCGCGCCGAGAAGCTGGCTGCAATTTCTGAGGCCCTTCACTCCGTTGATGAGGCCCGGACGACGGCCGCGCAGAATGCAGCAGGCTTGGCTGGCAGCCGAGCCTCGCTTGATCAGCGTCGACTTGTTGTCAGGGCAACCCGCGGCTACGCGCTGATGGCTCCGGTCTCGGGCACCGTGACCACGATCTCAGGGCGTTTAGGCCAGGCAGTTGATCCAGCGCGACCGATCATGACGATCATACCCAAGGGCGCCCAAATGGAGGCAAGACTGGATGTCCCGACCAGGAGCGTGGGTTTCATGAAGATCGGTCAAGAGGTCCGCCTCCAAATCGACGCTTTTTCCTACGAGCGCTTCGGCACCGTCAAGGCTCGTATAAATCGCATCAGCCTGGTCGCTTCCCAATCGGCTGTGATCGGTGGCGCGAAAGCATCTGACCCGACATACGTCGTCACCGCAAAGATCGATCGACCATATGTCAGCGCGTCCGGCGAACACAGGCCACTCCAACCCGACATGACCCTCACGGCGCGGGTTGTCATCGAACGGCGATCGCTGATGGAGTGGCTATTCGAGCCTATTTTGGCTGTCCGCAGAAGGTGAGGCCACTCTATCTCAACACCGGTATCTGGCCGCGGCGAAAGACGCCTCACGTCAGACAGACCGAGATCGCCGAATGCGGCTTGGCATGCATCGCCATGATCGCCGCCCATCACGGCCTTGACGTGGACCTGAACTCGCTGCGCCGCCGCTTCTCGCCTTCGGCTCGCGGCGCCTCTCTCAAGAGCCTCATTGCGATCGCCGATCGTCTGGGCCTTGCCAGCAGGCCCATCAAGCTCCCTCTGGAAGCACTTGAGGGTCTGGAGCTGCCTGCATTGCTGCATTGGGACATGAACCACTACGTGGTTCTAGATCGTTTCGAGCGGGGCCGCGCGGTTGTTCTAGATCCGGCGGTCGGCCGCGCGAGACGGCTTACCACAGCCGATTTGTCGCGGCACTTCACCGGCGTGGCTCTAGAGCTTCGACCGGCGGTCGACTTCAAACCTGCCGATGAGCGCCAAAGACTCCGTTTGCGGCAGCTTTGGGGACGGATGCGCGGGTGGAAGCGAGCCGTTGCGCAGACCGTGCTCCTCACTGCCGTGCTGCAGGTTTTCGCACTTGCGATGCCATACTATCTGCAGTTGGCCGTAGACAGCGTAGTTCCTGCACTTGACGGGAGCCTTTTGACGCTGCTCGCTGCCGCCTTCGGGCTCATTGTCGTATTCAACGCGGGTGCCCAGCTGCTGCGCAGCTTCGTTTTACTGTCCGCCGGCAGTTCAATGGGATTTGCGATGAGCAGCAATCTCGCCCGAAGATTATTCAGGCTGCCCGTTTCTTGGTTCGAAAGACGGCACGTCGGAGACGTTCTCTCGCGATTTCTTTCGGTTCGCCCCATCCAGGACGCACTGACGCAGGGGCTGGCAGCCGCACTCGTAGACGGTGTCCTTGCCCTGGTCGTGTTCATAGTGATGCTGTGGTACAGCGTGATCCTTGCTTTCGTGGCACTAGCGGCATTCTGTCTTTACGGACTGATTCGCCTGGTCACCTTCGCGTTCGAGCGGGATGCAAGGGAGGACGTCATCATCGCGTCCAGTCGTCAGCAGTCGGTCCTAATCGAGACCATGAGGGGCATCGTTCCGCTTCGGCTTTATGGGCGGGAGGCTGAGCGTCACGCCCTATGGCAAAATCGACAAGCGGCTGAGACGAATGCCGCGCTCGCGGCGGCGAAGGTCGGGATATGGCAGGTGACCGCGAACACGCTAGTGTTCGGCCTCGAGAACGTTCTTACGGTCTGGCTTGCATTTCGCTTCGTTCTCTCGGGCGGCTTCTCGATCGGCATGGTCGTCGGTTACCTGGCATACAAGCAGCAGTTTCTTGCCCGTGCGACCGCGCTGATCGACCAGGCCATCGCATTCCGAATGCTTGGACTTCATCTCGACCGATTGGGCGACATCGCTCTTGAAACAGAGGACGAAGACTTCCGCGAAACCTTCGATCGGGTAAAGCCGTTCGAGGGAGGGCTGACTCTGCAGGGCATTGAATACCGCTATTCCCCGACCGACGCTCTGGTTCTCAATGGCGTCGATCTTGATATACCCGCCGGGGCGCACCTGGCCATCACGGGACCTTCTGGCGGAGGAAAGTCGACGTTGGCCAAGATCATGCTCGGGCTGGTCGCTCCGACCGCCGGACAGGTGCTCATCGACGGGCAGCCGTTGGAGCGGTTCGGCCGGAGGCCCTATCGGGAGCAGGTTGCGGCGGTTCTGCAGGAGGACAGCTTGTTCGCCGGCTCGATAGCTGACAACATAGCCTTGTTTGAAGACGAGGTCGACATGAGGCTGGTCGAGGAGGCCGCAACGATTGCCGCGATCCACGATGAGGTGGTGGCACTTCCGATGGGATACCGCACCTTGGTTGGAGATATGGGGTCGACGCTGTCCGGCGGCCAGAAGGCAAGGGTGCTGCTGGCGCGCGCGCTCTTTCGGCGCCCCAAGCTGCTGCTAATGGACGAAGGAACAGCACATCTAGATCCGTCGACCGAGGCGGCGATAAACGCCTCAATTTCTTCGATGGGCATAACGCGCATCATCATCGCGCATCGCGAAGAGACGATCGCGGCTGCGGATCTCATATTCGTCTTGGAGCATGGATCCGTTCGAGAAGTCGAGCCATCGTTCCTGCGGTCGAATGCCGGAAGCGTGCAGAGATGAAAGTCAGCGCGGCTCTGCGCCGCGCTTTGTCCGCCAGGATGATGGTTCAAGCAGCCTGTCTTTGCGGATCGCTTCGCCGATCCCGAGCACGCGGTGGCAATTGACGTCGCCGCGCAATCGGGCAAGCCTGTTGCAATCGACGTGGAGCTAGGGAGCGGGTGGTGCTGGCACAAAGCAACGATGCAGTGATCGAGCGGTTGAGCGGCATGCGTGGAATGCATAGGCTGCCGTACAAGGACCTCCCGATTTTCTTCATGAAGGACTTCCTAGACGACGAGGCGTGCAGCGAGATCATCGCTCTCATCGACGAGGTGAACGCTCCATCCGTCACCCTTCCACCGTCACCCGATGTGACCTATCGCACAAGCCGCACCTGCTATTTCGTAGATGGACCACCTTTGGTGATGTCGATAGAGCGGCGCCTGAGCGACCTGACTGGCATACCGGGCCTGGCCAGTGAGCGCATTCAGGGACAGAGATACGTTGCGGGACAGCAGTTCAAGCCTCACGTCGATGCCTTCAACGATCGCCAGCTGCATGGAGCAGGATCGAAGTCGGACTACCAGCGAACATGGACCGTCATGATCTACCTAAACGGGTCTTGCTCTGGAGGAGAGACCGTGTTCCCCAACGTAGGCTTCAAGTCATCTCCTCGTCGCGGCAACCTCCTAGCATGGCTCAATCTACTGGACGATGGTAGCGTCAACCCTTTGTCGGTGCACTTCGGAGCCGAAGTCACGGAGGGCTCAAAATACATATTGACTAAGTGGTTTAAGGATACGCTGAGTGATGTCGACGCGTTTTCGATCGTGAATACTTCACATAATATGCTGCCCGCCTCAAGTCTCGACCATTGATCACGATGTCTTGCTACGCTGCGCAACGGCCGCTGCATTGACCAAATCGAAGTCGCGCCCGGCGGCCGTTCTTATCTTGAGTTTGGCCACTCTCACACCGCTTTGACGTGACGATTTATCGGGTGCATAGCGGCTTCCGGGAACAGCTCGATCCCGTAGTGATGTGATATCGCCTGCGCTGAAAGATCGTTTCGACTTGGAGCGGATTGGGTCCAAAGGGCGGCAACCTGCGTGCCGGGCCACTGGATCTCCTCAAAGCCGGTCCCGACTCGCTGGCGTGCGAAACCGTTCAGACGCGTCATCGCGTAGAACCACAGGTCGTCGCTGTCCGGGGCCAATCTCTCGAAGAGACCCCGGTCCGTGACATCGGGATGAAGGCTGCCTGGTGGATAGAGGATCCCTCCAACGCCGACCGGAAGCGACGTGTGGATGGCTGGATGCCCGAGTGGAATGGCGATGTCGGGCAGCCAGAATGCGTAGGACGCGATCAAGTTGCCTTCGAAGGTCGGAACGAAGCCAAAATGGTAGGCAATCGCTTTGGCCCCCGCCGCGGCGGGCTCGACGAGCTGACGAAGCCAGTCCGATTTGTAATAGACGTCGTCGTCAGCCGTAACGTTGAAACAGGCGGCATGCTCTTTCAGTGCGGGCACTAGTTTCTTGTAAGAGCGCAGATCATCGCAAGGCCGGATATCGATCCATTTCTGCAGACTTAGCGTCTTAGCGGGAATGTATTCAAAATCATCCCGCGCTATCCATAACAGGATACGGTCTGGCCTGACGTCCTGGTTGATGATTGAGGTCAGCGTGAGGTGCAGCGTCGCAAAACGAGGTTGATGCGAGGTCACGTTTACGATGAGTTTGGAAGGAAGCCCATGCTCCTCCTGCCCGCTCGATGCTCGCTTTCTCGCTGCTTCCAACTCGAGGAATCGCCTCCCCAGCTTAGTATCGAGGAATCGGTCTCGCATGATTCTATCTGAGCACATCAGCGTCACCTTCGATCAACTCAAGATATGACGGTCTTGCCTCCGATCTCAATCGATCAGCCATCAGCAGGGCCTGCGACGCGACCATCTCATCTAGATAAAGCGCGTAGAGATCGCGAGCCACGGCGGCCGCGGTGACGTTGCCCATCGCATGACAGACCCCGAGACCCGATGATTGAATCACTAAGCCGTTCCACATCTTCTCGCCGTCGTATCCCAAAACGAAATGGGGAATGCCGGCAGCCAGAGCGGCTGATGCCAGGCCGTGGCCGCCGTGTGACATGACGATCCGCGATCTAGAGGCAATACGATCGATGGTGAGCGGCATCGATTCGAAAGCAAACTGCCGTTCCTGGATCATGCGCAGAAGCGCGGAACTTGGAGCGCGGACATGGATCCTGATCGGAAGCCGCGTCGCGGAGAGTGCCTGCCACAGTCCATTTCGTGGTGAGACGGTATTGTGAAAGTAGACGAAAACCTCCTCTCCCCCGGAACCCCTGACGTTCGGCCACCGAGCATCGTGGCTCATCGCAGGCGCGGCGTAGACGTCCGTGTGCCGAGCGGTTCGGTAAGGGTCTAGCATCGGAAACGAGCCAACGAGGCGCCTATCCGCCTCAAATATGGAAGCGGTGGACGCGAGGGAGGGTAGGCCCCGCTCCCTAAGTACGGCGCAGATTGTTCTGAGGAGCTTCCGCCCATCGGACCAACCATGCTCCGAATGCAGTCCTTGGTTCAGATCGGTTTTCAGTGAAGGAATCGAGGCGGCCGTTCCAATTGCCAAGGTGCGGACGCGGGTTCGTGCAGCCATGAGGAGGGCTGGAGCTGACTCTGCAATAACGACGTCGGCACCAGTAAGCTGAAGAAGAGCCTCCCACGCGCGGATCATGTGCCGCAGTATGCTGTGATCTGCTGCGCCAGCGAGCACCATGAGATCCTGTGTGGATCGCGGTGGAGCGGAAGAGCCAACGGCCAACCGGGTGCTGCCCGCCCAGACAGGCGCCTGGATAACTTGTACGTTCGGACCGACATCTAGCGACACCGCGCTAAGGTCGCAAACCGCAAGCCAAACGTGATGGCCCAACTCTGCAAGACGGCGGGAGATGGGAACAAGGGCGCTGACATGCCCTTGGTTTGCCCCCATTTCCCAGCCGATCAGGTACGTGGCGATTGCCCGCGACCCTCCTCCGGGTGGCTGGCGACTCGCGCCACTTCTTGAGCTACTTCAGCCGAAGGGCTTCGGGTTGTACGGCGGATTGCCAGAGCCTGGCGTCCAAGCGACGTAGCCCGGGGGCATGCTCGGGGTGCCATCGCCGCCTACGACGGTTTCGATTTCGACGAATTCAAGTTCCTCGAACATCGATGCGATCTCTTCACGATTCATTCTGAATCCTCCGAGTTTCGTGGTTGAAGCGGACGCGTATGCGCCGCAGCACCTTCATGACAGAGGAACCAGCGACTGAAAAGCAACAATTGTTGCTAGAACCGCCACGTGATGCCTGACGTCCTACGAACAGGTGACGTGCGGGGCATCACAGACATGGTGGCGACGCTGATCCGCGCCGGTTCCGAGCCTCCCTTGAGTCAGGGGCTAATCGGCTTCGCAACTTTCCTAGCTACGACGGCCAGCACGCGTATCGGCTCGAATCCTCCACTCGCTCGAACTGAAAGGCCAGCCGTTTGCCGGCACCTTCTCCACGCTGCCTCGTCGGAAGCCGAGCGGGCGACGGCGCTCCAAGGCCAACTGCTTTCCGCGAGACGACATGACTTGCCGCCGAACCGGTCAGCATGTTAATCTCCCGCGCGCTGACGTGAGCCGAGGCTATCTCGAAAATCTGTGCCACCGGAAACGTCCGCCGTAGGCTGTCGGAAGGTACGTCGACGAGTAGGTTGTCCACACCATCCACTGGTGCTGTCAGTCTAACGCGAACCGTTCTCTCAACGATGCGTTTCGGTCTTTGAAGGTCGCAGCCTAGGTGTTTGAACCCACGGTTTGATGGTGCGATCCTTTCTTTGGAATGGAAGGATGCCGTATGGGACAGGTACGTCACGCGTGCGCCACGACCACGCACGCCGTCCGAACAGCAATACAGCGATCGCAAGCTTCGCTCGCGACGCTGAGCCGTGAGTCGGGATCAACCCGAAGACGGTCGCGAAGTGGCGTAAAAGGGCGACGGTCGAGGACCTGAAGACCGGGCCGAAGGCCCCTCATTAAACGACCTTGTCCGAGGCGGAGGAGGCAATAGTTGTAACGTTCCGACGCCACACCCTGCTGCCGCTCGACGACTGCCTCTACGCGTTGCAGCCGTCGATGCCGCATCTGACGCGGTCGGCTCTGCACCGATGCCTCCAGCGACACGGCATTTCCCGTCTGCCGGACATCGAAGGCGAAAAGCCGAAGCGGCAGCGAATCAAGCGTTATCCCATCGGTTTCTTCCACATCGATATCGCTGAGGTGCAGGCTGCCGAAGGCCAGCTCTCCCTGTTTGTCGGCATCGACCGCACGAGCAAATTTGCGATCACCCAACTCGTCGATAAGGCGGACAGGCGCACAGCCTGGGAGTTCCTTGAGCACTTGCTGAAAGCCGTGCCTTACCGCATCCACACCATTGTGACGGACAACGGCATTCAGTTCGCCGAGCAGCCTCGTAACCGCAACACCGCCTAGTCGCGCCAGATGCGCTTTGACATGATCTGCGAGGCCAACGACATCGAGCACTGGCTCACCAAACCGAACCATCCGTGGACTAACGGGCAGGTCGAACGCATGAACCAGACGATCAAGGAGGCGACCGTCAAACTCTTCACTACGACAGCCACGACCAGCTCCGGACGCATCTCGCCAACTTCATGGCCGCCTATAAGTTTGCCCGCCGGCTTAGGACACTCAGCGGGCTCACACTCCACGAATAAATCACCAAGATCTGTACGTCAGAGCCAGACCGTTTCATCGTCGACCCCGATCCACCAGATGCCGGGACTGAACACCTAAGGACGCGGCGGTTGACGACCTTGCGGCCGCGATCCGCACCGTTGGGGGCGGCGGCCGCGCAATATTCGCCGATCTCGCCGCAGCCGCCGGCGAGATCGGTCGCGATCCGCTCACCGACCGCAAACGCGATACGTTGCGCCTCACAGAGGAGGGGCTGTCGAACAAGGCCATCGCCGATCGGCTCGGCTTGTCGCCGGGCACGGTCCGCAATTACCTATCCGATGCAGTAGGGAAGCTGGGCGCGTCAAACCGCATCGAAGCGGGCCGCACAGCGCGGCAGAACGGATGGCTGTGACCCATTTGCGGTCGTTCAGCGCGGCCTCGTCGCTCCCCCTCTTTCTGCCGTTTGTCCAGCTTCAATGATCGTGTCGTTCACAGCCAAACCGGATGACTTGGCGTCTGGCATGGGAAAAAGCTAGCCTTCGCCATTGATCATGGTCTAATGTTTTGGAAGGCTGCGACTATAGGGAGGCGGATGGATGGCAAAATACTTTGGGCGGCTTGGATGGACCCTTGTCGGTCTAATGGGATTTGTATTCAGCGGGATGGTGCTCGAAAATACCTCTGAGGTTCCGTTTGCTACACTCTACTGAGTTGCGTGCGCAGCAGTTTACCTTAGTTTCATATGGAGACTGCGGAGCGATTATCCCTCATATCGCCGACCCAAGATGAGCCCATTGATTGAACTTGCCGTCAACGTGGTAATCTTGATAATGCCACTCATAGATAGGCTTGAGTCGCGGGGCGAAATCATGGTTTTCGCGCTTCCTGATGCCATGATCGTGCTTGGCACGTGTATCGCTTCATGTCACGTCAGTAATGACTAACAGCGTGCTGCGCGCCAGATGATGATCTTCGGGGTGGTTAAAGCTGCCCTATTCTGTTCGATCCTCTACGCCGTCGTCCTTTTATGACCCGACAGCCGCTGACTGGATTGGCCTCCGATAGATTGAACGTCTGCTTTTAGCGCATAGTAAAAGTCACTGGACCGTCCAAGCTAAGCTGCGGCAAAAAATCGCCTACCGATTAAGGGGAGCTTTGCCGACGGAGAAGGCGGTTCAGATCACGCTTGTACTGTTGGCACGTTGTCGTGAGACGACCGCTCCGTTCCTCCGCAAGGCACCTCGTCGCGAGGGGCTGACGTACTCGGTACTGCGCACTTTCAAGGTACTGACGCATATCATATTGCTGGGGATTATCGAGATACGTAGTCTTGGCGCTGGCGGCTGAACCTACACTGGCGGTGAGCAGAACGGTAACAATTGCCTTTAGGTTCATGTCTGCGCTCCTACCGATCTTCGCTTCCCAACTCGCAAAAGCGAGGAAGGCTCAATCTCAGATTGAAGGCTGACACGCCCCGGGACCTGGCGCAAGCTATGGCGGCACCAAACACCGGCTACGGTTATCAAATGTCTGGCATTAGGCGAACGCATCCTGCCCTACAGCTTCCGGCAAGCTGACCCAATTGCAGACATTCAGCGCAACCTGAGCGCTTCCCGGGACCGGACATTCGTTCAGATTTCTGCGAAAATACCGTCACAGCTTAAACCGCCGCAGGGGCCAAGACGCAGAAGTCGGCTCTGTCCTGCCAAGCCGAGCAAGATTGTATAGCGGTTGCCGATGTGTAAGGTTTATGCTCCGTTCCGAGGACGTGAACTATGGCCGACGGCAGTGCAATCGAGTGGACGGATGCGACCTGGAACCCGGTAACAGGCTGCACCAAGATCACGGCCGGCTGCGACAACTGCTACGCTGCGCGCTTCGCCGAGCGTTGGCGCGGAGTGCCGAACCATCCTTTCCAGAAAGGCTTCGATTTAACGCTCAGACCTGAGCGCATTGCGCAGCCGCTTGCGTGGAAGCGTTCCCGGATGATTTTCGTGAACTCCATGAGCGACCTGTTCCACAAGCAGGTTCCGAGACCGTTCATCGATCAGGTCTTCGAGACGATGGAGCGAGCCGATTGGCACGTGTTTCAGGTCCTCACCAAGCGCAGTTCGCTGATGCGCGACTACCTTTCGCGTCGATATCGGGACGTGGCGCCTCCCGCCCATATTTGGCTCGGCGTCTCGGTGGAGGACGCCCAATCGGGCGCACGAGTCACCCATTTGCGTCAGGCGCCGGCTACCGTGCGATTCCTCTCCGTCGAACCGTTAATCGGCTCCGTCGGGCGTATCGACCTGACCGGCATTCATTGGGTGATCGCCGGTGGCGAAAGCGGACCCGGCGCGCGGCCGATGGCGATCGAATGGGCGCGGGAAATCCGCGATCAGTGCGCCGAGCAGGACGTTGCCTTCTTCTTCAAGCAATGGGGCGGCGCCAGGCCAAAGACGGGCGGCCGCGATCTCGACGGCCGCGAGTGGAACGAGCTGCCGGTTTCAGTCGCATCGCGGGCCGCCTGATGCGCCCAGATATCGCCAATTACGCCGGTCGTGAGCAGGCCTACGTCAAGCACCACCTCATCGCAGACTACGTCGAACAGCTTGTGTTCAAGGTTGGAAGCAGGCGTGATGTCGTCTACATCGATGGCTTCTCTGGCCCTTGGAAAGACCAAGGCGAGAATTTCGAAGACACTTCGTTCGGCATCGCGCTGGAGAGCCTCCGCCGCGCGAAGCAGACCTGGAAGGACCTCGGCCGCGGTGAGCGGACCATGACGGCCTTGCTTGTCGAGAAAGACCCGGAAGCGCATGCGAGGCTGCAAGAAATCGTGCCCCGCTACCCGGATATCACCATTAGGACGTTCAATGACGACTTCGTGAAACTCATTCCCGACCTCATGCGGGCCACTCCACCGGACGCCTTCTCCTTCGTGCTGATGGATCCCAAGGGCTGGAAGATCGACATGCAGGCCGTCGCGCCGCTGCTCCGACGTCCGAACTGCGAAGTCGTCTTCAATTTCATGTTCACGATGATCAACTGGTCCGCATCCATACCCAACGCAGCGATCCAAGCCGGCCTTGAAGCGCTCATGCCCCAAACCGACTGGAGACGTCGCCTTGACGCGATCGCGCCCGCAGAGGGCCGGTCCACGGCGGATGCAAGGAAAACGGTGCTGGTTGAGGCGATCAGCGAAGCGATCGGCCGACTCGGCGGCTACGAGTACGTAATGGAGACGCCCGTCCTCTTTCCGACCAAAGACCGGACCTTCTATTCGCTCATTTACGCCACTCGCAGCCCGAAGGGCGTCGAGGTCTTTCGTGACTGCCAGCATGCAACGTTGAAGGCGCAGGACCAGGTCAGGGCTGATCTCCAGCTCGCTAAGAGGGACGACCTCTTCAACACTACGGACATGTTCGGCGGCGCCATCACCGGCAACGAGTTTGCTGGACGATGGATGGCCGAACAAGAAGCCGCCGCGCTGATGGCGATCGTAGACACAGTCCCGATCAGCCCTGGCTCGATTACGTACGGCAATCTCTGGCCCGGCATTCTCGCCAAGCACGGTGTCAGGAAGACGAGGCTCGGGCGCATGGCGGCAGAACTAAGGAATGATGGTCGCATCGAATTTCTAGATTGG
Source organism: Sphingomonas sp. GW821-FHT04B01 (assembly GCF_059420425.1). Lineage (NCBI taxonomy): Bacteria > Pseudomonadati > Pseudomonadota > Alphaproteobacteria > Sphingomonadales > Sphingomonadaceae > Sphingomonas > Sphingomonas sp. GW821-FHT04B01. The sequence continues at coordinate 575 of NZ_JBWKTR010000013.1, read as the reverse complement.
GCGGCGCGGAAGCAAGTACCCGACGACGCATACCGGATGACACGACCAGTTAGTCGGCTTCATAGTTGAGCGTGCTTAAATCTCGCGCTCCCCGCAATCGGGGGCGGTGCGATGGCATAATGAGGGGCCCAAAGAAGGCCTACCTCCGGCCTGGTGCTGCGGTTCGCTTCACTCGCATGTCGTTGAAAGTCTTCAATGCGGCCGTGGACGAAATGTAAATGAACGGATGCGATTCCATGCCCCGCATCTCCTTTTCGCGCTCGATATATTTGCCGCCTACATACGCGTAGCAGCCGCCTTGAATGAATCTGCAAAGGAAGGGCTTGAACGTGTCGGCTTTCCTCAGCTCATATTCCTCGGTCTCGAACGTGACCCATCGGAGACTATTTCGCGATCTCACGGTGCGCTCTGCCGACTCAACAATGTTGACCCAAGTCCCTATGAGCTGGACCACGTAAAACTTGGTAGAATGTTCAACGCGGTAGCGGTCATAACCTTGGTAAGCGTGTTCAGCAGGCCGCCTTGCGGTAGCGCCGGTAGCCGGGATGCTTGTCGCCTTTGACGAGGGCGCGGGC
>NZ_JBWKTR010000012.1:0-72930 GCF_059420425.1 Sphingomonas sp. GW821-FHT04B01 | reverse complement strand
AAGCTCGCCTCCATCGTGGCGAGGCCTTCGTCGCATTCCTGAAAGAAGATCTGCTGGATCTCGTCGAGGTTCATCATCAATCCTTTCAGGCGGCCAGATCGCGATCGTCGTCGCCCGGCAGGCCGAGCGCCGCGTCGAGCCCGGCGAGCGCGATCATCCGCGCCAGCGCCTCGCTGGGCTGGTCGAGCCGGAAGTCCACGTCCTGTTCCGCCGCGGTGGCGCGGGCGCTGGCGAGCACCTGAAGGCAGGCGAGGCCCGCGCGCGTCACCTCGCTGCCGTCGAGACGGACCGGCTCACCGCGGTCGATGCGGTCGAGCAGCGCGATGCGCAGCGGGCCGGCCGCCGACGTATCGAGCGTCTCGGGGAGCAGGGAAGTGGCGGGCGAGGACATGCGGGTTCGACTTTCGATACGTTCGAAACGGGTTAGAATTCGGACCAATCGTCACCGGCGACCGCGACGGCGGTCCCCCGGCGCGACTGGCCGGCGAGGCGACGGCCTTCGTCGGCGGCGCGGCGTTGCAGACGATGGACGCGATTGTCGGTCGGCACCGCCTTCAGCGCCGGCTGGACCGGGCGCCCGGTGCGGAACCGCACCATCTGCGCGACCAGTTCACTGGCGTCGGCGGACAGGTTGCGCGCGGCGGCGGTCGCCTGCTCGACCATCGCCGCATTCTGCTGCGTGACGCCGTCCATCTCGCCGACCGCGACGTTGACCTGCTGCAAGGCGGTCGCCTGCTGCTCCGCGGCGGTGGCGATCTGCGGGACCAGCCCGCTGATCTCGCCGAACCGGCCGATCAGCCGCTGCAACGCCTCACCGGTCGCGCTGACCAAGGCGACGCCGGCATCGACCTGCACCGACGAGGCGGTGATCCGCGTCTTGACGTCCTTGGCCGCTTCCGCCGAGCGCTGCGCGAGCGCACGCACCTCGGAGGCGACCACCGCGAAGCCGCGACCGGCATCGCCGGCCCGCGCCGCCTCGACCCCGGCGTTGAGCGCGAGCAGGTTGGTCTGGAAGGCGATGCCGTCGATCACCGAGATGATCTCGGAAATCTCGTTGGAGGCGCGTTCGATCCCGCCCATCGCATCGACCGCACGGGAGACGACCTGGCCCGATTCCTCGGCCTCGCCGCGCGCCGAGCCGACGACGCCATTGGCGCGTTCGGCACGCGCCGCGGTGTCGCGGACGGTGACGGTGATCTGCTGCATCGCCGCCGCGGTCTGCTCGAGGCTCGCCGCCTGCTGTTCGGTGCGCTGCGACAAATCGTCCGACGCCTGGAGGATGTCGGCGGAGCCGCCGTCGATGCTCGCGGCGGCGTGATTGACCGCGGCGACCGCCGCCATCATTGCCTCCATCGCGGCGTTGAAGTCGCTGCGCAGCGCCTCGAACTCGGCCGGGAAGTCGCTGGTGATGCGGAAGGTCAGATCACCCTGCGCCAGATGCCCCAGCCCCTCGGCCAGCGCCCCCGCCATCGCCCGCTGGGCGGCGGCGGTATTGGCTTCCTCCATATTGCGGCGGAAGATCGCCATCGCCTTGGTCATCCGGCCGACGCAATCCTTGTTCTCGGTATGCTCGATCGGCGCCTGGAGGTCGCCCGCGGCGAGCGCCTCCATGCGCAGCACCGTCTGGACATAGGGCCGGCACATGATGCCGCCGGCGAACAGCGTCGTCATGCACAGCACCACGACGGTCAGCGTGGCGGCGGCGATGTCGATCGCCGGACTGGTGTGGATCACACCGGTCGCCGCGCCCGCCGTGATCCCGACCAGAATGGCGCCGAGCAGCGCCTGTATCCCTGCGAGAACGCGGAACTTGACGCGGATCGGCGCGCGTTTCTCGAACCAGCTCAACATCGGTAACGTCTCCATCGACGACCAGCGGAAACGGTCCGTCCGGTCCATGACGATGGGGGGTGGCAGCATCGACTTAACGCGACGTTGACCACCCATTTTGGGTGTAATCGGCCGATGGCGGCTCCGGCTGCGTGCGACGACGGATCCGTAGCCGGTAAGGCCGACGGAGGGACGGCGGCGCGTACGGTCGCGATGATCGTTACGATGATAGTGCACGCTGCCCCCCTTCCCTTCTATCTTCCTAGAGCGGACCGGCGGTGGCCGGTCGCGATGGCTTAGAATTCCGACCAATCGTCCGATGCGACCGCGACCGCGGTGCCACCGCCGCCGGTACCGGTGCGGCGCGCCGACCGGGCGATGCGGCGGCCGGCGTCGGCGGCACGATCCTGCAACTGATGCACCACCGGCACCGCGCGCAGCACGGGTTCGCCGGCGGTCAGCTTGAAGCGCGCGACCTGACGGGCGAGCTCGTCCGCCTCGGCCGACAGGCTGCGCGCGGCGGCGGTCGCTTCCTCGACCATCGCGGCATTCTGCTGGGTCACGCCGTCCATCTCGCTGACCGCGGTGTTGACCTGTTGCAGACCGGTCGCCTGCTGCTCGGCGGCCGAGGCGATCTGGCCGACCAGCGTGCTGATCTCGCCGATGCGGCCGATGATCCGGTCGAGCGCCTTGCCGGTCTCGCTGACCAGCTCGACGCCGGCGTCGACCTGTTCGGACGAGGCGGTGATGCGCGTCTTGACGTCCTTGGCCGCTTCGGCCGAACGCTGGGCGAGCGCGCGCACTTCGGAGGCGACGACCGCGAAGCCGCGGCCCGCGTCACCGGCCCGCGCCGCCTCGACGCCGGCGTTGAGCGCCAGCAGGTTGGTCTGGAAGGCGATGCCGTCGATCACCGAGATGATGTCGGAGATTTCGTTCGAGGCGCGCTCGATCCCGCCCATCGCGTCGACCGCGCGGCGGACGACCTGCCCCGATTGCTCGGCCTCAATGCGCGCTTCCTCGACGACGCTGTTGGCACGCACCGCACCCGCGGCGGTCTGGCGGACGGTCGAGGTGATCTCGTCCATCGCCGCGGCGGTTTCCTCAAGGCTCGCCGCCTGCTGTTCGGTGCGCTGCGACAAATCGTCGGACGCCTGGCGGATGTCGATCGCGCCGTTGTTGATGCCGCTGGTCGCGTCGGTCACGGCGCGCATCGTCTCGGCGACCGCGTCCAGCGCGCGATTATAGTCGACGCGCACCCGCTCGTAATCCGCCGGGAAGCTCTGCTCGATCCGGAAGCTGAGATCGCTCGCCGCGAGCCGCGTCAGCCCCTCGCCGAGCGTGCCGACGACCTGCTGCTGCGCCGCGGCGGCGGCCTGGACCGTTTCGGCATTCTGTTTGAAGACGCTGACCGCGCGCGACATCCGGCCGATGCAATCGCGATGGTCGGCGAACGGGATCGGCGTCTTGAGGTCACCCGCGGCCAGTTCCTCCATGCGGACGACCGATGCGACATAGGGATCGCTGATTACCTTGCCGCTGACCAGTACGGCGACGACCGTCACCACGAACAGGATGGCGGAGATGGCGACATAGGTCATTGCCGCCGCCGGCGTCGCCTCGGCAGCCAGATAGGTCGTCACGACGCCGGTCGCGGCCACGGTCCCGTGCAAGGCGAGCAGCGTCTTGAACTTGGTACGGATGGGCGCGTGATTGGCGAACCAGGTGAACATCTTCAGGTCCTTCGATGAAGGCGGACGATCCCGCCGATCCCGGCCTCTTCATCGTTTCGAATCAGCCTCTAACGTTCAAATTGGACCGAAAGTCTGAAGACCCCGTTAAATACGGCCATATTGAACCGACCTGTTACAATTATAGAACGGTCTGCAATTGATCGGCGGACGCAGCGGCGCCGACGGCCGATGTCATCGATCCGTCGCGCCATCGTCGCGGCGCTGTCACCGGCGCACGTCACCAGCCGCCTTGCACGCGCGTCAGGCGGCAGGGGATGACGAGATGATCGAACGGACTTGGTGGGTCGGCGTCGCGCCGGTGGCATTGCTGCTCGCGCAGGCCGCCGAAGCGCAGGAGATGCCGCAGGATACCGCCGCTGCGGTGACGCAAAGCGACGACACGCCGACCGGCGGCACCGGCAGCGACATCGTCGTCATGGGCTTCGGCCAGAGCCGGCAGGTGCAGACGGTATCCGCGATCGACATGGAACGGCTGACCCCCGGTACCTCGCCGCTGAAGGCGGTGGCCAAGCTGCCGGGCGTCAATTTCCAGTCGTCCGACGCCTTCGGCGCCTATGAATGGTCGACGCGCATCTCGCTGCGCGGCTTCAACCAGAACCAGCTCGGCTTCACGCTGGACGGCGTGCCGCTCGGCGACATGAGCTACGGCAACGTCAACGGCCTGCACATCAGCCGCGCGATCATCTCCGAAAATCTGGCGACGACGACGGTGGCGCAGGGCGCCGGCGCGCTCGGCACCGCCTCGACCAGCAATCTCGGCGGCACGCTGCAATTCACCAGCCGCAAGCCCTCGGATACCGCCGATCTCGTTGCCTCGGGCACCTATGGCAGCGACCAGACCTATCGCGCCTTCGTCCGCGCCGAGAGCGGCGACATCGGCGGCGGGCTGAAGGGCTATCTGAGCTATGGCTTCCTCACCACCGACAAATGGAAGGGCCAGGGCGTCCAGCGCCAGCATCAGGCCAATGCCAAGCTGGTCAAGGATTTCGGCGAGCGCGGCAGCATCACCGGCTTCGTCGATTTCTCCGACCGGCGCGAGAACGACTATCAGGACCTCAGCCTCGACATCATCCGCCGCCGCGGGCTGAACAACGACAACATCACCGGCAACTATCCGCTCGCGCTGCAGATCGGGCGGGTTTACGCCAATCAGCAAACACGTGCCGGCAGCGCGACGGCTGCTTTACCATATCCTTCCTCGGGTCTGTCGTTTCCGAACGGCATCGCCACCGTGGACGACGTCTATTACGATGCAGGCGGCCTGCGGCGCGACTGGCTTGGTGGCCTGACCTTCGACGCCCGATTGACCAGCGTTCTGTCGATCACGTCGACCAGCTATTATCACCATAACAAGGGGCAGGGATCGTGGATCACGCCCTACCTTGCCACGCCGGCAGGCGCGCCCAATGCCGACGGTTCACCGATCACCAACCCGGCGCCGCTCTCGTTTCGCACCACCGAATATGGCATCGACCGGGCCGGCAATCTGACGCGGCTGCTCGTCGAGACGGGAGCAAACCGTTTCGAACTCGGCGGCTGGTATGAAAGCAACACCTTCACGCAGGCGCGTCGCTTCTACGGCATGGCTGCCGGCAGCACCCCCAATCGCGAGACGCTGGCCTTCCAGTCCAACCCGTTCGCGACGCAATATAACGGCAAATACGATACGGAGACGCTGCAATATCACGTCGCCGACACGCTCGACCTCGGTCCGCTGACGCTCAACGGCGGGTGGAAGGGCATGCGGGTGCGCAATCAAGCGAACCTGCTCACGGGCGCGCTGGTCGCTGGCAAAATCCAGGCGCGCGATTGGTTCCTGCCGCAGGTCGGCGCCTTGTATCGGCTGGGTGGCGGCGTCGAGGCATTCGCCAGCTACACGGAGAACATGCGTGCCTTCGTTTCCGCGGCGACGGCGGGGCCGTTCGCGACAACGCAGGACGGTTTCGATGCGATCCGCTCGACCTTGAAGCCGGAGACGTCGAAGACCGTCGAGGGCGGCGTCCGCGTGCACAGCGGCGGCTTGCAGCTGTCCGCGGTCGGCTATTACGTCGACTTCGCCAATCGCCTGCTGACCTTTGCCAATGGCGCCGGCATCATCGGCAATCCGCCGACCCTCAACAACGCCGGCAACGTCGAAAGCTACGGTGCCGAGGCGTCGGCAAGCTATCGCATCGTCCGGCCGCTGACGCTGTTCGCCAGCTATTCCTACAACAAGTCGACCTATCAGGACGATGTCCGTAACGCCAAAGGCGTCCTATTGTCGCCGACCAAGGGCAAGACCGTCGTCGATACGCCCGAACATATGGTCAAGGGCGAGATCGTCTATGACGACGGCGGCATCTTCGCGCGCGCCGGCGGCGATTACATGACGAAGCGCTACTTCACCTATCTCAACGACCAGTCGGTCGGCGCGCGGCTGCTGGTCGATGCCAGCATCGGCTATCGGCTGCGCGGCCTCGGCGGCGTGCTGGAGGGACTGGCGATCGAGGGCAGCGTCACCAACCTCACCGACAAGCGCTACATCGCGACGATCGGCAGCAACGGCTATGTCGCCAGCGGCGACAATCAGACGCTGCTCGCCGGCGCGCCGTGCCAGTGGTTCGTCACGCTACGCCGCGGCTTCTGACCGGCCGGGCGTCAACGGGTGCCGAGCAGGCGACGATATTCCTGCTCGGCATGTCCGTAAGTGTCGCCGGCGAGCTGCATCAGCTTGCCGCGATCGCGTACCACGACGCGGCCGCGGAAGGCCCGGATCGCCTGTTCTTCCTCCAGCCGGTGCAGCGCGTCGGTGACGCTGCTGCGCCGCACGCCCAGCATCAGCCGAAATTCCTCGTGCGTCATGCAGATGTCGTCCTCGCGGACGCGATCGTGATAGAGCAGGATCCAGCGGGCCATGCGCCGCTCGATCGGGTGCGCCAGTGACGAGACGATCGTCCGCCCCATCTGCAGCATCAGCGTCTGGACGAAGCGCAGCAGCACGCTGCGCAGCCCGGCGCTCGCTTCCAGCGCGGACAGGAGCGCCGCAGCGGGCAGGCGCAGCGCCTCGCCGTGTTCGGCGCGCATCGTCACGTCATAGGGCGAGCGATCGTCGCCGAGCAGCAGCGGCCAGCCGATGAATCCCTCGGCGCCGACCAGAGCCACCGCATAGCGCCGGTCGCCTTCCAGCGCGTCGAGGATGCCGGCGATGCCGTCGTTGAGGAAGCAGACGCTGGCGATCCGCTCGCCAGCACGGGCGATATCGTCCCACACCGCGAACGACACGCGTTCCAGATGCGGGGCCAGCAGTGCCCAGTCCGCCTCGGCCAGTTGCAGCAGCAGCCGGTTGCTGGTGCCCCGATCCTGCGCGCCGATCACGCTCTTCAACCCCGTCGCCATCCGCCGTTTGCGTCCCCCGCAGCTCCGCCGGTGCCCTTTGGTCCGGTTCCGTACAGCAACATAGATTGATCCGGGTTGTTCCTCGACAGTAACAACAGGAGGAATCATGTCCGTCACCCGCACGTCCGCGCGCACCGCGACCGCCGTCGCCGTCGCGCTGCTCGCCTCGACCGCCGTCTGGGCGCAGTCCGCCCCCTCGCCGAGCGCGCCGCCACCGCCCGCACCGCCCGCCACCGCGACCCAGCCGCCCAAGGCGGCGCCCGACATGCAGGCGGTGCTCGACGCGCTCGCCGGGCTCGGCGGCAAGCCGATCGAGACGCTGACCCCGGCCGAAGCGCGCATGCAGCCGTCCGCCGCCGACGGCGCCAAGGCGGTGATGGCGAAGCGCGGCATGCCGACGACGCCCGATGCTTCGGTGACGACGCAGGAAAAGCCCTATGGCGCCGATCCCAAGCAGTTCGCGCGCATCTACAAGCCCGCAAACGCGCCTGCCGGCGGTGCGCCGCTGCCGGTGATCGTCTATTATCACGGCGGCGGCTGGGTGATCGCCGATGTCGATACCTATGATGCTGCGCCGCGCGCGATGGCCAAGGCGCTCAATGCGATCGTCGTCTCGGTCGAATATCGCCATGCGCCCGAGTTCAAATTCCCGGCGCAGCATGACGATGCCGCCGCCGCCTATCGCTGGACGTTGCAGAATGCGGCGAGCTGGGGCGGCGATCCCGCCAAAATCGCCCTCGCCGGGGAAAGCGCCGGCGGCAATCTCGCCGTCGCCACCGCGATCTACGCCCGCGACAATCGCCTGACCGCGCCGCTGCACGTCGTCTCGGTCTATCCGATTGCCAACAGCAGCAAGACGCTGCCGTCGCGTCGCGATTCGGCGAATGCCAAGCCGTTGAATGCGGCGATGCTCGACTGGTTCGGCTATTATTACCAGACCCGCGCCGCCGATGCGCAGGATCCGCGGCTCAACCTCGTCGCCGCCGATCTGCGCGGGCTGCCGCCGACGACGATCATCAACGCGCAGATCGATCCGCTGCGCTCGGACGGTGAGACGCTCGCCGCGGCGATGCGCAAGGCGGGTGATAAGGTCGAACAGCGCACCTTCCCCGGCGTCACGCACGAATTCTTCGGCATGGCGAAGGTGGTGCGCGGCGCCCAGGACGCCAACGCGCTCGCGGTCGCGCGGCTGAAGGCGGCGTTCGCCGCACCGGCGCGCACGCGCTGATCCCGACGCGGGGCGGAATCCTCCGCCCCGCGTTCCCTGCCCGAAGAGGAGACCTTCGATGACCGACGCCCCCATCCGCTATCGCCCCGACGTCGAGGACGTGCAGCCCGACGAAGGCGAGACGATCGCCGCGCTCTGCACCACCTTCGACACGATCCTGGAACGGACCGCCGAGGATTATGGCCACGCCGTCCGCTCGGTCCACGCCAAGGCGCACGCCCTGCTCGACGGCGAATTGACCGTCGATGCCGACCTGCCGCCCGAGCTCGCGCAGGGGCTGTTCGCCAGCGCCGGCACGCACAAGGTGCTGCTGCGCCTGTCGACCAACGCCGGCGACATCCTGCCCGACGCGATCAGTCTGCCGCGCGGCGTGGCGATGAAGGTGTTCGACGTCGAGGGCGCGCGACTGCCCGGTGCCGAGGGCAATGCGCAGGACTTCGTGATGGTCAACGGCACGGTGTTCCAGGCCAAGACCGCCGACAAGTTTCTCGGCAACCTCAAGCTGCTCGCCAAGACAACCGATCGGCTTGAGGGCACCAAGAAGGTGCTGTCGTCGGTGTTGCAGGGCGTGCGCGCGACGCTGGAGACGGTCGGCGTCGAGAGCGCGGCGCTCAACTCGCTCGGCGGCGCCCCCAATGCCGAACCGCTCGGCGAGACCTATTACAGCGTCACGCCGTTCCGCTACGGTGACTATATCGCCAAGTTCAGCCTGAAGCCGATCGCGCCGGAGATGACCGCGCTGACCGGCAAGACGATCGACGTCGACGGTCGCGAAGACGCGATCCGCGACGAAGTGCGCAGCGAAATGCGCACGATCGACGCCGCCTGGGAGTTCCGCGTGCAATTGTGCCGTGACCTCGACCGCCAGCCGATCGAGGATCCGACGGTGGAATGGGACGAGGACGAGGCGCCGTTCCACCGCGTCGGCATCGTGCGCGCCGCCGCGCAGGAAAGCTGGTCCGAGGACAACGTCCGCGCGATCAACGAGGAGAGCCGCTTCAGCATCTGGACGGGACTCGACGCGCACCGCCCGCTCGGCAACATCAACCGTGCACGCAACGAACCCTATCGCCACTCCGCCGACTTCCGCGCGCGGGTGAACGGCTGCCCGTATCACGAGCCGATGGGGGTTTAAGCGCCCCCAATCGGCTGGTGATAAGGCGTGGGCAACCCCCCGGAGTGACCCGGAGCCATACGTAACGTCTGATGTACCCCGGCCTCCGCCGGGGTACAGCGCCGCGAAAATGTCAGCGGCTGACGAACTGCTGCTGCGACGGCGAATAGCGTGCGCCGTGGATCTCGATCCCGGCCAACGCGTCGCCGATGCGGGTCAGATCGTCGCTGGTCAGCACCACGTCCGCCGCGCCCAGGTTTTCCTCGAGCCGGTGCAGTTTCGTCGTTCCTGGGATCGGCACGATCCACGGCCGCTGCGCCAGCAGCCAGGCGAGCGCGATCTGTGCCGGCGTCACCGCTTTCTCCGCCGCCAGCGTCGCGATCAGATCGACCAACGCCTGATTGGCCTGCCGCGCCTCCGCGGCGAAACGAGGCACGTTGCTGCGGAAGTCGTTGGCGTCGAACGTCGTGTTCGCGTCGATCTTGCCGGTGAGGAAGCCCCGGCCGAGCGGCGCGAACGGGACGAAGCCGATGCCGAGTTCCTCCAGCAGCGGCAGGATCTCCGCTTCCGGCTCGCGCCACCACAAGGAATATTCGCTCTGCAAGGCGGTGACCGGCTGCACCGCATGCGCGCGGCGGATCGACTCGACGCCGGCCTCCGACAGGCCGAAGTGGCGCACCTTTCCGGCCTGGATCAGCTCGCGCACGGTGCCCGCGACATCCTCGATCGGTACGTTCGGATCGACGCGGTGCTGGTAGAGCAGATCGATGTGGTCGGTACGCAGCCGGGTCAGCGCCGCATCGGTGACCGCGCGGATATTGTCCGGCCGGCTGTCGAGTCCCTCGGTTGCCACGCCGTTGGCAAAGCCGAACTTGGTCGCGATCACCACCTCGTCGCGCACCGGCGCGAGCGCTTCGCCGAGCAGATCCTCGTTCGCGCCCTGCGCATAGGCCTCGGCGGTGTCGAAGAAGGTCACGCCGCGATCGTGCGCGCCGCGCAGCAGCCGGATCGCCTCGCTTCGTTCGGTGGCGGGTCCATAGGCGTAGCTCAGCCCCATGCAGCCCAGCCCCAGCGCCGACACTTCGAGCCCGCGGCCCAATATACGCGTCTGCATCATTCGTCCTCCGATTGGTTCTTGCGCAAGATAGGCGGTCGCGGAGCGCGCGATTAGACAGGCCGCATCGCTTGAGCCTATGAATGCCGGTCATGAGTTCTGATCTGCGCCGCGAAGATCTCGCCAGCCTGGCGTTGTTCCTGACGGTCGCCGAGGAGCGCAGTTTCACCCGCGCCGCGGTCCGCCTCGGCCTGTCGCAATCGGCGCTGAGCCATGCGATGCGCCGGCTCGAAACGAAGCTGGGGCTACGGCTGCTGACCCGCACCACGCGCAGCGTCGCACCGACCGAGGCGGGCGAACGCCTAATCGAGACGCTGCGGCCCGCGCTCGACGCGATCGACGGCCGCATCGCCGCGCTGACCGAGTTGCGCGAGAAGCCGGCGGGCACGGTGCGGATCACCACCCCCGAACAGCCGGCGCGATCCATCCTGTGGCCGGCGCTCGACCGGCTCGTGGCCGCCTATCCCGACGTCTGCGTCGAGCTCGATCTCGACGCGAGCCTGACCGACATCGTCGCCGGACGGTTCGACGCCGGCGTGCGACTCGGCGAGCGGCTGGAACGCGACATGATCGCCGTACCGATCGGCCCGCGGCTGCGGATGGCGACGGTCGCCGCGCCGGACTATCTCGCCCGGCACGGGGCGCCGGCGACGCCGCACGATCTGTCCCGCCACGCCTGCATCAACCGGCGGATGCCCAACGGCAGCCTGTATGTCTGGGAATATGAGAAGGATGGCCGCGTGCTCAACGTCAAGGTCGAGGGCCGGATCGTCGTCAACGACGTCGACCTGATCCTGACCGCGGCACGCGCCGGCCATGGCCTCGCGCACGTCGTCGAGGATCGGGTCCTGACCCCGGTAGCCGACGGGTCGCTCGTCCGCCTGCTCGCCGATTGGTGCGCGCCGTTCGACGGCTATCACCTTTACTATCCGTCGCGCCGCCAACCTTCGGCGGTATTTGCGCTGGTGTTGGAAGCATTGCGGTATCACGATCCGTTCGCATAAGCGAACAGCGAACTGGCCGACGTTGGTAGAAACATGCGCCGAGCCGAGGCCTCTCGCAAATTTTTCACCTTTGCCGCCGGGGCTCTCCCCGGCAGCCGTGCTCGCGTAAACCCTTGAGACGCCGGTCCAAACTGCCGATGGCGGGACGCCACGATCGTCTAGCATCCGCAGGAAGCTGTTCAAAATCAACCACTTAGTTGAGTAAACGTTTGGCAAGGACGTTATGTCCATTTTTAACCAATCATTACGAAATGAGTCATAGCCGGGCACAACAACGTCAAGTGGAGCCCGCGATGTCCCTCGCCAAGAAAAGCACGATGTCCCTTCCCGGCGAGACCAGCGCTCGTGCCGGCGGCATGAACAGCAGCAGCGTCCGCCTGACCGCAGACGCCGAAAAGCGCCGCGCCAGGACGTTCGCCCGCCAACAGAAGGGCTCCGAGCGACTCGCCTCCGCCACCGCCGAACTGTCCAGCGGCATCGCCGAAGCCTCGTCGGCGTCCGAGGAACTGCGCAAGGCCGCCGAGCAGATCAGCGTCGGCGCCGAACAGGCCTCGGCCGCGGCGCAGCAGACGATGAAGTCCATGACGCTCGCCACCGACCGCCTGCGCGACATGAAGACGCGTGCCGACGGCTCGGCGACGCTGACCCAGGCGCTGGCCGACCTCGTCGCGACGACGGGCAGCGACGTCGCCAATTCGCTGAGCGCGATCGTCCGCGCCTCCGAGCGTCAGGAGGCATCGGTCAAGCTGGTCGAGGAACTCGACCGTCAGGCAAGCGCGATCGGCGAGGTGGTCAAGGCCGTGGCGCGCATCGCCGACCAGACCAACCTGCTCGCGCTCAATGCCGCGATCGAGGCGGCGCGCGCCGGCCAGCACGGCAAGGGCTTCGCCGTCGTCGCCGACGAGGTGCGCACCCTCGCCGAGACGAGCGAGAAGTCGGCGCGCGACATCCAGGATCTCATCGTCCAGGTGCAGGACGACGTGCGGCAGGTCGCCGAGGGCATCGAGACATCGGCGACCTCGGCGCGCGAAGAGGCACAGAAGGGCACGATCGTCACCGCGGGGCTCGACCGCATCCGCGAGGAGATGGCCGACATCCTGAAGGGCTGTACCCTGATCGCCAGCGGCGCCGAGGATGCCGTACAGGCGGCCAATGAAGCGCTGAAGGGCGCCGAGGTGATCGCCGCCGCCGCCGAGGAACAGGCCGCCGCCTGCCAGGAATCGAGCAACACGATCGAACAGCAGACCGGCGCGCTCGAACAGAGCGAACAGGCCGCGCAGGAACTCGGCCAGCTGTCCGAAGAGCTGAAGAACAGCACCAACATCAGCAAGAGCGCCGAGGAAGTCGCATCGGCTGCCGAGGAACTGTCGAGCGCGGTCGAGGAGATCAATCGCGCGTCGGTGCAGGTGTCGACCGCCCTGGAGCAGATCAATCGCGGCTCGCAGCAGTCCGCCGCCGCCACCCAGCAGTCGGCGACCGCGATCGAACAGATCGAACAGAATGCCAAGGCCGCCGCGCAAGCCGCCGCGTCCGGCGCCGAGAAGGGCGAGGAGATCGCCAGATTGCTCGACGAGAACAAGACATTGGTCGGTGCGATGATGCAGGGCGTCGCCGCATCGGTCGCCGCCGGCCGCAACAGCCGCGACCAGATCAGCGCGCTGGAACAGGTCAGCCGCCGTATCGACAAGATCATCGATGCGATCACCACCGTGTCGATCCAGACCAACATGCTCGCGGTCAGCGGCTCGGTCGAGGCGGCGCGGGCGGGTGAGTTCGGCAAGGGCTTCGCCGTCGTGTCGACCGACATCCGCAACCTCGCCCGCGATTCGGCGGAGAATGCCGAGCGGATCAAGGATACGGTGAAGAGCATCCAGGACACGATCGGCATCGTCCGCACCGACCTGCAGGACATCGCCGACACCGCCGCCGCCGAGGTCGAGAAGAGCCGGGCGATCTCCACCGGACTCGAGCGGATCGCCGTCGACGTGAGCGAGGTCGTGCGCGGCAACGGCGAGATCTCCGATGCCGCCGGCGAGGTCGCCCGCGCGCTCGGCGAGACCCAGATCGCGATCGAGCAGATCGCCACCGCCGCGCAACAGGCGGTGCGCACCTCGAACGAGGCGAGCAACGCCGCCCGCGAACAGGCGCGCGGCGCCGAACAGCTCGCCGCCGCGATCGAAGAGATCGCCTCGCTGGCCGACGAACTGCAGGCCGCCTGATCCCCGACCGCGACGAAAGGACGGGCGCATGACCGAGACGACGACGATCCCGGCGGAGGCCATCGCCTCCGCCGACTCCAATGCCGCAGACCATGACCGCGCTGGCCTCTGCCAGTTCGTGATCTTCCACAGCGCCGGCGAGATGTTCGCCGTGCCGCTGGAACAGGTGAAGGAGATCATCCGCGTGCCCGACGTGGTGCGGATGCCGCTCAGCCCGCCGGCGCTGATGGGGCTCGCCAATCTGCGCGGCACGGTGCTGCCGGTGCTCGACCTGCGCCATCTGTTCGGCCTGCCGCCGGTGCTGAGCGACGACGCCAGCCGCGTCGTCGTGCTCGATCACGGCCACCCGGTCGGCCTGATGGTCGATCGCGTCGCCAACGTCGTCACCGTCGAGCGCGAGCGGCTGGAGCCGGTGACGCAGATCCAAGCGACAATCGACACCGAATTGCTCACCGGCATGATCAAGGAGGAGGACGGCCGCGGCATCGTCATGGTGCTCGACGTCGCCAAGTCGATCGGCCGTACCTTTGCCGCGCAGGACGCGGCGCTGCGCTTCGCCGACGTCGCCGGGCCGATCGCGGTCACGCTCGACGACGTCGCCGACAACGGTGCCGCCGACGAGGACCAGTTGGTCAGTTTCGAGGTCGACGGACAGGAATATGCCTTCCCGATCGGCGAGGTGCAGGAGATCGTCCAGCTGCCCGCCGCGATCACGCAGGTGCCCGGCACCCCCGGCCACGTGCTGGGCGTGACGACGCTGCGCAACCGGCTGCTGCCGCTGGTGTCGTTGCGCACGATGTTCGGCATGCCGGTGGAGGCGTTCACCGACGCCAACAAGGTCGTCGTCGTCTCGCTGCCCGGCGAGCAGGACGGCGCGCCCCTGTCGGTCGGCGTCGTGATGGACAAGGTGAAGGCGGTGCTGCGCGTCGAGCGCGCGCTGGTCGAGCCGGTGCCTGCCGCGCTCCATTCGCAGGGCGGGCACAGCGATATCCGCGCGATCTGCCGCCTCGACGAGGGCCGCCGGCTGGTGTCGGTGCTGTCGGCGGAAGCGATGTTCGACGTCGACGAATTGCGCGCGCTGCGCGCCACGCAGGGCGATGCCGGTGCCGCAGCGGACGGTGCCGCCGAAGGGGATGCCACGATGAGCGATGCAACGACCGAAGACGCGCAATATGTGATCTTCCGCCTGATGGGCGAGGAATATGGCGTGCCGGTCGAGGCGGTGCAGGAGATCGTCCGCGTTCCCGACCAGCTCACCCACGTTCCCGGTACCCCCGATTTCGTCGAGGGCGCATCAACCTGCGCGGCACCGTGTTGCCGGTGATCGACCAGCGCCGCCGCTTCGACCTCGAAGAGGCGGTCCGGTCCGACCGCCAGCGGATCATGGTCTTCACCATCCACGGCCAGCACGTCGGCTTCATCGTCGACAGCGTGTCGGAAGTCGGCCGCATTCCCGAGGCGACGATCTCGGCGGCGCCCGATCTGTCGGGCAGCCGCGCCAAGGTCGTGCGCGGCGTCGCCAATCTCACCGCGCAGAACCGCATGATCCAGCTGCTCGACGTCGATTGCCTGATCGAGCCGGCGGCCGACGCGCTGCTTCCGCCGCACCAGCCGGCGCTCGCCGCCTGAGCCTGCCATGACCCGCGTCCTCGTCGTCGATGATTCCGCGCTGATGCGCCGCCACCTCGCCCAGCTCCTCCAACAGCAACCCGGCTTCGAGGTTCGCACCGCCCGCAACGGCGCCGAGGCGCTGGACCTCGTCGAGGCATTCGACCCGCAGGTCGTCACGCTCGACGTCAACATGCCCGAGATGGACGGCATCACCTGTCTGTCGCGGATCATGGTCGGCAGTCCGCGCGCGGTCATCATGGTCTCCTCGATCACCGCGGCGGGGGCGGAGACCACGTTGCAGGCGCTCAGCCTCGGCGCGCTCGACTTCGTGCAGAAGCCGGACGGCACGATCTCGCTGTCGCTCGACGAGATCGCCGCGCAGCTCGTCGCCAAGGTGAAGGTGGCGGCGAGCGCGCGGGTGCGCGGACGTGCGGGGATGGTCAAGCCGCCGCCCCCCGCCCCCGCGCCGCCGCCCGCACGGATGATGAAGGACGGCACCACCGAGCCGGGCCTCGTCATCCTCGGCGTCTCGACCGGCGGCCCGTCGGTGCTCGAGACGATCCTGCCCGCACTCCCGGCCACGCTGCCGTGGCCGGTGCTGGTCGCGCAGCATATGCCGAGCAGCTTCACCGGCGTCTTCGCGCGCCGGCTCGATGCCTTGTGCGCGATCCACGTGCAGGAGGTGCGCGCGCCGACGCCGCTGCTCGGCGGCAACGTCTATATCGCGCGCGGCGACGCCGACATGATCGTCGCCCGCCGCGGCGGCGTGCTCACCGCGATGTCGGTGCCGGCGAGCGAACAGCATGCCTGGCATCCCAGCGTCACCCGGCTGGTCGAGAGCGCCGCCGAGCAGGTGCCCGCCGACCGGCTGATCGGCGTCCAGCTCACCGGCATGGGCGACGACGGCGCGGAGGCGATGGCGCGCTGTCACCGCCGCGGCATGCGCACGATCGCGCAGGACGCCGACAGCAGCGCGGTGTTCGGCATGCCCCACGAACTCATCCGGCGCGCGGGCGCCAACCTCGTCCTGGCGAGCGACGCCATCGCCGGACAGATCGCCACCTGGCTCGCCTCGAACCGGCGCGCTCACGCGTCATAATCAACAGGATACGCACCGTGCCGCTGGTCAAAGCCCCTATCGATACCCCCGCCGAACCATCGTCCGCGGCGGCCTGTACGCTCGTCGATCTGGTCGATCTGCTCGCCTCGCCGAGCGGGGCGGACCGCCGCGCCGCGGTGCGCGGGCTGGAAGCGCATGCCGACGGCGTCGCCCCGCTCTGCGCCCGCCTCGCCGAGGAGCATGCGCCGAGCGTGCGCGAGGCGATCATGGCGGCGCTGATCCGGCGCCGCTCGCCGGCGGTGGTGACCGCGCTGCTGCCGTTGCTGCGCAGCGAAGGCGCGCCGCAGCGCAATGCCGCGCTGGAAGGTCTCGCGGCGATGCCCGACGAGGTCGCGCCGCACGTCGAACAGCTGCTGCGCGATCCCGACGACGACGTGCGCATCTTCACCGCGAACCTGCTCAGCGTGCTCCCGCACCCGCGCGCCGCCGCGTGGCTCGTCGCTGCGCTGGCCGACGCGCACGTCAACGTCTGCGCCGCGGCGATCGACGGGCTGGCGGAGATCGGCGACGAGACCGCCCTGCCCGCGCTGCTCGCTCTGCCCGACCGCTTCCCCGGCGACAGCTTCATCGCCTTTGCGGTGCAGGTCGCCGCGCAGAGGATCAACCGGTGCTGAGCGCCTCCAGATCCGCCGCCGCCGCCGCGCCGCCACCGGGCGCACCGGCCATTACGCCACAGGATTACGCCAAGTTCTGCGAGTTTTTCTATCGCAAGACCGGCATGATGTTCAGCGACACCAAGGCCTATTTCGTCGAGCGCCGGCTGCAGGATCGTATCCTGACGACGGGCAAGACGACGTTCCGCGAATATTTCACGCTGGTGCGCTTCGAGACGTCGGGCGTCGAGATGCAGCATCTCGTCAACGCGATGACGGTCAACGAGACCTATTTCTATCGCGAGGACTATCAGTTCGACGCTCTGGTCCAGCACGTCCTGCCCGAGATCGCCAGGAACCGCGCACCGGGCAAGCCGATCCGCATCTGGTCGCTGCCCTGTTCGACCGGCGAGGAACCCTATTCGATCGCGATGCAGATCCTGGAACATTGGCCGCAGGCCGATGCCTATGACATCCAGATCCTCGCCTCCGACATCGACAGCCGCGTCATCGCCGATGCCCGCGCCGGCATCTACAGCGACCGCGCGCTCCATCGCCTCTCGGCGCAGCTCAAGGGCAAGTATTTCACGCCGCACGCCGAGGGCTTCCGCATCTGCGACGCGCTGCGCCAGTCGATCGACTTCACCGTCGTCAACGTGTCGGACGCGATGGCGATGCGCCGGTTCCGCGACATCGACGTGATCTTCTGCCGCAACATGCTGATCTATTTCGACGACGTGTCGCGGCGCGAGGCGGTCGAGACGCTTTACGACAGCATGCGGCCGGGCGGCGTGATCTGCCTCGGCCATTCGGAGAGCATGAGCCGCATCCAGTCGATGCTCGAACGGATGGGGGTCAATATCCGCGGCGACACGATGCGGACGCAGAACGTCGCCGCCGTCTCGGTGACCGCGACCCTGCCCGCCTTCGCGCGCGCCGGCAGTACGATCGACGTGCAGATCGCCGCGATGGGCGACGCCACCAGTCTGCAGGGCGGCCTGCTGCTCGTCACCTCGCTGCGCGGGCTTGACGGGGAGATCTATGCGGTCGCACAGGGGCCGCTGTCGGTGTCGGGCTTCCGCGCGCAGGGCGCCGCCGCCTCGATCAGCCGCGGCGTGACCACCTCGGCGCGCATCGCCGGCGGGGCGATCGTCGAACGCGAAGTGCCCTATTCGCTGCGCACCGCGACGACGCTGAAGCTCGCGCTCAAGAACCCCGATTTCACCACCGCCTTCCGCATCGCCGAGGTGATCAACCGTCGCTTCGACCGCGTCGCGCGGGTGCTCGACCCCGGCACGATCGAGCTCGCGCCGCCGCCAGGCTCGGTGGATCACGTCATCGATCTGGTCGCGGGGATCGAGGAGCTGCCGGTCGAGGTCGACCTGCCCGCCCGCGTCGTCATCAACGAGGCGTCGGGGACGGTGGTGATGGGCGCCGACGTGCGGATCAGCCCGGTCGCGATCGCGCAGGGCGGGCTGACGATCAGCATCGCCGAGACGCCGGTCGCGTCGCAGCCCGGCCCCTTCTCCAACGGCACCACCGAAGTGCTGCCGCGTACCCAGATCGGGGTGAGCGACGGCAACGGCCGCGGGCTCGGCGTCCTGCACAATGCGACGTCGCTGGTGTCGCTGGTCGCCGGATTGAACGCTTTCGGGGTCAGCCCCCGCGATCTGATCACCGTGCTCCAGGCGCTGCGCACCGCCGGCGCGCTCCAGGCGGAAATCGAGGTACAATGATGGACAACAGTCTTTCCGCCGCTTTGCCCGCCGCGACGCCGGCGCCGCAGCCGATCCGCAAGGCCAACGATCCGGCGGCGACCGCGCAATCGTTCGAGGCGGTGTTCGTCGGCCAGATGGTGCGGATCATGATGGACACAGCGCCGTCGGACGGGCCGTTCAGCGGCGGCCATGGCGAGGAGATGTTCCGCGGCGTGCTCGCCGAGAAGATGGGCGACGCGATCGCACGACGCGGCGGCTTCGGCCTCGCGCCGGCGGTGCTCAACCAGATCATCGCCTTGCAGGAGGGCGGCGCATGATCGACCGGCTGACCGACGTGCTCGACTCGCTGCTGATGCTGATGGAGGAGGAGACGCGGCATCTGCAGGAAAGCCCGTTCGGCGCGGCGCTGCCCGAGCTGGCGGCGACCAAGGTGCGGCTGGTCGGCCAGCTCGAACAGATGACCGCCGCTTACGGGCGCAGCACGGTCGACTGGAACCGGTCGCTCGACGAGGCGCAACGCGCGCGGCTCGAGGAGCTGCTCGCGCGGCTGGAGCCGATCTCCGCCGCCAATGCCGCGGCGCTGGAGCGGCAGATCGATCTGTCGGTGGAAATGATCGGCGCGATCACCAGCGAGGCGAAGCGGCTCGCCGGGCGCGCCACCTCGACCTATGGTGCGCAAGGTCATCTGTCGCGCTTCGATCCGACGATGCCGATCGCAATCAATTCGAGCTATTGAGCGCGCGCCGATGCTCGCCCGTCCTATCCCGTGCCGGACCGTGGTGGCGTCAGTCGAGCAGCACCGCGACGACGGTACCGACATCGGCGGCGTCGAGCGTGTCGAGCTCGATCTCGCGGTCGGGATTGACGCTGTAGCCGATCATCCGGCCCTGGCGATCGAAAGTGACGACCAGCAGGCGCAGCCCGCCCGCCTCGCGCACGACGGCGAGCCCGCCGGAGGAAGGGAACCGGTCCGGATCGACCACCACGATCGCATGCGCGGGCAGCGCCGGCCCCAACGTCGCCCGGCAGACGCGCAGGCCGTAGCTATTGGGCTGGGCATGGCGCGGCGCCTCGACGGTGCGGCCGACCGGCACGCGTTCGACCAGCCCGTCGGCGAGCGGCGCGCCGAACACCGGCACCAGCCGCACGGTCGCGGTCTCGGACCGTTCGATCGCGGCCAGAACGGCGGCATCCACCCCGTCCGGCGACGTCGCGGCGGACGCGACGCGCGGCGGTTGCGCGGCCTTGACGCGAATCGCCGCCGGCTGGGCGGGATCGTGCAATTCCTCGCGCAACAGCGCGACGCGGGCGCGCGTCTTCTCGATCCGCGCCGCGCTGCTCGCCGCGGCGGGCAGATAGGCGCGCAGCGTGCCATCGGCATCGGCCCGCGCGACATGCGCGCGCAGGCTCTCCGCATCCGTGACGTCGAGCAACTGGCAGACCGCACGCACGGTCTGCGCGTTCCAGCGCCCGAGCGGCTTGTAGCCGTTCTCCAGCCGCGACAGGATCACCGGCGCGATGCCGAAGCGGCGTTCGACGTTGACGATCGACAGCGACCGGTCGGCATCGCGCCGCGCGCGGATCGCCGCAGCGAGCAGCACCGCAAAGCGATCCTCGGCGATCTCCTCGTCAGTCAGGTCCTGCAATTCGGTCGCCCATGCGGCGATGTCGAACGCCGGATCGTCGATATCGAGCAACAGATCCTCGGGCGCGACGCGCATCGCCATCGCGATGCTGCGCAATTCGCTGGCCTTGGCGACGACTTCGCCGCGTTCGATCTTGGAGAGGCGGACATAGGGGATGTCCGGCAATACGGCCGACAATCCGAGCAGCCTGGCGAAGCCCTGTTGCTTGCGTAATTCGCGCACGGCATTGGGGAAGACGATCGAGCGATAGCGGTCGATATCCGGACCGTCAGCGCTAACCCCTTGTGCTGCCCCGGCTTCTTGCTCTCGGACACTGTCTGCGTGGCTCATCGGCGCAGCTTGTGCCCGAATGTGTGCGCGCTGTCGATCAGCGCTCACGGCCATTCCGGTGCGATTCCCGTATGATCGGGCACGGCAAACCGCGGCGCCCGATCATCAACCCGCGGTTCAGCCTGCCACGCCTAGCGCGACGGTGCTGCCGGAGACGAGGATGCGCGACCATGCCGACGAAGCCGACGCACGCCGCAACGATGAGCGCGGCGGCGGATCGCGACCGGCGGATCGATCACAGCCTGTCGGCGCTGCTCGTCCTGCAAGGCGTCACATTGTTCGTGGTCGTGCCGATGGCGCAGGGCTGGTCGTCCGGCCGCAGCCTGCTCGACGCCTGCCACCTCGCCTTCGCCTTCATCTGCGTCACCGTCTTCACCCGGAACCGGCTGTGGCGGGTGCTGCTGATCGTGTCGATCGCGTTGCTGACCGCATGGCCGGCGTTCGGGCGGGTGGTGTCCGCCTCGCTCCAGCTCGACGCCACCGAGCAGCACGAGGCGATCGCGCTGGTCGCCTTCCTGTTCAATGTCGCGGTGACTGCGGTGGTCGCGCCGCACGTCTTCGCCGCCGGGCGGGTGACCGCGCATCGCATCCGCGGCGCGGTGCTGCTCTATCTCAACGTCTCGGCGTTGTTCGCGATCGCCTATGGCGCGATCCAGATGCATGCGCCGGACGCCTTCGGCGGTAGCGGCTTCGATCCGCACAGTGCCACCAGCGCGAATGCCGCTTTCACCTATTTCAGCCTGGCGACGATCACCACCACCGGCTTCGGCGACATCGTGCCGGTGGCGCCATTGGCACGCAGCCTCGCCAATCTAGAATCGGTGATCGGCCAGCTCTTCCCGGCGACGCTGCTCGCGCGACTGGTCGCGCTGCATCTTGCGCATGAGGACCGCGGCTAGCGCCGCGCGACTGCCGCCTCCACCCCCGCCAGCGCGGCACGACGCTGCGCGTCGAGCGCGTCGATCGTCGTCGCGGCGAGATCGAAATGCAGCTCGTGCATCTCCATACCGGAACGATACCCCTCCGGCCAGACCGCGGTCAGCGCGAAGCCGCAGCGGCGGAAGAACGGCGCGACCAGCGGCGAGGTATCGACGGTGACGTAGCGGGTCGGCGGCTCGGCGTAGCGTGCGACGTGCGCCAGTCGCTCGAACAGCAGCAGCCGGCCGAGCCCGCAGCGGTGGAAGCGTCGCGCCGCCATGCCCCAATAGAGCAGCGCCTTGTTGTAATGGTCCCAGATCTCATAGCCGCCGAACGCCGCCGGGACGCCGTCGACGGTGACGACGAACCCCGGACCGTCGGGCTCGTCGAGCGTCTCCTCCAGCCAGCCGCGATCGCCGGCCCCGAAATATTCGGGCAGGTTGGAGTCGAAGATCGCCAGCACCGCCGCCCGATCCGCGGCCTCGTAGCGGCGGACCGCGACCCGGCTCATGCCGCCGCCTGCCACAGCGCGACCGTCTCGATCGCCTCGCCATCGTCACGCGTCCAGCAGCGCGACATGCCCTCGCAGCGGGCGGTGGCGTGCACCGGGTCGATCACCTCGGTCTCGATCGTCTCCGGGGCGATGCGGCGCGGTTCGCCGACCAGCTTGGCGTGCGCTTCCTTGATCGTCCAGCGGCGCAGCCAGGCACGCGGCTGCACGAGCGGGTCGACCCGGCGCAGCGCGCGCCCTTCCCGTTCGGTCAGCATATCCCACAGGGGCGGCGCATCATCGACCAGTTCGCGATCGACCGCGATCGGCCGGGTGGCGGCACCGATCAGGCAGTGCGTGCCGCGATGCGACAGGCCGACGTACCAGCCCGCCGGGCTCGCCACGCGTGGCGCGCCCGCGGCGGTGCGCGCCAGCCGCACCTCCTCGACGCGCCGCCGCGCCAGCCGCGCCACCAGAGCCTGCATGAGGTCCCGCCGCGCCGCCGCATCCTGCGCCGCGGCGCGCCACACCACCGGCGCCGCCCCGTCCCAGTCCAGCGCCGCCAGTGGCCCGTCGTGCCAGTGCGGCGTCATGCGCCGGTCGCGATCCGTGCGGGGCTGCCCTCCCAATTGGTGCCGTCGGGCAGGGTCTCGCCCTTCATCACCACCGAAAGATCGCCCAATTGCGCGTCGGCGCCGATCTCCGCATCGTACAGCACGATCGCCAGCGACCCGATCGTCGCACGGTCGCCGACGCGGATCGGGCCGACCTTCATCACCCGGTCCTCGAACAGATGCGTCTGAAGCCCTGCGAAGTCATTGAGCGCGACGTCGTCGCCGATCGTCACCAGATCGTGCTCGGTGAGGTCAGTGGTGTCGATATAGCAGCGCTTGCCGATCTTCGCCCCCATCAGCCGCAGGTAGACGGCGATCCACGGCGTCCCGCGCAACGGTTCGAGCAGATTGGCGACCGCGAGATTCTCGTAGGTCGCGGTGACCAGCTCGCTGCGCCAGACGAAGGTGCTCCACAGCGGCGCGGTGGTCGCCTTGTAGCGGCCGGCGACCAGCCATTTCAGCGCCAGCACGAAGCCGCCGCAGGCGAGGCAGAAGCCGACGTAGAGGAACGGAAAGGCCAGGCCGATCACCAGCCCGCCGCGTTCGAGATCGTCGAGATCGCCGACCACCGACAGCAACAGGCTGAAGAAGACGAGGAAGGCGGTGAGCGACAAGGTGGTGCGCACCGCCTCGATCGACAGGCGCGTCGCGATCAGGCCGCGCGACGGGTTGAAGCGCGCGCCCTCGTCGAACATCGTCGCGACCTGTCGCACCGGCAGCTTGAACGCGGGCGAGCCGAACCAGGTGCTGCCGCTCTCCATCACCAGCGCCGGGTCCTCGGGCGGCTTGGAGAGCACGCCGATCAGCACCTCGTCGCCGATCTGCGCGCCGCTCGGCAGCAACGCCGAATTGCCGATGAAGCTGCGCCGGCCGATGCGGGTGTGCGCCAGCTCGATCGTGCCGTGGCCGATCCGCGCCGCGCCGAAGATGACGGAATCGGCGATGAAGCTCTCCGCGCCGATCTCAACGAGGTCGGGGACGATCGCGCTGGCGGTGGAGATCTCCGCCCGCCGCCCGACCTTGACGCCCAAGGCGCGATACCAGGGGATGACGTAGAGCGTCGCGAAGATCGGGTGCAGCAGCCGCAACGCCAGATCGTTGATCTGCTTGACCAGCCAATAACGCACGTAGAACCAGCTATCGAGCGCATAGGTGGCGGGCGCGACCTTGCCGAGGATCAGCCGCTTCGCCGCGACGGTCAGCACGCACATCATCACGACATAGGTCGTCGCGAGGAATGGCGAGACGAGCACATAGGCGTAGCCGGTGGTTGCCCAGTCGAGCTCGATCAGCGCGATGAGGCCCGGCGCGATCGGCAGGATGGCGATGATCGGCAGCATGAACGCGCCGAGCAGCAGCCCGAGCAGCGGCCCGAGCGGTTCGCGCCCTTCCCGCTGCGGCCGCGCCGGGACGTCGCCGGCGAAGGCCGCGGGCGATCCGGTCCAGCGCTGCCGCGCCGGGATGACCGCATCGGTCGGCAACGCCGACATGTCGTCAAGCACCGCATCCTCGCCGAGCGTGGCGTTGCGCCCGACCACCGCCTGCGACCCGACGAACGATCCCGGCGCCAGCGTCACCGTGCCGAGGCGCAGCAGCCCGCGCTCGACCGAACTGGTGGCGAGCACCGCCTGGTCGCTGATGATGGCATCGTCGCCGACGTCGAGCAGGTCGGCGGTATCGATGATTCCGGTGCCGATATGGACGCGCGCGCCGATCCTGGCGCCGAGCAGCCGGTAATAGCCGCGGATCATCGGCGTGCCCGCCAGATAGGGCGTGGCGGTGACGCCGATGATCCGCCGGATCAGCCACCAGCGGAAATAATGGAAGCCCCACAAAGGGTAATCGCCCGCCTTGAAGCGGCCGACGATCAGCCATTTGAGCGCGATCGACAGGAACATCGACGCGATCGGCACGATCGTGAAGAACAGGGCGCTCAGCACGAGCGCGCTGATCCGGTCGACCCGCCCGGCGAGATGCGTATAGGCGATATAGGGCGAGAACCATTGCAGCCCGGCGAGCGTGTAGATCGGCAGCAGCGCCACCGTCTGCGCCGCGACGCACAGCCGCCGCTTCCACGCCGCGATATGGTGGAAGCTGTCCGCCTGCTGCACCGCGACCGCCGCGCTGCCGCCGACGCGCAGCGCCAGCGCGCGGATCGTCGGCGCGGCATAGACGTCCTCGAGCGACAGGCCCTGCAACCCCGGCACCTTGCGCGCGGCGGAGACCAGCCGCGCGGCCTTGAGCGAATGGCCGCCGAGATCCTCGAACAGATCGTCGAGCACCGAGACGGGCTGCGGCGCGAACGCCTCCGCCCAGACGCGGTGCAACGTCTCCTCCATCGGCGTCGCGGCTGCGACGATCGCGCGATCGGTGGTGACGGTGATCGCCGGCTTGACCAGCGCCTTGCGGTCGACCTTGCCCGAGGCGGGCAGGGTCGGCAGCGCGGCGAGCGTCTGATAGGCGGCGGGGCGCATGTAATTGGGCAGACGTTCGGCGACGAGCGTGCGCAGCCCGGCGAGATCGATCGTCTCGTTCGCGCGCGCGACGAGGAAGGCGGCGAGGAATTCGGCGCCGTCGTCATCGTTGAACAAGTGCACGACGACCTGCGCGACGCCCGGCCATTCGCCGATCACCGCCTCGATCTCGGCGAGTTCGACGCGGAAGCCGCGGATCTTCACCTGCGTGTCGATGCGGCCGACGAAGTCGATGTCGCCCGCTGCGTCGAGCCGCACGAGGTCGCCCGACCGGTAGATCCGCTCGGGGCCGCCCGACACCGTGTCGAACGGCGTCATCGTGAACTTCTCGGCGGTGAGGTCGGGCCGGTTGACGTAGCCGACGCCGACGCCGGGGCCGCCGATGACCAGCTCGCCCTCCTGCCCCGCCGGCACCGGCTGCAACGCCTCGTCGACGATCCACGCGGTATAGCCGGGCAGCGGCTTGCCGATCGTGATGCGTTGGCCGGGCTGCACCTCGGTCCAGGTCGCGGTGACCGAGGTCTCGGTCGGGCCGTAGGTGTTGAGCAGCCGCAGCCCCGGCCGGGCGAGCCGCCGCGGCAGGTCGGGCGGACAGGCCTCGCCGCCCATGTTGATCAGGCGCAGCGTCGGCACCGGATGCTCGACCAAAGCGATCAGCGACGGCACGACGTGCCAGATCGTCGCCCCCGCCTCGGCCAGCGCGATCGCGACGTCGGGGCCGCTGGTCGCCAACGCCTCGGTCGCGACGAGCAGCCGCGCGCCGACGAAGAAGGCGCTCCACATCGTCTCCACCGACATGTCGAAGGCGAGGCTGAACCCGCCGAACACGACGTCGGCGGGGTCGAGCGCGAGGATCGCACTTTCCGAGCGGACGAGATGGCAGGCGTTGGCATGGGTGATCATCACCCCCTTCGGCCGCCCGGTCGTGCCCGAGGTATAGATGATATAGGCGAGGTCGTCCGGCACGCTGCCGGTCTGGTCGCGGCCGAGCGGACCGATCGGCTCGGCGGCGAGGTCGCCGAGCTCTGCGTCGATCGCCAGCGTCGCGCCGGCGATCGTCTCGGCGCGGCTGGTGACGGTGAGCGTCAGCGCGGCACCGCTGTCTTCGATGATATAGTCGATCCGGTCCTGCGGATATCCCCAGTCGACCGGCACATAGGCGGCGCCCGCGCGCAGCACGCCGAGGATCGCCATATATTGGTCGAGCCCGCGCGGCAGGCAGAGCACCACCCGGTCGCCGCGGCCGATGCCCATCGCGCGCAGCCGCTGTGCCAGCGCGAGGCTGCGCCGCGCCAGCATGTCATAGCTCCAGCTGGTGCTGCGGCCATATTCCTCGCTGGCGCCGATCAGCTCCAGCGCAACCGCGCCGCCGCTGCGCCGGCCGGTCGCGTCGAACAGTTCGTGCAGCAGTTCGTCGCGTGCATAAGGCTCTTCGGGGCGCAGCGCCGGGGCGGGCGCGATCGACGCCTGGATGGTGTGATCCGCCGGCGCGATATCGGGAGTCGTCATAGAATCTGCGTGCATCCCAACGTCTCAATCCTTCGTTACGATCGTAGCGGGTGTCAGAACCACGCGGAGATGCTGAGCGCGACGCCGATCGCCGCGAACAGCCCCGCCCCGCCGAGCAGCCAGCGCCGCCGGGTCAGCGCGCTGATCGAGGCGAGCGCGATGCCGACCTGCAGGAAGGTCATCGCGATCGCCAGCTTGGTATGCGGGCGCAGCGCGCGCCGGGATTCGGCATCCGCCTCTTCCGACCGACGGTCATACGCTTCCGCCGCCGCACGCAGCGCTTTGCCGCGCCTCGCGTAGCGGGCGGCGTCCGCGGCATAATCGTGCGTTGCGGCCGGTACCAGCACGGCGCTGGTCTCGGCGAGATGGCGCTTGAGATCCTCGGCCTGATAATAGGCCCAATTGTCGGACGCGCGCGCCTTCATCAGCACCGCCTCGTTCTTGTAATAGAGCGCGTCATTCTGTTCGTGGCCGCCGAGGAAGCTGATGATCGCGCCGAGCGTCGCGAGGATCGCCGAGAACAGTGCGATCTTCTGGCCGAGCGGTTCGTGATGCGCACGTTCCTCGACCGCATCTTCGTGCGCGCCGCGCACCTCCCATTCCTCTTCGCTCATGGCCGGTCCGCCGTCCGTGCCACGTCGGCTGCGGCCTCGTCGATATGCTCGCGCACCGCCCGCCCCGACAGAAAGACCTCGGTGGCGAAACAGGCGAGCGCAGCGATCGCGGCGACCAGCGCCGCACCGAACAGGCCGAACAAGACCGTCGCGGTGCCGGTGTCGCGCAGCACGCCGAAGAAGATCGTCGCCGCCGCGCAACAGGTGAGGCCACCCGCCAGCGCCGCGCTGAGCACCGCCGCGTCGAGCACCTGCGAGCGCAGCCGCAGCCGTGCGAGTTCGGCCGGCGCGCCCTCCCCCTTCGCCTTCAGCGCGTGGATACGGTCGAGCACCCGCCCGAGCCGCGTCGCGAACACGTTGAGCAACGATCCGACCGCGGTGAGCAGGAAGATCGGCGTGAGGGCGAGCTGGATGACATGCGCGGCACTGTTCAGCGGCTGCGACATCATCGCCATGCGACCCCGTCGCGACCGGAAGCCGCGCGTCGATCACGCCGCGACACCGCGTCTATCCTCATCCCCGTCATCACCGACCTCGTCATAACGGACATAACGACCCTGATCTATATTGGTCCCGCTCGTAACGCCGGTCGGCAGGCGATTTCTTGCCGCCGCCGCTTTGCGGCCGTCGCGGTTTCTCCGGCATGAACCATCAGCGCCGCGTCGCGCCGCGGATCAGCTCGCGCGCCTCCTCGCTGGCAGCGGCGGTGGTGGCGTCGTCGTGCACGATATCGTCGGCGAGCAGCATGAGCTGGTGACCCGTCACCGATCCGCTGTCGGCGACCTCGCCGAGCGCCAGCCCGCCGTCGCGCGCGATCGCCGCATCCCATTCGGCGCGGACGATCGTCCAATAATCGTGGGTCTTGGCCCAATAGTCCTCCGCCGCCGCGACGGGGAAATCGCGCGCGGGGACATAGCTGTTGACGACATATTCGTGGACGAAGGTCGCGGGTCGACCGTCCTTGCTGCCGATCTTGGCGTTGTCCTGCTCGTGCACCCAGCCGTTCGGCGTCAGGACATGGCGATTGGTGCCGAGATAATGGTCGTAGGGTACGCCGCGCGTCGCATCGCGGCGGGCGAGCGGACGGCGGGTCTCGTCGCTGGTCCAGCGGGTCACGCCATCGTCGTAGCGCCAGCGACCGATGCCGCCATAGCGGGGGCTGTCGTCGGTCTGCCACACCGTCTGCGACCAGGCGCCGCGCCGTTCCGCCTCGGGCATTGGGCGCAGCGTCCAGCGACCGGGCGCGACATAGGTCAGCACGTGCGCCGGCTGGAACGTCCAGTCCTGCCGCCAATGCTTGATCACCATCGTCTTGCCGTTGCCGTCCGCGACGACCAGCAGATGCTGGAGCACGACGTGATCCGGCGTATCGACGATCGCACGGACCAGTTCGTGTCCGCCGCTGATCTTGGCGGGATAGGGCGTGTAGCCGGCGACGAGCGGCGTCGTCTCGCGCATGTCGAACGTCACCTTGAAGGTCCCGGCCATCGCCAGGATCGCGGCATGATCGCGGGCCTGGTCGCCATAGTCCGCCTGCACCGCCGCCGCCGCAGGCCGCGCCGCGGCGGCATCCGGCCACGCCGCGAATGCGACCACGATTGCCGCGATATGGCTGCTCCGCCGACCACCGATACCGATCATCGCTTTCCCCCTTTTAGATCGGGATCAGTTAATGCGAATCAATAGCGCCGGCAAGGTGGACGGGGGATCGCTTTGCCTGTTCCAGCGCGAACGGGATCGTGCATAGTGGGCGCCATCGACACAGGGGGATCGTCATGACGCTGCGCAACCGGATCGTGCTCACCATCGCCGCGCTGAGCGTCCCGATCGCCGCGGCGGCGCAGACCGCCGCCGCCCCGGCCCTGCGCCCCGACCAGCAGCGCTTCCGCGCGCTCTATCAGGAACTCGTCGAGACCGACACGAGCATCACCACCGGCAGCTGCACCGCGCTCGCCGACAAGATCGAGACGCGGCTGAAGGCCGCAGGCTATACGGACAGCGCGATCACCCGCTTCGCCATGCCGGATCACCCCAAGGAGGGTGGCCTAGTCGTGGTGCTGCCGGGTTCGTCGCGCACCGCGAAGCCGATGCTGCTGCTCGGCCACATCGACGTGGTCGTCGCCAAGGCCGAGGATTGGACGCGCGACCCGTATAAGATGGTCGAGGAGAACGGCTATTTCTACGGCCGCGGCACGTCGGACATGAAGGCGATGGACGCGATATGGATCGATACGCTGATCCGCTTCAAGCAGGACGGCTATCGCCCCAAGCGCACGATCAAGCTGGCGCTGACATGCGGCGAGGAGACGAGCTGGGCGTTCAACGGCGCCAAATGGCTGGCGCAGAACAAGCCCGACCTGATCGCGGCGGAATTCGCGCTCAATGAGGGCGGCGGTGGCCGCTCCGACGGCAAGGGCAATCTGGTCATCGCCAACATCCACGTCGGCGAGAAGGCGGCGGTCAATTACCGGATCGAGGCGACCAATCCGGGCGGGCACAGCTCGGCGCCGGTGCGCGACAATGCGATCTACGAGCTGGCCGATGCGATCGGCAAGGTGCGCGACTACGACTTTCCGGTGCAGATGACCGACACCACCCGCGCCTATTTCCGCATCGCCGGCAAGGCGCGCGGCGACGCGATGGGCGCGGCGATGACGCGGGTCGCCGCCGACTCGACCGACAAAGCGGCGCTCGCGATCGTCGATACCGACAAAAGCTATCATTCGATGCTGCGCACGACCTGCGTCGCGACGCTGCTCGACGGCGGCCATGCCAATAACGCGCTGCCGCAGCGTGCCGGCGCCAACGTCAACTGCCGCATCTTCCCCGGCGTGTCGGCGGAGAGCGTCCGCGTCGCGCTCGAAAAGGTCGTCGCCGACCCGAAGATGACGGTGAAGCAGGTCGACGATCGCGGCCCCGCCGCGGTGCCGCCGCCGCTCGATCCCAGGATCGTCCAGCCCGCCGAACGGCTGCTCGCGCGTTATTATCCCGGCGTGCCGCTCGCGCCGATGATGTCGACCGGCGCGACCGACGGCATCTATCTCGGCGCGATCGGCATTCCCTCCTACGGCCCGCCGGGCCTCTATGGCGATCCCGACGGCAATGGCGCGCACGGGCTCAACGAACGCGCGATCGTCAAGGCGGTCTATAGCGGGCGCGACTATCTGTACGATCTGGTCAAGGCCTATGCGGGGTGAACCCGCGCCACATTGTCTCTTCCATCGTGCGGGGGTGCAGGTAAAGGTCTGGCCGATCACGAGAGTCTGCAGGATCCTACCGCCCCGATGTCGGCCTTACCCGCGATGCACCGCACCCCCGACGCCGCGCACGACTTCCTGACCGGCGGCGGCGCCTGCGCCAGGCTGATCGGGGAGCGCGATTGGTCGGCGACGCCGCTCGGACCGATCGCGCGGTGGCCGCAGAGCCTGCGCACCGCGACCGCCATCCTGCTGCGCTCGCCGGTGCCGATCGTGATGCTGTGGGGCGAGGCCGGCGTCATGCTCTACAACGACGCCTATTCGGCGTTCGCCGGCGGCCGCCATCCCGCGCTGCTCGGCTCGGAGGTGCGGCTGGGCTGGCCAGAGGTCGCCGACTTCAACGACAACGTCATGAAGGTCGGGCTCGCCGGCGGCACGCTCCACTATCACGACCAGGAGCTGACGCTGTACCGCCACGGCCGGCCCGAGCAGGTCTGGATGGACCTCGATTATTCGCCGGTGCTCGACGAGAGCGGCACGCCCGGCGGCGTCATCTGCATCCTCGCCGAAACCACCGAGCGCGTCGCGAGCGAGCGGCGCACCGCCTTCCTGCTGGCGCTCGCCGACGCGCTGCGTCCGCTCGACACACCCGATGCCATCACCCGCCTCGCCGCCGAACGGCTCGGCGAGCGGCTCGACGCCAGCCGCGTCTTCTATGCCGAGATCGTCGACGGCCGGATGACGGTTGCCTGCGACCATGCGCGCGGCGTCGCCTCGATCGTCGGCGATCATTCGCTCGAGGCCTTCGGTCCCGATCTGCTCGGCGCCTATCGGATCGGCACGCCGGTCGTGGTGCGCGACGTCGGCAGCGACCACCGGCTGGGCGTCGAGGCGCGCACCGGCCTGACCGAGCGGCAGGTCGGCGCCTTCATCGACGTCATCCTGTTCGAGGGGACCGGCCGGGTCGGGCTGCTCGCCGTCCAGTCGGCGACGCCGCGGGTCTGGACGGCGGCCGAGGAAAGCCTCGTCCAGGAGGTCGGCGAGCGGGTCAAGACCGCGGTCGAGCGCGCCCGCGCCGAGGAAGGCCTGCGCCGCCTCAACGAGACGCTCGAGGAGCAGATCGCGCTGCGCTCGGCGGAGCGCGACCGGTTGTGGACCCTGTCGCAGGACATGCTGGCGCGCGCCGATTACGCCGGGATGATGTCGGCGGTCAGCCCGGCCTGGTCGCGCCTGCTCGGCTGGACCGAGGCGGAGCTGCTCGCCCGCGGCTATGCCAGCTTCATGCATCCCGACGATCAGGCGCATACGCTGGCGGCGATCGGCCGGATGGCCGAGACGCGGCGACCGACCCGCTTCGAGAACCGCATCGCGACACGCGACGGCGGCTGGAAGGACATCGAATGGACCGTCGCGCCCGAGGCGGACGGGGTCAATTTCGTCGCCGTCGGCCGCGATCTCAGCGACAGCAAGGCGCGCGAGGCGGATCTCGAGGTCGCGCGCGAGGCGCTGCGGCAGAGCCAGAAGATGGAGGCGATGGGCAGCCTGACCGGCGGCGTCGCCCATGATTTCAACAATCTGCTCACCCCGATCGTCGGGTCGCTCGACATGCTGGTCCGCAAGGGCATCGGCAGCGATCGCGAGCAGCGGCTGATCGGCGGCGCGCTGCAATCCGCCGAACGCGCCAAGACGCTGGTCCAGCGCCTGCTCGCCTTCGCACGCCGCCAGCCGTTGCAGCCGACCGCGGTCGACGTCGCGCGCGTGGTCGACAGCATGACCGGGCTGATCGGCTCGACGCTCGGCCCGATGATCGAGGTGCGCGTCGATCTCGCCGATCTGCCGCCGGCCAAGGCCGATCTGAACCAGCTCGAAATGGCCCTGCTCAACCTTGCGGTGAATGCGCGCGATGCGATGCCCGACGGCGGCGCACTGACCATTTCCGCGCGGCGGGAAAGCGTGCGCGAGCGCGACGTGCGCGGGCTGGCGCGCGGCCATTACGTGCGGCTCAGCGTCCGCGATACCGGCGTCGGCATGGATGCCGAGACGCAGCGGCGCGCGATCGAGCCGTTCTTCTCGACCAAGGGCGTCGGCAAGGGCACCGGCCTTGGGCTGTCGATGGTCCACGGCCTCGCCGCGCAGCTCGGCGGCGGGCTGACCATCGAAAGCGCGCCGGGTCAGGGCACGACGATGAGCCTGTGGCTGCCGATCAGCGCGATCGCGGTCAACCGGGAGGATGCGTCCGCTGAGTTCCTTCCCGCCGCCCAGGGCCTGGGAACCGCGCTGCTGATCGACGACGAGGAGCTGGTCCGGCTGAGTACCGCCGACATGCTCGCCGACATGAGCTATGTGGTGGTCGAAGCCGCCTCCGCCGAGGAGGCGTTGCAGTTGCTCGATGCCGGCCTGACGCCCGACATCGTCGTCACCGATCATCTGATGTCGGGGATGAGCGGCGCGCAGCTCGCGCGCGCGCTCAGGCACAGCCATCCCGGCCTGCCGGTACTGATCGTCTCGGGCTATGCCGAGGAGGACGGGATCGATGCCGCCATTCCCCGCCTGACCAAGCCGTTCCGCAACGCCGAACTGGCCGCCAGCCTGTCGGCGCTGACCGCCTCCGCGCTCGGCGGCTGACCCGGCGGTCGCGCGTTGCGACGGCGCGTGCGCCCGATCGCATGACGCGGGGAACATGGCCGCGCCTCATCCGCTGTGGGGGCTCCCCCGGTTAGGATGTTCGGCAATGGAAATGCGCAAGCTCGGCTCGCAAGGGCTCGAAGTCTCCGCCCTCGGCCTCGGCTGCATGGGCATGTCCGAATTCTACGCCGGTCGCGACGACGAGGAATCGGCGGCGACGATCCACCGCGCGATCGACCTCGGCCTCACCTTCCTCGACACCGCCGACATGTACGGCGTCGGCCGCAACGAGGAACTGGTCGGCCGGGTCGTCCGCGAACGGCGCGAATGGGTCGTGGTCGCGACCAAATTCGGCAACGTCCGCGGCGCCGACGGCAGCTTCCAGGGAATCAGCGGCCGCCCCGATTATGTTCGTCAGGCGTGCGACGCGAGCCTGCAGCGCACCGGGCTGGACGTGATCGACCTCTATTACCAGCACCGCGTCGATCCCGACGTGCCGATCGAGGAGACGGTCGGCGCGATGGCCGAACTGGTGAGCGTGGGCAAGGTCAAGTATCTCGGCCTGTCGGAGGCCGCGCCCGAGACGATCCGCCGCGCGCATGCGGTGCATCCGATCACCGCCTTGCAGACCGAATATTCGCTGTGGACGCGCGATCCCGAGGAGGCGATCCTGCCGACGGTGCGCGAGCTCGGCATCGGCTTCGTCCCGTACAGCCCGCTCGGCCGCGGCTTCCTGACCGGCCAGTTCCGCCGCCCCGAGGATATCCCCGCCGACGACTACCGCCGCGACAATCCCCGCTTTCAGGGCGACGCCTTCGCCAGCAACCTCGCGCTGGTGACGGAGATCGAGACGATGGCGCAGGAGAAGGGCTGCACCGCCGCGCAGCTCGCGCTCGCATGGGTGCTGGCGCAGGGCGACGATATCGTGCCGATCCCCGGCACCAAGCGCCGCCGCTATCTGGAAGACAACATCGGCGCGCTCGACGTGACGCTGACCGACGACGACCGCGCGCGGATCGACCGCATCCTGCCGCCGGGCGCGGCGACCGGCACGCGCTATGCCGCGCCGCAGATGGCGTCGCTCGGCCGATGAGCGCCGCGGCAGACGCCTTCGCACCCGGAACGGTCGCGGTGGTTACCGGCGCGGCGGGCGGGATCGGCCTCGCCGCCGCGCGGCGCTTCGCCCGCGAGGGCATGCGGACATGCCTCGTCGATCGCGAACGGGGTGCGCTCGACGCGGCGGTGGCGACCATCCCCGGCGATACGGTCGGCATCGCCTGCGACGTATCCGATCGGCAGGCGGTCGAGGCACTGGCGGCGGACGTCGCCGCGCGGTTCGGCGCGGTGTCGGTGCTGATGAACAATGCCGGGGTCGGCGGCGGCGGCGATGCGCTATCCGACCGCGGCGGCTGGGACCGGCTGCTCGGCGTCAATCTGTTCGGCGTGCTCAACGGCGTGCAGGCATTCGTCCCGGCGATGATCGCACACGGCGGGCCGGCGCTGGTGATCAACACCGGCTCGAAACAGGGCATCACCCAGCCGCCGGGCGACACCGCCTACAACGTCAGCAAAGCGGCGGTGAAGGCGCTGACCGAAGGCCTCGCGCATACGTTGCGCACGCAGACGGGCGACCGCGTCGCCGCGCATCTGCTCGTGCCCGGCTTCACCTGGACCGGCATGACCGCGCGCGGCCGCGGCGACCAGCCGCCCGGCGCCTGGTCGCCCGATCAGGTGGTGGACTTCATGATGGCCGGCATCGCCGCCGGCGATTTCTACCTAATCTGCCCGGACAATGAGACGACGCCCGAACAGGACCGGCGCCGGATCGCCTGGGCGGCGGGTGACCTGATCGAGAACCGCCCGGCGCTGTCGCGCTGGCACCCCGATCATGCCGCGGCCTTCGCGGCCTATATGGAGGACGGACGATGAAGGTCGGTTTCATCGGACTGGGCCGGATGGGCGCCGCCATGGCGCAGAATCTCGTCACCGCCGGGCATCAGGTCACGGTGTGGAACCGCTCCCCCGACAAGGCCGGGCCGCTGGTCGCCGCGGGCGCGAGGCTGGCCGCCAGCCCGGTCGAGGCGGCGCAGGGCGAGGTCGTGATGTCGATGCTCGCCGACGACCATGCGCTGGCGGCGGTGACCTTCGGTCCCGACGGCATCGCCGGCGGCCCGGCGCTGCACGTCTCGCACAGTACGATCGGCGTCGCGATGGCCGAGCGGCTCGCCGCGGAGCCGGGCGCCGGCGGCTTCGTCTCGGCGCCCGTCTTCGGCCGCCCCGCCGCCGCCGAGGCCGCGCACTTGTTCGTCGTCGCGGCCGGCGCGACGGCGCATCTCGACCGCTGCGCGCCCTTGTTCGAGGTGATCGGCCAGCGCACCTTTCGCGTCGGCGATACGCCATCTGCTGCCAATCTCGTCAAACTCTCCGGCAACTTCATGATCATGGCCGCGGTCGAGGCGATGGCGGAGGCGATGACGCTGGCCGACAAGGGCGGCGTCGATCGCCGCACCCTGCTCGACGTGCTGACCGGCACGCTGTTCGATGCGCCGATCTACAAGACCTATGGCGACTTCCTCGTCGAGGATCGCTTCCGCCCCGCCGGCTTCACCGCGCCGCTCGGCCTCAAGGACATGGGGCTGGTCGATGCCGCGGCGACCGCGTCGCGCGTGCCGATGCCGCTGCTCGGCATCGTCCGCGACCATCTGCGCAGCGCGATCGCCACCGAAGGCGAGGACGTCGACTGGGCCGCTGCCGGGCTGGCGGTGCGCCGCGGCGCCGGACTGTCCTGACGCCGCCGCCTTCACCCGATCCCGATCCGGAGACGTTCATGTCCATCGATTTCGACCGTAGCGACGGGCTGCACCGCCCACCCCTGGGCCAGACGCATGCGCCGACCGGCAAGCCGCTGATCGTCACCCCGACCTTCGTCAGCCGCGTCGACGATACCGCCCGCGGCGACCGTCCGCAGGATTCGGGCTCGGCGAAGAGCCGGCACGGGCATGAGGTGCATGTGCCCAATTGGCGCCCGCATGCGCTGGCGCTGGAGAGCGACCCCAATCTCGCGTTCGAACATTGGGACGAATATTGGCGCAAGGTCCACGGCCCGAAATTCGCCTGGGACGAGCCGGGCAGTTCGTCGGAGCGCGTCGTGCGCTACGACCAGATCCACCGCGTCGCGAGCGGCCCCTCCTCCGCCTTCCCGCCGCCCTATCGCGCGATGATCGACGAGCACGGTCTGCTGCCCGCCGATCCCTGGCAGCGGGTGCCTGCCTTCGTCCGCCCGCGCTGGGACGGCCTCGCCTATATCGCTTATGCCGAGGAAGCCGACATCGCGCGCACGCTCGATCAGGACAAATTCGCCAAGCGGATCATCGCCGACGAACAGACCGCCTTCCGCATGGTGACGCGCGAGATCACCCGCGAATATATCCTGATCCCCAGCGAACGGCATCGCGACGCGGTCAGCCTGGTCAAGATCCACATGCGCCGCCCCGATCTGTCGCGCGAGGCGTTCCAGGAGCGGCTGCTGCGCGAGCATGCGCGGCTGGTGATGGCGCAGCCGGCGACGGGCGAATTCGTCCGCCGCTATGCGCAGCTCCATAACATCGGCTCGACGCAGAAGGACCCGGAGGGCAGCAAGATCGATGCGGTGTCGATCTTCGCCTTCGCCTCGATGAACGATGTCGAGGATTTTCTGGCGAGCAAGGATGGCGCGACGATCGCCGCGGCGGAGGCCGATCTGCTCGGCGAAGGCTCGGAATATTGGACGGCGATCAACTACAGCGTCATCAACCGCCTCCACCCGGAGCGCGCCACAGAATTCTGACCCGCCACCGGCGAGCGGAAATATGGATATCGACGTTCATATTGGTCCCCCGCATTCCAAGCTCACCCCGTCACCCCGGACTAGTTCCGGGGTCCACTCCGCGGCGAGGAGACAGGCTTGAGATGGTGCCGTTCTCTTGCGGCCCGGTGGACCCCGGAACCAGTCCGGGGTGACGGGCCTGAGGAGGGAACCGATCGAGCCTCACTACCGCCGCCATATGCGATAGCCCTCCCCCGCAGCGGATCAGCGACGGACGTAGTCCCATACCTTGGAGATGACGACCGAGCCTTCGCCGACCGACGAGGCGACCCGCTTGACCGATCCTGCGCGCACGTCGCCGACGGCGTAGATGCCGTGGCGCGACGTGGCGTAGGGCGAGGCGGCGCCGGCGTCCGCGCCGGTCAGCACGAAGCCCTTGTCGTCGAGCGCGACCAGCTCCGCCAGCCAGCCGGTGTTGGGCGCCGCGCCGACCATCACGAACATCGCGCAGGTCTCCAGCCGCCGGTCGCCGGCCTTGTCGCGGATCGTCACCGCCTCCAGCCGGTCGTCGCCGTGCAAGGCGGCGACATGCGCGCCATATTCGATCGTAATCGCCGGATCGGCCTGCAGCCGGCTCGACAGATAGTCCGACATCGACGTCGCGAGACTGTCGCCGCGCACCAGCAGCCGCACATGCCGCGCGCTGCGGCTGAGGAACATCGCCGCCTGCCCGGCCGAATTGCCGCCGCCGATCACCACCACCTCCGCCTCGCGGCAGTAGCGTGCCTCGGTCTCGGTCGCGGCATAATAGACGCCGGCGCCCTCGAGGTCGGCGAGCCGGTCGAGCGGCAGCCGGCGGTATTGCACCCCGGTCGCGACCACCACCGCCATGGCGCGCACCCGCTCGCCATTGGCGAAGGTCGCGCAGAACTGCGCGTCGGGCAACGCTTCCAGCGTCGCGACCCGCCGCGGCATCACGAAGCGCGTGCCGAACTTCATCGCCTGCACCTCGCCGCGCCAGACCAGATCGGCGCCGGAGATCCCGGTTGGGAACCCCATGTAATTCTCGATCCGGCTCGACGTGCCCGCCTGCCCGCCGATCGCGCATTCGTCGACGACGAGCGCGCGCAGCCCTTCCGCACCGGCATAGACCGCCGCCGCGACGCCGGCCGGGCCGGCGCCGACGATCAGCAGGTCGAACGCCTCATGCTCGGGCAGGTCGCGGTCCAGCCCGAGCAGCCGCGCGACCTTCTCCGGCGTCGGCTCGGTGACGATCAGGTCGCGCCCGTAGAGCACCACCGGCGTGTCGGCGGGCGTCCCGCAGCTCACCGCCACCCGCGCGGCATCCGCGCTGCCGAGCGGATAGGAGCGGTAGGGCATGCGGTTGCGCGCGGCGAACTCCGCCACCCGCCTGACGTCGCGATCGACCTCCTCGCCGACCAGCACGAGCATGCCCGTCCCCCCGTCGAGCTGCCGCCGGCGCCGCGCCGCCAGCACGGTGATGACGATGTCGGACATTTCGGGGATCTCGGCCATCAGCCGCAGCATGTCCTCGCGCGGCACCTCGACGACGCGGGTATCGGCGGCCGCGCGCATCGTCATCGACCAGCTGCCCCCCGACAGCAGCGAGATCTCCGCCATGAACTGCGTCGGCCCCAGCGTCGAGGGCACCAGCCGGTCGCCGGTGAACGGATCGACCACCTCGATCTCGCCCGCCTCGACATAGACGAACCGGTCCGCCGGATCGCCGATCGTGGCGAGCAGCTCACCCTTGCGGTAGCGACGCTCGGTGCCGGTCGCGCGGATCGCGCGGACATGGCCCGGCTCCAACGGAATGCGCTGCATCTCGTTGAGATCGCGTCCAATCGTTTCCATCGACCCATTCCCCAATCGCGCCCCAAGCTAAAGGCGCCCGCCCGCCACCGCAACGCCGTCGGCGCAGGCTCGCGCGTCAGCGCCGTCGCTTGTAGACCGGCGCCGCATTGGCGCTCTCGGCGGCGGCGAGCAGGCGCCAGCGGTCGAACCGCTCACGGGTCAGCGTGCCCGCCGCGATCGCCGCCCGCACCGCGCATCCCGGCTCGTTGCCGTGCGCGCAATTGGAGAAGCGGCAATCCGCCGCGGCCAGCGCGAAATCGTCGAACACCTCGGCGATGCCCTCCGCCGCCTCCGACAATTGCAGCTCGCGCATGCCGGGCAGGTCGAGCAGCCAGCCGCCATGGTCGAGCCGGTGCATCCGCCGCACCGTCGTCGTGTGGCGGCCGGTGTCGTCATGCGCACGGACCGCCTGAGTGGCGATGCTGTCCGACCCGCGCAGGCTGTTGACCAGGGTCGACTTGCCGACGCCCGACGAGCCGAGGAACGCCACCGTCCGGCCGATCCCGCACCACGCCGCCAGCCGCGCGACCTGCGCCGGCACGCGTCCGTCGACCGTCTCGATCGCCAGATCGGGTTCGATCGCGCGGATCGCCTGGACGAAATCGGCCACCGTCTCGGTCAGGTCGATCTTGGTGAGCACCACGACCGCCTCCACCCCGACGTCGCGGGCGAGGACGAGATAGCGCTCCAGCCGCGCGACGCTGAAATCCTGGTTGCACGAGGCGACGATGAAGACGGTGTCGACGTTGGCCGCGATCATCTGCTCCTTGCGGCCATCGCCCGGCGCGCGCCGCTTGAACAGATTCTTGCGCGCGAGCACGCGGACGGGCAGCAGCGTGTCGTCGGCGATCAGCAGCCAGTCGCCGACGGTCGGATGATCGTCGGTCGGTCTGGCGCCCTGCACGTAGGGAGAGACGAGCCTGTCGACGCCCGCGCCGACGACTTCGACCTGACCGCGATGCACCGCCATCACCCGCACCGCATGGGTCTGCGTCGCCTCCGCGGCCGAGAGCTGGCCGGCGAAATGATCGTCCCAGCCGAGCTCGCGCAATGTCTGATCGGTCGCATTCATAACGTTTGCAGCAGCATCCTTCCCGGCGCGGGCCCCGCATCGATCATGCACGATCCTGCCCGGACCGTCATGCGCCTTCGTCGCCGCGCCCGCGCGATCAATAGGCCACCGACAGCGACCAGGTCACCAGCGGGATCACCGTCCCGGTCTCGCCGTCCGGCGCGCTGAGCGCGGCGAGGCGATCGTCGCGGACCAGCGCCAGCGCCTCCCAGCGCATCGTGCCGTGCGTCGTGCCGAGCAGGAACGGCGCCTCCAGCGCCGCCCCGGCGCTGCCGAACAGGCGGTCGCCGCTCTGCGCACCGTAGAAGCCGCGCCAGCCCGTCCCGACCGCGAGCGGCACACTGAACCGCGGCGCGCGTTCGCTTTTGCCGAGATCGACGCCGGGTTCGATCGCCGCCTGCGCATAGACGCCGCCATCCCCCTTGGTCCGCGTCGTGACGACGAAGGTCGGCGAGATGCTGCCGAAGCCGTCCTTGCCGGCATAGGCCAGCGAGACACTGGCCTCGTGCGTCGTGCCCGATACGTGGTTGGGGCTGGTCTTGATCGTATAGACCGCGGCAGTCCGCAGCCCCTTCAGCGGTGCGAAGACCACAGCGGCGAGGTTGTTGCTCTCATACCAGGCGCGCGGCGTGCGCGTCTCGCTTCGGTTCGGCGCGTGAAAGCCGTTGGAGGAACGCAGCACCAGCCAACTCGTCGTCTTGCCGTCGGCGCCGCGCGACAGATCGATCGCCGCGCCGACCTGCGCATGGACGGGCAGACGGGCGAGATCGGCGCGATCGTCATCGTAATTGCCGCGCGCGAAATCGCCGTTGCGCGCATCGACGGAAAACATCGGGTGGATCCAGCCGTCGCCCACGTCGGCGCTGCCCAACGTGGCATCTTCGGTATCGATCGTCGGCACCGATTGCGCGCTCGCGGCTGCACTCGTCAGCCCGGCGCAAACGATCCAGGCACAGCGGCTTGCTCTTCGGAAAATCGGTCTCATCATCGGCTGGTAACTGGCAGGATCGGGGTCCGTTGCGTCACCGGCAAATAATCCGGCCAGTCGCCCCCTGCCCCGGACAATCTTGATCGACGTTTATACGGCAGAATAGCTTGCCCATATCTTTGCCGGCCGGGAACGGATCGTCGTGCGTTGCGCTGTAGCCTGATGAGCGCCAATACACCGTCAGATCGCGCCGCGCGCGACGAGGGCAATCCGCGATCGACGGCGAAGCTGTTCGGTCACCCCCTGCATCCCATGCTGGTGCCGTTCCCGATCGTCTGCTTCATCGGCGCGTTGATCACCGATCTCGCCTATCTCGGTTCGGCCAACGTCCAGTGGAGCAATTTCTCGATCTGGCTGATCACCGCCGGACTGGTGATGGGCGGCCTCGCCGCGCTGACCGGGATCACCGATTACGCCGGCGATCGCCGCGTCCGTGCGGCACGCCCGGCGACCCCGCATATGATCATCAATCTCAGCGTCTTGGTGATCGAGATCGTCAACGCCTTCGTCCACAGCCGCGACGGCTGGACCAGCGTGGTGCCGACCGGACTGACGCTGTCGGTGATCTCGGTGCTGTTGCTCGGCATCAGCGCCTGGCTCGGCGGGTCGCTCGTCTACAAGCATCGCGTCGGGGTCCGGTCGTGACCGCCGCCCGTACGATCCTCGCCGGCCCCGCCTCCGCGCTGGTGCTGGCGCTCGCCGGCTGTAACGACGGCGGCGCCAAGTTCGATCGCAACAGCCAGATCGGTCCCGATCCGGTCCTGCCCGCGCCGCAGCAATATCTGGTACCGCCGATCCATGTCGCCGAAGTCGTCGGCTGGGGCGCGAACGAGACGCCCACCGCGCCGGCCGGCCTGCGCGTGCAGGCATTGGCGCGCGATCTCAACCACCCGCGTAACATGCTCGCGCTGCCCAATGGCGACGTGCTCGTCGTCGAATCGCAGGGACCCAATCTCGATCCGATCACCCGTCCGAAGAACCCGATCGTATCCTGGGTGCAGAAGCGCGCCACCGGCCAGAGCGGCGCCAAGCCCAAGGGCGCGACCAACCAGATCACCCTGCTCCGCGATGCCGACGGTGACGGCGTCCCCGAATTGCGCACCGTCCTGCTCGGTCATCTCAACTCGCCGTTCGGCGTCGTCTTCGCCGACGGCTATCTGTACGTCGCGGCGACCGACGCGGTGCTGCGCTATTCCTATGCGCTCGGCCAGACGCGGATCACCGCGGCGCCGGTGCGCCTGACCGAATTGCCGGGCGGCCCGATCGACCATCATTGGACGAAGAGCCTGACGCTCAGCCCCGACGGCACGCTGCTGTACGCAACGGTGGGGTCGAACAGCAACATTACCGAAAACGGCATGGAGGCGGAGAAGAACCGCGCCGCGGTCTGGGAGATCGATCGTGCGACCGGCCGGTCGCGGGTGTTCGCATCCGGATTGCGCAATCCGAACAGCCCCAATTTCTATCCCGGCACCAACACC
This sequence comes from Sphingomonas sp. GW821-FHT04B01, assembly GCF_059420425.1. Classification (NCBI taxonomy): domain Bacteria; kingdom Pseudomonadati; phylum Pseudomonadota; class Alphaproteobacteria; order Sphingomonadales; family Sphingomonadaceae; genus Sphingomonas; species Sphingomonas sp. GW821-FHT04B01. Next base: position 30,615 of record NZ_JBWKTR010000012.1, on the reverse strand, counting down.
TTGTGGGTCGTCGCCAACGAGCGGGACGAACTGGGGCCGAACCTCGTCCCCGACTATCTGACCTCGGTGCGCGAAGGCGGCTTCTACGGCTGGCCGTATAGTTACTATGGCCAGCACGTCGATCCCCGCGTCATGCCGCAGCGTCCCGATCTCGTCGCGCGCGCGATCCCGCCCGATTACGCCTTAAGCAGCCATGTCGCCGCGCTCGGCCTCACCTTCTACACCGGCAGCAGCCTGCCCGCGAAATATCGCGGCGGCGCATTGATCGGCGAACACGGCAGTTGGGACCGCGACGAGCTTAACGGCTATAAGGTGATCTTCGTCCCGTTCACGAACGCCCGTCCCTCCGCCAAACCGCAGGACTTTCTGTCCGGCTTCCTGACCGCGGACGGCAGCAAGGTGCGCGGCCGCCCGGTCGGCGTGACCGTCGACCGCACTGGGGCCGTGCTCGTCGCCGACGACGCCGGCAATGTCGTGTGGCGGGTATCCGCTCCGCGCTGAACAGGTGACGCGCGGCCGGCCGAGCCGATGCCAACCCGCATTGCCGCACTGACGGCATGGTGTCGCGTGGCTGTCGCATCCCGGATCCGCTCGATATAGCGGCACCGGCAATGCGCCCGGCAGTCTGGCCGAAGCTGTTGCGCCGAAAAGGAAAACACGGATGATCGATCGCCGTCTGTTCTGTCTGGGCTCCGCTGCGACGCTGGCCTTGTCGCGCGGTGCCTCCGCTGCGGCGACCACAGCGGCCGGTCCAGCCGATGCGGCATTGACGCACCTGCTCGACCAATTCTACCAGACCGCGCTCGACGAAAGTCCGACGCTGGCGACGTCGCTCGGCGTCGATACCGGCACGCGGGCGGCGGCGAAGCGCCGGCTCGACGACGCGTCGCCGGCCGCCCTCGCGCGGCGCAAGCGCGTGGTGACGGAGCAGCTCGGCCAGCTCCGCCGCATCGATCGCACGCAATTGAGCGCCCCGGCGGCGATCAACTACGATGCCGTCCTCTACGACACCGAAGCGACCGACGCCGCGGATCGCCGCTTCGCTTATGGCGGCACCGGTGCCGGCAGCCCTTATGTCCTGTCGCAATTGAGCGGCGCATATTCGGGTACGCCCGACTTCCTCGACAGCCAGCATACGATCGCGACCGCGGCGGACTGCGAGGCCTATCTGTCCCGCCTCGACGCCTTCGCCGTCGTCATGGATCAGGAGATCGAGCGCGTCCGCCACGATGCCGGGCTTGGCGTCGTCCCGCCCGATTTCGCGATCGATGGTGCGCTGGCGCAGATGAAGGTGCTGCGCCAGCCCGCCGCATCCTCGACGCTCGTCACCTCGCTCGCGACCCGCGCGCAGGCGAAGGGGATCGCCGGCGACTGGCAGGCCCGCGCCAGTGCGATCTACGACAAAAGCGTCGTCCCCGCGCTCGACCGGCAGATGGCGCTGCTCACGACGCTGCGCGCGAAGGCGGTGCACGATGCGGGGGTCTGGCGGCTGCCCGATGGCGACGCTTATTATGCCGCATCGCTGCGCGCCGCGACGACGAGCGATCTGTCGCCCGATGCGGTCCATCAGATGGGGCTCGACGTCACGCGGGAACTCAGCGCGCGCGCCGACACGCTGTTCGGCAAGCTCGGCATGACCAAGGGCACCGTCGCGGAGCGCTACGCCGGCCTCTTCAAGGACCCGCGCTACCTCTATCCCAACACCGACGCCGGCAAGGCCAAGGAGATCGCCGACCTCAATACGCTGGTGCAGGCGATGCAACGGCGGCTGCCGTCCTATTTCGCGACGCTGCCCAAGACGCCGCTCGAGATCCGCCGCATCCCCGCGGCGACCGAGGCGGCTTCCTCGACCCATTATACGGAAGGAAGCCTCGACGGCACGCGCCCCGGCATCTACTGGCTCAACCTGCGCGACACGGCGGAGGCGCCGTTCTGGGACATGCCGACGACCACCTTCCACGAAGGCGTCCCCGGCCATCATCTCCAGCTCACGCTGCAGCGTGAATCGGCGCTGCCATTGTACCGCAAGATCCTGTTCTTCGGCGCCTATATCGAGGGTTGGGCGCTCTACGCCGAACAGCTCGCCGACGAGATGAACTTCTACAAGGACCAGCCGGCCTGGGAGCTCGGCTATATCCACGACGCGCTGCTCCGCTCCGGCCGGCTCGTCGTCGACACCGGCATCCACGCCAAGCGCTGGAGCCGCGAGAAAGCGATCGCGACGCTCAGCGGCATCGACGGCGACCCCATCTCGCTGTCGACGCAGGAGATCGAACGCTATGCGGTCTCCCCCGGCCAGGCGAGCAGCTATATGGTCGGCAAGGTCACCATCCTGCGTCTGCGCGAGAAGGCGAAGGCTGCCCTCGGCGCGGGCTTTTCGATCGGCCGCTTCCACGACGCCATCCTGCTCGCCGGGGCGCTACCGCTCAAGGTGCTCGAAACGCGGGTCGATGCGTTCATCGCCAATGGCGGTCGCGCATAGGTCGAGGCGGACGACCGGCGTCGCGTCGCGATGCGCGGCGTCGCCGGCGTCGTCGCGCGCGGCATCGAACACGATAACGTCGTCGCTACTTGGGAGCCCATCATGCCCGTCGTTCCATTCACGATTGCCGTGCCCGAAGCCGAGCTCGAAGATCTGGCACAGCGGCTTCGCACGGTGCGCTGGCCCAGCTCGTTCGATGCCGACGGTTGGGACGACGGCGCAAGCTTGGCGTTCATGCGACGCCTGGCCGATTACTGGCTGAACCGGTTCGATTGGCGGGCACAGGAAAGACGGCTCAACCAATTGCCGCAGTTCAAGACGACGATTGACGATCAAGAGATCCATTTCGTTCATCGGCGGGGCGTCGGGCCGGCGCCGCTACCGATCATCGTAACTCATGGCTGGCCGGGGTCGTTCGTCGAGATGGAACGCCTGATTTCCCTTCTGGCGGATCCCGGCGCGCATGGCGGCGATCCTGCGGACGCCTTCGACGTCGTCGTCCCCTCGCTGCCGGGTTACGGCTTTTCGCCTGCGCCCACGCGACCGGGTGTGAGTTCGCGGGAGATCGCAATGCTATGGCAAAAGCTCATGCTTCGGCTTGGTTACGATCGGTTTGGGGCACAGGGGGGTGACATCGGCGCCGGCGTATCGACCTGGCTCGCCCGGCTGTTCCCGGACAGCGTGCACGGCATCCATCTCAACTTCGTCCCGGGCAGCTACCGTCCGCCCTTGGGCGACGACGCCCCCCCCATCACGCCCGACGAGCAAGCGTATCTGGATCATGTCGCGGCATGGTCGGCGGACGAGGGCGCTTACGCCGCTCTGCATGGCACGAAGCCGCAGACCCTGGCCTTCTCCCTCACCGACTCCCCCATCGGACTGGCCGCCTGGGTGACGGAGAAGTTCAGATCGTGGAGCGACTGCAACGGCGATCTCGAAAGCGTCATATCGCTCGACGATCTTCTCACCGACATTTGCCTCTACTGGTTCGGCAACGATCTCAACGGGTCGCTCCGTCTCTACAAGGAAAACCGGCGCCGCCCGCTGGTCTTTGCCCCGACCGAGCGGATCCGTCCTCCGCTCGCCGTCGCGGTGTTTCCACACGAAATCGCGATGCCTCCCCGCTCCTGGCTCGACCGCGTTTTTCATGTCCAGACCTACACCCCCCTCCCCACCGGCGGACATTTCGCCGCTTTGGAAAAGCCCGAATTGCTAGCCGCTGATATCCAGGCGTTCTTTCGATGTATAAGGCCACCCATCATCGGCTGATAATATTTGTGCAGAACTAGGCGCATCACCGTATTGTATTCACTTGCATTACGTTGCACGCTGTTGCCGGTTATTTTGTACCGACCATCATCGAGTATATTTGCAGTCATGATTGATCGCTTCGATGACAAATCGACGCTATTCTGATTAAAACCCCGCGTATCGAGGCCACCGAAATAAGTGATGCTGCACTGCATCGCCCGGACCAGCATCTCGGACTCGATGTCACTGGGCACTGAACAACTGCAGCGGTATCGTCATTGCTACCGATACGTTTCGGCTTGGCGTTGCCGGCCTTGATGAACGCCGACGCAGATGAGCTGTGGCAATGCTGACCGCACCTTTGGTTCCCGACAGTGAAACAGCGGCGATCACCTTCATCCCAACGAGGCGGGCTATCGTGCGATGGGAGAAGCAGTCCCGCTGCGTCTGTTTGGCGCGAGCGCCGTACGAGCCCATGGGCGGAGATGACCACCGTGATGTGCCCGAAACGCAGAAAGCCCCGGCTTATCCGCCGGGGCTATCGTGAGATTTGGTTGCGGGGACGGGATTTGACCGTTACCGACAATCGATAAGTACCTGCATTTGACCCTAAGTCATTGATTTATCGTATAGCCGACCGACACTGACTCGCAAAGCATGCTTGGCACGGTGACGGAAGAAACGTGCACGTCGCCAGTAATCCTACCAAACCTCTTGCCCTCTCGGGCAACCATATTCGACTGCCTCCGGGAAGTTTTCCGACGTCATTCGCCCGAGCAGGCAGCCAAGCTCATCAGCTTGTTCCGCCGTGCATCGACCAGTACGCGCTGCCTCCCACTTCGCTTGCGACGAAGGTGCCAAGCCTTCGTTTCCATCGATGGCGGTATCACTTTTCCCTGATCTCTCGCTCATTGCGGGATCTTATTCTTTCATCCGGCCCTGGGCAAATCGGCGGCCAGGCAGATAAACGCCAAGCGACCAAAACGTCGAGCGAGGCTCGTCAATCAACGGCTGATCGGCTTGCCAACATGGACCAGCCGGCACTCGCCGCGCTGGCCTGTCGGCAGCAGCGCGAGCGGACCGAACATATCGCGTAGACGGCTGGCATCATCGTCCCCTGCCCTGCCAGCAGCGGCCCGGTGGACCATCTGGCCCAATGCCGCACGACGCCGCAGCGCCGCCGCCTGCTCCGCGTCCGCTATCGTCGATGCGACCAAAATCCGGCCGCGCAGCTTAATCCCCTCGAAATTGAGACGCTCCATCCGCGCTTTCATGGCGGGCACGTAGAGACCGTCTTCGATCGCCGCAAGAAAGCCAGCGAGACCGCGCTCGACTTCGGCGAGGTCATTGCGATCGGCAACCAGCGACAGCTGTTTTTCCCAAAGCAGTGGATCATCGTGGTCATTGCACGTTTCTAGGTCCTGATCGAGCCGCTTTAACTCCTCCAACAGTATTTCGGCCACCCGCATGTCGATATCGCAGCGATGGATCGATACAGCGTTGCCGCATCCCGGGCGCCGCACACGATCGATACAGCCATAGCGTCCACGATCGAGCAGACCGACACCGCCACCACATTCTCCGCAGATGAGCAGCCGCCGCAACGGTGCCGGCGCCCTCGTTGGGTCAATCGTGGCAGCCTCGCGGGATTGGCGGACGCCGTCGCTGATGGCCGTGCTGCGTTGCTTGATCGCTGCCTGCCGCGATCTTACCGCCTGCCATAACCGGTCGCTGACGATCCGCAGTGCCGGCACGCTCCGCCTCACCCATTCGTTCTCGGGGTTGATCCTCGATACGCGCCGTCCGGTTTCAGGATGCCTGACGAATCGCTGCCGGTTCCACACCAACTCGCCTACGTAGAGCTCGTTGTTGACCATGCCACTGCCCCGCGCGCGATGGCCGCGGATCATCGATGCGTTCCAGGGCCGGCAGCCAGCCCCCGGTACGCCCTCTCTGTTGAGGCAGTCGGCAATCGCGTGGGGAGTCGCCCCGTCAGCATAGTCGGTCAACACCCGCCGGACGATGACGGCCTGCACTTCATTGACGATCCGGCCGCCGGCGTCCCCTCCCGGATCGACCCGCACATCGTAGCCATAACAGAGACCGCCGCCCGAACGCCCCTTCTCGATCCGTCCCCTGAGCCCGCGCCTGGTTTTGTTCGCAAGGTCGGTGAGGAACAATGCGTTCATCGTACCCTTCAAACCGACATGCAGTTCGTCGATGTCCCCCTCCGTGACCGTCGATACCTTCGCTCCAGCGAAGCGGAGCGCCTTGAACAGCCGGGCGACATCCTCCTGGTCCCGTGACAGGCGATCCAGCGCCTCGGCGCTGACGATCTCGAAGCTCCCTTCCCTAGCGGCATCGAGCATGGCGAGAATACCAGGCCGCCCGTTCAGGCTGGCACCCGACATTGCCTCGTCGCTGTAGCTGCCGACGATCTTCCATCCTCGGGCCATCGCGTGGTCACGGCACAGTCGCAGCTGATCCTCGATCGAAGCCGTACGCTGCCGATCGGACGAGTAACGGGCATAGAGGACGACGCGGGACATTCACGCTCCAACAGAGGGCCGGCGCCCTTGCCAGCTTTGGAACGATAGCGAAACGACTGTTTGCACTCGAGCCAGTCGGCTAGCGACGCTCACGCCATAGATTGACTGCCATGCGGTGACGATCCGATGATCGCTCCATGACCTTGCAGGGACCCAGGAAGGATATCGCGCTACACATGATCGGCTGGCGGGCCTTATCGACGATCTGCAGCGCGTCCTGCGCGAACACACCGACGTCAGCTTCATCGGAGAATCCGCATTTGACGCCGTGCTGACTGCTGGCGAAAGGGCGCTGATGCTGGATGAAGCTCGACGCGACCCTAGAAGACGCTTCGACAAGGCGTTCGCCAAGCAGCGTTCACTCTTTCCTTCGCATTTCCACACCTGGGCCTGCTCGAGGACCAACTACGTCGATATCGTACCTCTTCCCCGACGACCAGGCCATACAGGATGCCGCGGGCCGCATGCTGGAGCGGATCGAGAAAATGCTGAACGAAGACGCCTTGGCCGACTCCGCCTCCAGGCGGTTTATGGACGACGCTCATCGTGACGAACCCAGGCGTCCGGGCGCTCGTCGTTCGATCTTCGAGGACCTCTCGTGAAACCTTCCAGGGTTCGGTTAGACTATCGGCCAAAATGCGTCACGCCTGACGCCGTGTACGGCCGCGCGTTCTCGCAGTTCGGCACCGTCTTCGATCGCCGCAATCGCTTATTTCGAAGCACCGCCAGCAGCCGCTGCAGCCGTGTCGGCGCTTTCGGTAGGTCTCTGTCTGTTGCGACCCACATCCGGCCGCTCAGAGCCTAAGAGGCGCCGCCCGAAACCGGCCGCTTGTTCAGCATCACCGACGGCCGATCAACCAAATTTCCGAACCGTCGGTTTACCGCGCCTGCGTACGCTCGATTGGCCGGTCCGTCCCGATGGAGATGATCGATGGGCCACTCGTCGATGGACCCCGCCTTTCACGAACTTCGACCCTGGAACGAGGGCCGGCTTATCGGTGCGAAGCGGGCGCTGAAACAGCAACAGGTCTGGGCCATTCGCTTCTGGCTTGACCAGCATAGACGATTGCGCGACCGAGCGCTGTTCGACTTCGCCATCGACAGCAAGCTGCGCGGCTGTGATGTGGTCAGGGTGCGGATCGGCGATGTCGTTTCCGGCGGGCGCGTCCGCGACCGCGCCGTCGTGGTTCAGCAGAAGACCAAACGACCGGTCCAGTTCGAGCTGATGGACACGGCACGAAAGACGATGCGGGCGTGGTTGGAGCGGCGCGGCGGGACACTGAACGACTTCGTCTTCCCGAGCCGAAACGACTACATGGCTCACATGAGCACGCGGCAATATGCCCGCCTCGTGCACGAGTGGGTGGTCGGCATCGGCCTTCCGGCTCAGGATTACGGGACGCACTCGCTTCGGCGTACGAAAGCATCGATCATCTACAAGGCGACTGGCAATCTCCGAGCCGTTCAGATCCTTCTCGGCCATGCCAAGATCGACAGCACGGTCCGCTACTTGGGCGTTGACGTGGAGGACGCTTTGGAACTGGCCGAACGCACTGAGGTCTGAGCCGACCCAGATCCGGTCACTTAATGACCTGCGACCCGCTCCCTGCTCCGGACATTCGTTCACCAAGGCGATCGGCCATAGGTAGCTTGGATGATCACGATCCAGTTGCCAGTGATCGGACGCAGGTTCGGATCATCTCGGATCACGTGCGCGATCTCCACCGCATATGGGTTTGAGGCGCCGGATCATGATCCAGCGCCTCAGGTCTGCGCTCAATCGATCGTCATGCCCTGAGCTGGCAAATCGCCAATCGTCCGAAGCTCGTGAACCGGACAGCCGTTTCGCTCGCCCCTGAATTGCACTGACCGCTCGTAGGTCAGCTTGCGAGCACGGTTGACACCGCCGATCGGCTGATGAGCCGTCAGGCCGTGCCACGGGCTATATGCGACCGCCTGCTCCTGATGCTCGCTAAGGCCCCGCTCCCAGCCGAGCTGCGCCAACACAGTGAGCCGTGCGACGGCCACGTAAGGGCTCACCTTCTCGTCCCAGACCACCGAGGTATCCTCGACCGGCATCTTCTCTAGATCAGTGCAGAGCTGGACGCGCACCTCCCAGACGCTGTCCTGCTCGATCAGCACCTCTCCCATGTCCTCGCGCAGGGCATCGGGACGGCCGGAAGTATCGACCTTGCTGCCGGCGAGCTCGGTCAGGTTGATCGAGATGGGCGCGACCGACAGCTTGGCGATGTAGCCACCATGCCGCAACGGCACCTGTGTGTAGTAGGTCTCGCCGAGCGGATGGGTGTTAGGTGCGCCGCCCAGCGTCTGGATCGTCGGGCTCTGGATGCCAACCGTCTCCAATGCCGCATCAAGCGTCTGCATCGTCGCCGACAGCCCCTTCTTCAGGCCCTCGCCAACATCAGTGGTCTTAGCGAGCATCTTGAGGTTGGCGAGGAACGCCTTGGGCGTCGGCGACGCGAATGCCGGGCCGTTGACCAGGATGAAATCCTGGGTGGTGTCGTTCTCCGATCCAGGCAGCCGCTCGCCGGGTACATCGAACAGCTTGATGGCAAGACCCCGCGGCACGCTGACGCTGTCGTCGAGGAGGTCGCCGGGCAAAGTCGAGAAGCGCAGCAGGGCGTCGTAGCTGCCGGGCGTCGAGAACAGCCCCTGGGCAAGTTCCGGCGCAATTCCTGGCAGCACCTCAAGCTTGCCTTTTACGATTGCGTGGCCCTTGGCATGAACGCCGCGAACCGCGGTGCCATAATCCTTGGCGGTCGTTTCCTGGATAAGGCGGATCTGCTCGTTCAACCCCTGGATCGTCTCGGCCTCGTCTTCAGCGCGGACTTCGACATTGGGGGTAAATGGAACAGGCGCGCGTTTGATGTCGTCAGGCATGGCGGAATCTCCAATTTTAAAACGGAGCTGATGGGGGAGGTCTGCTCCGGCGAAGAGGAGACCGGTCTTCTCGTCAGACGCGGAGTTCGTGCGCGATACGCTGCGTGATCATCGTATGCTCCTTGAACGTCGCCAGCGCGAGCGTCGCGAGATGGCGTCCGTGCATCTCCATCATGTCGCTCGTATTCGCCGCGCTGGCCAGGTAGGCGGTGGCGAGATCGCGCAGAAACACGTGGTTTTCGTACTGGGCGTCGATGTACGCGCGGTCGAACGCCGCACCGGGTGCCGCCGAGCGAATCTTGTCCAGCGTCGCCTGCGCCTTGGCGTCCAACGGCGGCGGCGTATTGCCTAGCTGCTTCAGCACGGTCGTGACGGCGACCGCCTCGGTCAGCTCGAAACCGGCAAACTCGCGCGCGTCGGCCTTCCGCGCCCGGTCAACTGCGATCTGGCTGGTCGCCAGTGACAGCATTGCGGGGCCGAACACGCCCATTTCGAATTGAGTGTGCGTGCGCGTGCCGGAGACATCAGGCATCGGCATCATGGCCGGGTCCGTTTCCACTCGGCGCTGCTGCGCCATCGCCATGACGGGAGCGGCGACTAGGGCAGCGGCGGCCCCGGTCAGAATGGTGCGGCGATCGGTAATCATGGGCAATCCTCTCATGGTGACCAAAGGCACACATGCGCGAGGGTCTCTGGCAGGACGGCTCGTCGATTGACCCGTTCCCTAGTCGCTCAAGGATTGGACAGCGAGGCGGTCAATCTGGACGATCGGTGACTTGCAGACGATTGATCTGCGTCGTCTGGATGTATCGGCGACGGGAGCGGTGCCAGCCGGTACGCCGATGGCAACATGGCATAGGTCGCTTCGAACGCGCGAGAGAACGGCCGCGATCCGCCATAGCCTACGCTTTGAGCAATGGCCTTGATCGGAAGGTCGGTAACCCTGAGCAACCGCGCCGCCACCCGCAACCGCGCCTTTTGCACGAAGTCGATCGGGCCCTGGCCGAAGGTGCGCGAGAAATGATCGGAGAACGACGCCCGGCTCATGCCGGCGAGATCGGCAAGGCTGCCCACACTGTGGTTTGCCCCGGGTTGCTCGATGATGGCGGCGATCGCGCGGGCAAGCCGGGGGTGATGGAGCGCATCGAGGACGCTGGACCTGTCCGCCTGCGACCAGTGCCGGCGCAGAAGCGTGATGAGCGCCTGCTTCATCAGCGCCTGACACATCGCCTGAGTCCCCAGCCCGGCGTTGGTGACCTCGTGGCGCATGGCATCGATGATCGCAGCCGGCACGCCGCTTGCCGCGCGGTCGTCGGCCACCGGCCAGCGCATCAGGTCGAACAGACCGAGCGCCGCCTGGTCCGGCGCGGACAGCGCGGCGCACAGCAGCAGTGTGTCGTCGGCGCCGTTGCCCGCGGTGAACTCGACAAGGCCGTCACCGATCAGCTCGCACTTGTCGGCCGCAGCGCCGGTCGCGGCGGTTACATCAGCGTCCCCGACCCAGTGTGGCTGCAACGCCGGCACGACCAGAACACTCGATGGAGCAAATGGAACCGGCGCCCTCTCGCCAGCCTGGACATGTCCCGATCCGCGCAGCACGAAATGGACCGTGACCGCCTTGAACACCGGAAAGCTCATTCGCCAACCGGACTGGATCCGGCACACTGAAAAGGCATGCGGCGCCACCTCGAGGGCGGTCAGCAGACGATTGAGGGTCGGATCGATTGGCATGGACCCTCAAGACGCTTCAGCACACCGCAACGTTGCCGCGACAAAGGCTGACCGGTCCGATCGAAGCGGCACATCTGCCGTAGTCGAGATTTCCACACGGCATCTAACTCGATTTATCAGGCCAAAGAAATCCAGAGGCGACGTCCAGGTCACCTCCAGCGCCTTCGAGCAGTGAACGCTTGTAATTGGACATTTCAAAGGGCCGATCTCGCCGCTGCGAAAACTTCTCCCTTGAGTCAGCAGTTTCGTGATGGCCGCTGGCCCCACGCACCGGCCGTGATCGTTGAGCTGTTTCAATAAGACAGGTGATCCGAGATGAACCATATCCAGCGCGGCACCGGTCGCAAGCTGTTACTGATCCACGGCTTGGGAGGTAGCTGGCAATCGTGGAGCACCGTTCTGGATGGGCTCAGCGTCAGCCGCACAGTAATCGCGGTCGACCTCCCCGGGCATGGCGCGACGCCGGTCGAGCACGATAGCGGTACCTTTGACGGCTTGGTCAGCAGCGTGCAGCGTTACATTGAGAGCAACGAGCTGACGGGGATCGATGTCGTCGGCAGTTCGATGGGCGCGCGATTGGTGCTCGAACTCGCTCGGCGCGGTGTCGTCGGAAACGTCGTCGCGCTCGATCCGGGCGGGTTCTGGCGCGGCTGGGAGCGTGCCTTCTTCAAAATCACCATAGGCCTTTCGGGCCGCTTGTTGCGGGCGATCCGGCCCGGTCTGCCGATGCTCAGCCAGAATGCTGCGTCACGCACCGCACTGCTGGCCCAGCTGTCCGCGCATCCGTGGGCGCTCGATCCGGAGATTGTGGGAACTGAGCTGAAGGGTCTTAGCCTGACCCCGACGTTCGATGCGCTGGTCGATAGCCTTGCGTCAGGTCCCGAGCAGATCGGACCCGCGGCCGATAGCACCGGCCATATCGTGATCGGGTGGGGCAAGCATGACAGGCTCTGCCTGCCAAGGCAGGCGGCGCGGGCAATGGCGGCGTTTCCCTCCGCGCAACTGCACTGGTTTGAGTCAAGCGGCCACTTTCCCATGTGGGACATGCCCGCAGAAACCATCCGAGTTATCCTTGCCGCTACACAAGCAACAACGAATGACGATGCCGCCAAATGATCGGCTCGCATGACCCAGTTATGGCCATTCCGCCTCCGTTTCGCGCTCCCCAACTTCGGTCATCCATTCACGTCGGCGCTATGCCCCGGCGTGCGACCGCGGAAGAGCAAGAAGTGGGACATTTTTGCCGTACAGCGTCGCAACTACGAATGTCCGGCTACGCCAAAACCGGGCGTACGCCTGGCAGTGAAGGCCCATTAATGACCAAGGTTGCGGACGATCCGGACTGTCCGCTTCCGACACCCGGATGGCGACAACCTGCCGTTCCCGCTGATCAAGCCAGCGTCAAAAACGCGCCCTCCATTGGGGTGCGTGAGATGGGCCCCTCCTAAGCCGATCGTGAGCTCTGAACAGCCACCGCATCAAAGTCAGACACATAAGTTTCAAATTCGAAATAATGCTGGATCGCGATCAGGCCGGGCTCGACCAAATCGCGATTCACGTCATAGGGTGATTGGCCTCCGACCTACTGCGCCGAAAGCAACCACAGATGATCGAACAATATCGCGAAGCTAAGATCGCGCTGGATCGCGACCAGTTCCTGGAATTGCGCGAGGCGCTGCTCGCGGCCAGCACGGATAGCTGGACATTCCTGCGCGATCGGGAACTCGATTTCTCACCGGGCGGAACGTCGGTCTTGTTTGCCTATCGCAATGGCGACTTGCCGAACGCCGACCTTTCGGTGGCCTGGTACGATGGCCAAGCCAGCATCGGCAACATCGTGCCCGAGCATCTCGGGCAGCTCACCATGCCCGAGTATAATGCATTGCTGGTCGACTTTCACCGACAGCGGCTAGCGCCCGCGGCGCAAGCGCTCGGCCTGCAACTGAACCTCACCGCCGACCAGCGCGACCTGACCGACTGGATCAGCGCCGCCGCAACGCGCCAGCTCCAGAGCTTCTCCAATCTGGCGAACAAGGGGAGCGGCGCATCGCATCCGCTCGATCGCCGGCGCTGGCTCGACTTCATCATCGCCGTGCATCAGGAGGGCGCGCGCCTGCCGCAGGAAGTCCTGCAGAAATGGCTGGTCGACGAGCTCCACTGGCCAGAAACCATCGCAGCGGATCTGACCGCCGATTTCGGCAACGGCATCGAATTACTCGAGCGTTACGACGAGAGCCGATGACCTTGGTTGCCGAAGTGGCGACCGGGATCGCGAGCGCGGGCGTCCCGCTCCTCTATCTCGATACCTGCGCGCTGCTCGATATCGTGCGCGGGCATCGCGATGCGTTCGGCCGCGACCATGCGCGTGCAGCGGTCAAGCTTGTCGAGTTGGTTGAGGCAAAAAGCCTGACGCTGGTCCTGCCCGAGCAGATCACCAACGAACTGACGGACAATTTCGCCGAGGTTCAGAAGAGCGGTACGGCCTCGATCGCGGCGCTCAACGCCAAGGTCCAGCAGATGCACGAGATCATGCTCGCGTTCGGCGCTGTCGCGCCCGTACCTGCCCTTCCCGCGCCGTCGGCATATGAAACGCTCGCGGACAATCTCGTCGCGCGGTATCTTTCGGCGGCGATCACCGCCGACACGACCGATCAGGCGATCCAGAAGGCCAGCCAACGCGTAATCACCGCGACCGCCCCAGCGGCCACCGGCAAGCAATCCTTCAAGGACTGTCTGGTTCTGGAAGGCTGTTTCGAGACGCTGGCCGCCGCTCGCGCGCTCGGCTTCGGTGCGGCCGCCCATTTCATGTCGACCAACCTCGCCGAATATGCCGATCCCGCGAAGAAAGCGCTCCACCCCCAATTGGTCGGCGAGTTCGCGGGCCTTGGGCTCGAGTTCGCCAGGAATTTCCTTGAGCTGCGCTATATGCCGGCGATCGCCGCGCTCTAGGCCCTGCCGCAGATGACCGAACCATCGCCCGTCGTTTCGCTCCAAGCGCTGCAAGAGTCCGGTGCCGACGCGCTGGTCGCGGCCATTCGCTCGGTCGACTGCGGCGATCTTTGGAACAGCTTTGCCAAGGCGCGCGATGCGGCGATCGAAGCCGGGGATGTCGATCGCGCTGCTGCCTATGACGCGCTTGCTGGCGCCAGCTCGATGATCCTGTGCGCCAGCGAGCCGCTGCGGGCCTTCGCGCCGCTGCTGCAGATGACCTTCGGCTCAAGCGCCGGACCCGATGCCTATCGGGGTGCGCAGGCGGAGATTTTCGCCGCGTTCGCGCCGACCGTCGCGCATCCGGCGTTGCGCGCTCGGCTCGCCGATCTCGGATGGTATCTCGCCAAACGGCCGGACGCTGGGAGGCTGGCCATTCGCGGCTATCTCGACTGCCTGCAAAGCCTCCTGGGCATGCGCGGCGGCCGTGGCGGTGCGCGCAGCGCGGCCGCGCTCGACCTGCTGCGTCGCGCCTGCGTGATCCAGCGCCAGCTCGGCTGGGTGCAGGACGATACCACCCTATTGATCGCGACCGCGCGCAAGGTGCGCGAGCAGGCGCGCCGTCATGGCGACGCATCCGGCTTCGCAGCCGCCGTTGAACTTGCGCTCGACTTTCGGTTGGCGTCGCCCAGCGCCCTCGCCAAGGCAGCCGAGAAGTTTGCCGCGACGAGCGGGCTGCATCGCCCGGACCATGCGCAAACTCAGGTCTGGGAAACTGCCGCACGCGCCTACAGCATCGCCGAGCGCAAGGGCGATGCGGACCGGGCCGTGGCCGCCCTTGCCGAATGCCATGTCCGCACCGCGGATCGGTTCGCCAAGAGTCCGATGCACGAGGCCCATTGGCTTGAGGAGGCGATCGCGGTGCTGCGTCGCTTCAAGGGGACCAACGAGCGACGCGCCGAGCTGCAGGCCCGGCTAGTGCGCGCGCAAGGCCGGATCGGCGAATTCATGGCACCGCCGCGCGAGCGGATTGACGTCCACGATCTCGCCGATCTGACCCGGGAGAGCTTGGCCGGGCTCGATCGCACGGCCTCGCTGCTGCTCTTCGCCGAGCAAAGCCGATCGCCCGACATTACTGGTCTGCGTGCCGCGGCCGCGGAATCGCTGGCGCGCACGCCCTTTGCCGGACTGTTCGCACCGCGGATCTTCGATCCCAAGTTCAAGCTCGCCTCGCGCCTGCCGGCGATCGATTTCGGGCAGTCTCCTGACGAGGGCAATCTGCGCCACCAGATCCTTCAGCATGAAGAGCTGCGCCGCATCCTCGTCGCGGGCGGGCAGATCGAGCCCGCGCGAATTCAGATCGTGCTCGACCACCAGCCCGACGAACGCGTGCTGACCCGCCTGGCGGCGCTCAGTCCGCATGTGCCACACGGCCATGCCTCTTTCTTCGGCCGAGGGTTCGCGCATTTCTTCAATGCCGATTTCGTCGAGGCCGCGCATCTGCTGGTGCTTCAGCTCGAACCGCTGCTGCGCCACCTGCTGGTCAGCGCCGATGTCGATATCACGCGCTTCAAGCCCGATCAGACCCAGTCGAGCGCCACGTTGAGCCTGCTCCTCAAGTCCGATGGGCCCTACCGCGAAACGCTCGAGGCGATGCTCGGCGAAGCGGCGGTCTTCGAGATCGAGAATCTGTTCGACCGCGCCGAAGGTCCTGCCCTTCGCCATCGCATTGCCCATGGGTTGTATAGTCCATGGGCCTATGCCGGGCACGACATCCGCTACGCCTGCTGGTTCCTGTATCGCCTGTGCGTCGAGCCGCTGCGTGACCACGCCGATTATGTGCGCGAGCATCTCGACAGCTGAACACGACGCCTAGACCGGGAAGTTCACGCCGCGCGCACTTGCAGCGCTCGCGCGCAAGCCGGCGAGCCGATCCAGATCGGTGCTTCCTTGGCCGGAAACGCGATGCTGCAGCGGGATCGGCCCGAGGCAGGATTGCCGCATAGGGATGACCGCATAGACCAATCCCATCGCATAGTCGTCAGGCAGATCAGCCATGGCCGCGCGTTCGGCGATGAGAATGCTCATGTCGCGCCCGCTCGGCAGGATCACCATCGACCCGAGCCCCTGGGGCTGGCTCCCAGAAGACCAGTGTCCATGCTCCTTCAACGCCGAGCAACCGTAAGCTGACGGTCTCAGCGCCACACCGGAACGACGTGAGTTGGCAGAAGCTGTCGGTGGAAGCGCGACCGGCGAACGACGAATTTTGGTCGAAACCCGTCGTCAGAAGCCCGGCGACACGACCCAAAAGCGGTCATCCAGAACGCCCTTCCGCTTCCCAAATCCGGCCATTTGTTCATGTCGGTGCCCTGGTCGCTTTCGCATGAGGCGGCAACTGACTGCGGCTACTCTGCGGATGCGACGCAACCTCAGGCGCCGTGATGTCTCACCTTATACGTGCGTAACAGCGGCCTTTGCCGGAGTTATATAAGGGCGCGCGCCTGCATCAGGCATATGCTCTAGCGGATAGATCTACGCCGCCTCTGGATAGGATAGACCATGCTGCCCCCCGCCTTAGATCCGACCAGCCCCCATTTCAGCGGCATGTATCTGCGCTTAGGCACCGAAAATCTTATCGACACGTTCAAGCCAGTCCTGCGCCACCTTTTGAGAGACACCTTAGTTCCCGCTGACGGCCCGGTTTGGCTGACGAGTAACGAGACACGGAGCGTCTCGCTGGCTGACATACGCTCCCTGAGCAATCGATCAGACCAACAAACAAATCTTTGGAACGTCGATTCCGGTCCAGTGCCCGGTACATTATCAGCGGGCGTTAGCCTGCTCACGAAAGGTTTTGCGAAGGCTTTCCCCCAAGGCCGTGTTGCGGTGTCTGCCCTTTCCAACATACATGAATATTGGTTCGACAACGATGGTGGTGCACATCGTATCGGCGCGGCACGTGCCGCGATCCTGCGCCACCGCCCCAATTATATTGTCGAAGTTCAAGCTCGGATCTATCGGCCATCCATCAGGCTGCTCGCGATCCTGGAGCATTGTGAAATTGTGGTAACCAACATCCCTCGGGATGCGCAATACGGTCCGCACGTTACGTGGCTTACCAATTTCCTCCTTGGTGGCCCGATTGCTTGCGCGCTGCAGTGGTTCGGACAAAATAAGGCGCGGCATCCGGCCGTTGCGCTCCTATGGCGACACTCGGATGACTTCGCTCATGCCAACAGAGAGGCGGCGGTGGGTCGAGGCTTTCATCGCCTCGCGGACATTCTCGGCGTCGCTGGATGAGCAAAATATGATTTCGTCATCTAAGACTGTTGGGCAAGAAATTGAGCGTTCCTCTCTTCAGCCAGGGGAGAAATGGAGCGCATCGAACGGCCCGATAGCGGCCACTTAGACGATCTCCCTATCTCGCCAGATCCGGGCGTTCGTTCATGTCTAACTACGGCGGTGTCCGTCGAGCCGGATCAGCCGCATTGGACGGCGCTTTATGCGTGCCGGATCTGCAGCTAAGGCTACCGCTTTCGCGCTCCGGCGCCCTGCAGAGCGTGGACCGGCAGATGGATCAGACGAGAATTAGGGCATTGATGGAACGCGCGATTGAGGTCGCGAGGCAGTCGGAGGCGGAGGATGATCGCCTCCATCCGAAGGTCGGCGCCGTGCTAGCCGACGAGCAGGGAACCGAACTGCTTACCGCCTGCCGTGGTCAGGGCGGTGGTGGTGGTCATGCGGAATATACTCTGCTTCAAAAGGCCGAAGAGGCGGGGATCGCCCTAGCCGACAAAACGCTCTTTGTGACTCTCGAGCCCTGCTCACGCAGATCGCCGGATAAGCTTCCTTGCGCGGTGCGCGTCGCGCGCAGCAAGATCGGCACCGTCTATATCGGCACGTTGGACCCCAACCCGCAAATCATCGGCAGAGGGGTCAACTTTCTGATCGAAAGTGGCGTCAGGGTCGAGCACTTCCCGGCCGATCTGCGCAAAGAGATCAGCGACTTAAACGTCACGTTCCAAGGACAGCACGCCTTTCTTGTCGATCCAATCGTACCGGATCTTGATGATGCGGTCGCCGCGCGCCAGCGCGACGGCATTCTCGCGACAACACTCGAGATGATCGCGTCGGCCAAGGGCGAGGTCCGGATGTTTTCCGGCGACGCCAGTTGGCTCAGCGACCTATTCGTTGGGCTGCTCGAGGCGCGCTTGCATAATCATCCCATACGCATGGTCGCTCAGAAGCCGCTCGATGCAGCACAATATGCTTGCCTCGCAGCCATCGGCATCGAGGTCTGTGACATGGCCGACGATCTCGGATTGCGATCCACAATGACGATGCGCGGTGACGAGGCCAAGCAGCTTCTGGTGCTTGAGTCCGAGCCTGCACGCCATGCGCAGTTATTTTCCGCACCTCACGATAAAGCAGTACTCGGTGCGTTCCTGCGCGCCTTTGACCAGGCATGGGCCAACGGTTCGAAGCGCCAAGCTGCGTCCCCAGAACTGCGCGAAATCCCCTTCGGACAGGTTGCGGCTGCTCTCCGCGACGGGGTTCCTGCGTATCGCTCCGCCTCAATCGAGATTGATGAAGTCGATATCGACACACTTCACTTCCTTACAAGCGACGTAGAGATCCTGAAGCTGCGGCGCGTGGCCTCGACTGTTCGGATCATGATGGAGCGCTGTGCAACTGCCCCGCTCAGCGTCGTCGGCACGCCGTGGGCCTTCTTTCCGCCGATCGTCGAACGGGACCTGGACGGGCGCCTAGTGCTCATCGACGGCATCCATCGCGTTTACGAAGCGAAGCAGCGTCATACGACGCTGATGAATGCTATCGTGATCAATGGCGTGGATGCAAAGCTCCCGGCCAGACCAGTCAAGGCGTTTAACCCGAACATCCTGGCCGGGAAGCGCCCGCGAGAAGACCGATACATGGACTATGATGAGCTTGCGTTCCGGCCAATTCGGAAGGCGCTCGAGAGTGGTGACTGGACGAAGCCGGTTTAGGCGCGTGTCTTTGACGGACGATATTCAGGCAGCTGCGGGCGCTGCGATGCCTATTGCTGCCGTCAGGACCCATCCCGGTCATTCACGGCGGCCGAAGCGCTTCTCGGAAGCGGTCGTTAATTCAGGTGCCACTTGACGCCTAAAACTGGGCGTCGGTTGACTGTCCGCTTCGATACGTAAGCGCGTGAGGCCGACACGGAGATACCACTGACTGCGCCGGCATTGGGTGCCGCTTGCTGAGCCGCAGGTTCAAGTCGTCTTGGGATCTGCTCGCTTTGTCCTTCAGCGGCAAGCCTGCGCTGATTTTTCATATCGCAACCCGCGGGAACGGGGATCCGGAACTCTGCTCGGCAACGCTTGCAGGCGCGGTGCCGTGTGCCCGACCTCCCGCCAGGTGCAGGCACCGCCCGCCCCGGGGGCGATGACGACACGAACGAAAAAAGAACGCGCCGCTCTTTGAAAAGTTACGATGCAGTAACCACATTACAAGTAATGCCCAGGCGAGGACATGGGCGAGCGAGAGAAGGGGCCCATTCTGAAATGTCGAACGCCGTCGAGCCGCGTTGGCACGGGGACAACTACCAGTCGCGTTTCTTCTGGATTCACGCGGCATCCCTGCTTGACGCCGAGCGCCCCGAAATCGTTGAGGTCACGTTCGAGGCGGACGGCCCCAAGGCCTTCGATGATGTCGTAGTGCGCTACGATCCGGGCCGCCCCAGCGCTTCAGGGCCTGGCCGCGTCACGGTCGACTATCACCAGATCAAGTGGCATGTGGACCGCAGCGGCCGCTTCGGCTTCGCGGACCTGACCGATCCCGCCTTCATCGGTGCCACGAGCGTCTCGATTCTGGAGCGCCTGATGCAGGCGAAGCAGGACGCCCCCGACGATGCTGCCTTTCACCTAATCACCACCGACAAGTTGACCGATGGCGACCAGCTGGGCGAGCTGCTCTCGCCCATCGACGGCTCGCTGCGCCTCCACAAGCTCAAGGAGGGCAAGACCGACGCGAGCCGGATGGGGAAGGTCCGCAAGTGCTGGCGCGAGCACCTGGGACTCGCCGACGACGAACAGCTCTACGCCGTGCTGGAAGGGCTGCACATCAAGGACAGCCACTACGATCTCGAATACCTCCGCAAGCAGGTGAGCCTGAACTTCAGGCTCGTGGGACTGGTCGGCAACGAGGATGCGACCGCCTTCCACTACGACGAGGCCGCGCGGCAGCTGAAGATAAAGAAGCTGAACCGCTTCGACCGGGCCGGTTTCGAGGAGTGGTGCCGGACGGAGAAGTGGTTCCTGCCGAAGCGCCCCGCGAGCCGGGGCAGCGTGGCTATCCGCACCTTCGCGCCCGGCGCGACGCCAGCCCACATGCTGGAGGCGCCACCGGAACGGACGATCGACCTAACCGAGCACTTCGACGGGCGACAGTTGCGAGAGGGGACGGCCTGGGCAGATCTCCAGCGCCCTGTCGCCGACTTCCTCCGGCGCATGCTTGCGGAGCGCGCAGACATGCGCCTCTTCATGGATGCGCACGCCTCCGTCGCGTTCCTCGCCGGTGCTACGCTCGGCTTCAAGACCGGCGCTGACGTCGAGATCGTACAGAAGGGCATGAACAACCCCGGCCAGGTATGGAACGCCAAGGACGGCGGGGACGGCCCGGCTGCCTCGATCGACATCGAACCGGCGGGAGATGGCAAGGACATCGCCCTGTCGGTCGGCCTTGCGCGCGATCCGATCCAGCAGGTGCGGGATTACGTCGCCGCCGAACTGCCGAGCGTCGGTTCGATCCTGCGCTTCGTCCCCGACGGCGGGGTCGGCCAGGATGCGATCAGGGGTGGAGCGCACGCGGTGACCGTCGCCTCGGCGATTGCCGCAGTCATTGCCGGCATCCGCAAGCCCGGCGCGACGGTCCACGTCTTCGTCTCCGGACCGAACGCCTTCTCCTTCCTGCTTGGGCAGCAGGCGGAATCGATGGGGCGCTGCATACCCTACGAGTTCGACTTCAGCGGTCGCGTCGACGGCAGCTACAGACCCACCTTCAGCATCTAGAGGATCCAATGGAGCTCAGTCCCCAGTTCGATACCTTCCTGCGCGACATCCGTCCCAGCGAGCGGAACAAGGAGGAGTGGAAGCGCGGATCGAACACGCTGCGCGCCCGCCTGCTCGCCGACCCGGACCTGGCGCCGATCACCACCACGACCTTCCTCCAAGGAAGCGTCCGCCGCTCAACCGCCGTGCGACCCACGGGCGGAAAGCGATCGGACGTGGACGTGGTGATCGTCACCACCATCGACCACAACGTCGAGACGCCAGCGGCGGCGATGAAGCGCTTTGAACCGTTCCTCAACCGGCACTACGCGGGCAAGTGGGTGCAGCAAGACCGGTCGTTCGGCATCGAGATGTCGTACGTCGACCTCGACCTAGTCGTAACGGCGCTCCCCACCGAGCCGGACGCCCGGGCGGCGCTCGCGGCGGTCTACCGTAGCCGCGCCGTCGAGACCGACGCCTCGATAGAGGAGGCGAGCGACTGGGTCGTCAACAAGAGCTGGGATCCGCAGCGCCACCTCGAGACGGCGAGCGTGCTGACGGAGGACACCGCCTCCAACTGGCGCGACGATCCCCTGATGCTCCCGGACCGGCCGATCAAGCAGTGGGGACCCACGCACCCGCTGGCGCAGATCCAGTGGGCGGCCGACAAGAACCGGCGCTGCAACGGCCATTACGTGAACGTCGTCCGGGCCATCAAGTGGTGGCGTCACGAGCACGCCGACGAGCTGCCGAAATATCCCAAGGGGTATCCGCTCGAACACCTGATCGGCCATGTCCTGCCGGACGGCACCACCTGCATCGCGGAGGGCGTGGTGCAGGCGCTTGAGGGCATCCGCGACAAGTTCAAGCTCCATGCCGCCGCCGGGATCGTCCCGACGCTGCCCGATCACGGTGTTCCCACCCACGACGTGCTGAAGCGGCTGACGCCGGCCGACTTCACGGCCTTCCATGCCGAGGTCGCCAAGGCGGCGGACCTAGCACGCAGGGCCTATGACGAGGCGGACAAGGACGCGAGCGGCGCGCTTTGGCAGGAACTCCTCGGCAAGTGCTTCCCGCTTCCGGGCCCTGGCGGCGGTGACCGCGCCCGCGGCTTCGCGGCGCCGGCCGCGGCCGCGACGCCTCGCCAGTCGGATCGCTTCGCCTAGGCGATGGCGATTCCAGCAGATCTGGTGGCGGCGCTCTCGCCGCTGCCGGAGGATCCACGGTTCGAGCTGGTCGGGGGATGGAAGGACTGGACGGGTGGGATCTACTCCTTCCAGTTCCGCGCCCGTCTCTCTGTCGAGCCGAGCGAGCACATGCCGGAATGGAGCGGTTGGCACTTGGTCGCCTCGGGCGACGCCACCGACCGCGACGTCCGCATCTATCCAGACGCGACCGACGGGATTGTCGCGACGTTCCCGCACCAGGACTTCAACGGTCCGCCGGAAGGTGACCGGCCATGGCGGGTCGGCAAGCCATGCTTGGAGCGACCCGCCGCCGTCTTCCAACGTGAGGGCTGGGCCGGCGAGCCGCACGACGTGGCCGAACGGCTCGTCTGGCGGATCGGGCGCCTCCTAGCCTGGATTGACGCCGCCGCGGAGAACCGGCTGCTAGTCGAAGGCGACCATCTCGAATTGCCGATCTACCCGGCTGTCGACGTAAACAGCGTGCTGGGCTTCCGGGAGACTGCCGAGGATCTCGACTGGTGGGTCGCGCCCGACCAGCACTGGGGGTTTGCCACCGTGTCCGAGATACCGGGCGCGCGTGCCACCGGCGTCATCTCCGACTTCATGGATCCCCATAGGCGCAGCATCCGGCGCATTCCCTGGAGCACCGCCATCCCGGTCGACGAGAAACGCGTTGATGCGGTCTGGCTCGTCCTGCCCACGTTCGCGGTGTTCGAGCCCTGGCGGGCCGCGACGACCTGGCACGAACTCACCGCCATGTGCGCAGGCGTCTCGATCGACCTTCCCGCAATCCTGGCAGACGCCGGCGCCAGACTGCGCCACATCCAGCGTCCCAAGCACGCGTCGCTCGTGCTCCTGCTCATCGGCTTCCCGTTGGAAGAGACATTCGGGGGCGAGCCTAAGCGGTTCCACTGGATCGCCGTCCGCAACCTGCGGCTGTGCACCCGCGACGACGTTCCCCGCGGCCACTCCGGCACGGCGGCGGCCCGGCGCGCTTGGGACGTCGAGCTCGCAAGGTCGAACCGGCCGTTGGAGTGGCAACGCACCGCCAATTGGGCACCGGACCAGCTTCGCAAGCGCGGCGAGGCGGAGGAGGAGGTCCGTGCCAAGTCCATCCTGGTCATCGGATGCGGAACGCTGGGAGCCGCCGTGGCCGAGAACCTGCTCCGCATGGGCGTAACCCACATGGCGCTCCTCGACGCCGACGTCTTCCACGTGGGGAACCTGAGCCGGCACGTGCTCACCATGGCGGACGCCGGCCGCGGCAAGGCCGAACGCCTCGCCCGCCGCCTGAACATGGCGGCGCCCGACGCGGACGTCGTCGCCCTGCCCCTCAGCTTTCCGCCTACGAAGCCCGTCGAGGTCGCCAGCCTGGAGGACTGGGAGGTGGTGGTGGACTGCACCGCGTCGGATGCCGTCCTGCGCGACATGGCGGATTTCGCCTGGGGAACGGAACGGGTCTTCGTCAGCCTGGCGATGACCTGGCGGGGGAAGGGTCTGTTCGCCTACACCGCATCGGAGACCGGCTTTCCGGCGATCGACGCAATGGAGCGGTTCGCGGCCGCGTCGCCACCGCCGGAAGGGGAACTCGTCGGTCAGATGGAGGGCATCGGCTGCTGGCACCCGGTGTTCCCCGCGACCGCCGACGACGTGAACCTGTGGGCCGCGATAGGGTCGAAGATAGTGCGGCGCGCCATCGTCGAGAGGGGCAAGACCGCGTCCCTCTACCTGCAGCGGGAGGATGGATGCGTTGACCGGACAGACGCCTGATCCGATCGAGTTCACCGAGGGTGGAGCAGCCGGAGCGTCGATCTGGCTCTCGCCGCGCGCAGCCGCCGCCATGATGCAGGCTGCAACGGAGGCCGGCCGCCGGGAGACCGGCGGGATCCTCATCGGACGCTACGGGCCCGAGCCTTGGAGCGCGGACATTGTGGAGGCGACGCCCAAGCCGAAGGGCTCGCGATCAGGCTGGTTTTGGTTCCAGCGGTCCAGCTCCGGCCTCGCAGAGCTCCTGGAGGCCCGCTGGGCCGCGGGCTTCCACTACCTCGGCGAGTGGCACTTCCATCCAGGTGGAGCGCCGGTCCCGAGCGGCCCCGACATCCGAGCGATGCAGAAGGTCGCCAGCGACGAAGCCTACCGCTGCCCGTCACCCATATTGGTCATCCTCGGCGGACGGCCGCGAACCGGCTGGTCGATCTCCGCGACACTTTTCCGGGACGGCCACGACGTGAGACTCACAGGGCGGCCGATCCGTTGAACGCCCTCGCTTGTTGCATCGTGCAATATACGCCGAGCGGCAGCTCCAGCATGGATCGGTTGGTGACACGGAGGGCAATCCTGTTCACGTCACCACCCGGAAGCCGACGCTAATTTTCAATGCAGAGGACCCTATGACCAGTGACGTGAAACCGTGGGATGGCGAGTTGGTCCGCAAGTGGCTGGAGAGCCGCTTCTCGGCCTCCATGGCCGATCAGGACAGGGCGGACCGGCACGGCTTCGGCTACGAGGACGACTACGACAGGGCCGCTGCCGAGGAATGGGTCTGCCGCGTCGCGAAGAGCAGCGAGGCCACCAATAGTCAGCTGCGTTTCGGGGAGCTGCTGAAGGATCTGCTCGGCAAGGAAGAGTATCGCCGAGTCGGCGTTCACGACGACCGCCGATTCGAACGGGAGGTGCGATCCTACATCCGCAAGTTGATCAAGATGGCCAAGGCGAACACGGGGTTCGAGAATACCGCCCGCTACCAGTGAGCCTCTCGAAGCCAGGTGCCGGGTGCCGGCCAGGCCGCTCGACGAAACCCGAGGCGGATCACGTTGGGAGCCTCGGCGCCGTACTATGGTGCCAAACGGAGCACCGACTGGAACCACGACCTGACGTGCCTCTCCGCTGTCGGGCTCTTCGGCGTGACGCGGTAGCGGAATGCCACGTCGTGGTGCTCGACGAGATCCTGGACCGTCAGGCCCATCCGGTTGGTGACCAGCACCGACTTTCCCCCGAGGACGCATTCGGCGGCCATGCCGACGGAGGCGCGGCGGATCGGCAGCGACAGGTTGCCGCTGAAATACTTCATCTCACCATGCACGACGACCACGCCATGATGCGGGTCCGCGTTCGCGGCGCGGCACGCGGCCGCGTCGACCGCCGGCAGAACCAGGAGATCGAACTCGTGAATTAGGCTGCCCGACATGGTGGCGGCCGAAACGCCGACCGCGGTCCTGCCCGCGACCTTCACTCCCAGGTGAGCCTCCGGGTCCTGCTTGCCGGGCTTAGTCATGCGCGCGAACGTAAACCCGGGCGACGGCAGGCGGCCGGGGCCACGCCGGAAGACGGGCGCGGTCACCGTCGCACCGGTGCCGTCTCGGAGAGATAGGCTCCACCCCATGCCCTTTGCCGCCTCTAGCAGAAGGGTGAGCACGTAAGCCTCGAAGAGGTCGTGCTGCTCGGCCTTGGCGGCGTAGCCGAGGTCGAGCGCCACGCCGAGGGCTCCCTCGATCGCCTTCAGGAGGTCACTCGCCGCCATCGAGCCGCCTCCTCAGCTCCTCGAACATCGCGCGCCGCGACGCGAGCTGAGCGAGGGCCGCCCTCCTGCGCTGCCCGCGCAACCGGTCGCGGTCGCCGAGCGCGAAGTCGCCGTCCTCTTCCAAGGGACCTGATGGCCACTCACCGTCGCCCGCGTCCGGGTCGGGCTTGAACAGCACCTCGTCGGCCCCGAGCCGGTCCAGCGTGCGAATCTCAACTTCGGCGAGATCGACGGTGACGCCCTCGGCCGCGTCGATGAGCGCGCGCGCCAGCGCCCTGCGCCCCGCCGTCGCGTAGAGCCCGGCCTCCGCCTCGTCCGCGGCCCAGCCGAAGCCGTTGCGGGCCATCATCGCCCGCAGGTCCTCGATGAGGCCGTCGATCTCCTGGTCCTCCATCACCGATCAGTCGTCGACGAAGCCATAGCCGGTCAAGTCGCCGCGGACTGGGGCATATCAGTGCCTGGGGATTAGCCAGTCCTCGGCCGGCCCCGCGGCCATATGCAGGAGCTTAGAAGTCGCGTCCCTCCCCCGCGAAATGCGCTCACCGCGGCGCTCGCGGAGGGAGGTTGACCAAGCGTCAGCGTGCGGACCAGGATCGGTCGTCCCGCGAACGAGGCGGCGAAAACCCACTGCTGCGCAGGCGCAATCGCCGGTGCGAGCTCGTCAATCAATCCGCCGGCGACCCGAGCGGGGCCGATAAGGCCGACGGCCCGATGGCAGATACCTCGTTGATCGCATCTCAGAACCGAATCACCACTCGTTCTCGTTGGGTGACATCGCCAAGGGCCGTGACGGCTGTCGCCACGTTCGCGGCTTCAGGCTAGGGTGCCGCCATGGCCCGCTTCACCGGACGATCAGCCGAGAAACGCTTCAGCACGCTCTGCTCGGATCTCGGCATCACGTGCAACGAGTCCGTCGAGGATGAGCGTGGATGGGACCATATCGTCGAGCTGCGGCACGAGCCCGTCCCAGGTGTGTCGATGGACATGCAGTATCGCGTGCCACCGATCTTCGTCCAGACGAAGAGCCACGAATCCGATGCCCTCTCCATATCGATGAAGCTGAGCAACGCGGTGAACCTCGCCCGCAGCCCGGATCCCTGCTTCGTCGTGCTGATGTCGCTCGCGCCAGACAGCGTCACCCCGACATGGCATGCGGTACACGTCTGGGGGTCGCTGCTCGAGCGTATCATGAAACGGGTACGCGAGGAGAGCCGGGATGGCCTGCCGGACGATGCGTTCCACACGAGGACCTTCAGCTTCACCATGACTGCCGAGGATAGGCGCGACGAGCGCGACCTGCTTCCGTGGATCGAGCATACCGTCCGGGCGGTCGGCCCCGACTACTCCATCGCCAAGACCGCATTATCGCCGCCGCCCGTCATCGTCGGCGAAATCAAGATCGGCCCGCTCGGCTCGATCGGCGAGCTCGTCGATCACATGCTCGGCCTAACGAAGCACATCCCGATGTCGGACATCACGATCGGGCAGCGCCGTTTCGGCGTCGATATCCCGCTACCGATGCCGACCGGCGACATCGCGTACGCGTCGCTGCAGTCGCATCCCGCCGACAGGTGCGACATCCGGCTGCGCGGCCCCGACGGCATAGTGCTGGAGATGGTGGGAGACGTCATCGCGCCGCCGGATATCGGGCTGCCGGAGGAGAGCGTCAGGTACCGTTTCCGAGCTCCGAATCTCGACATCGTCTGGTCGTCCGTCGGCGAGGCAACGATCAACGGGCATCTGGACTTCCAGAAACTGGATACGCCGAACGCGATCGAGAAGGCTCTTCTCCTGATGAGCTGGGCGGGCCAGGGACCGATCGACGTGCGGATCGACGTGCGCGACGAGCCGATCCTAGGTGCGACCGCGCAGATCAACCCCATCAAGGACCGACAGGCATTCGCCGATCTTGCGGTGCTCACCGGGACGCTCGTGCGCTTGTCACGGCACCTCAGGACGAAGATGCCGATGGTGACCATCGCTCAGATCGACGGGGCGGAGCATCTGATCCCCTTCCATGACTTCGTACGGTCGGCCGGGATGCGGATGACCGTCGAGATGCCCGATGACGCGATCGTCCCCGACGCGTCCACCGGCGTAGGTTTCGGCATCCTTCCCGTAGGAGGCTGGATCTTCGCGGCGGTTCAGCGCTTCCCGATCATCCATCAGCATCGCGAGGGCAGGACCTGGACGATCGAATACGGGGGCCCCGTGCTGCTCGATGCCTTCGCCTTCCCCGTAGGCGACGCCGAAACCCTGGAACACTTCCAGGACGCGTATCGACGGAGTGCCACCGCGCCGGGCGCGATCGCGCTGGACAACGTCCCGCTCGCCCTCGAAGCGAACATCGGAACCGAGCCGGCAGGCTGACCGCGGCCGAAGCCATGGGGCGTTGCGCACGCCGCTCACTGAAATGGCGTCATTCGGTCACGTCCTTCGATATGCGTCAGCATCGCGCCCAAGCCGACCAGGACTTTGAACCGCGCCAGCACGGCATGTCACTGCGCTTCTGGCGCCACGTTGGTAAAGCTGCGGAGCAGCCCTCTTCCACCGTGCGCGACAGCGCAGTAGCGTCGTGACGATGAGCCGGAAGCAGCAGATCATCGCCATGCACGACGCATTGCCTGCCGAGCGATCGCCGATGGACGCAGTGAAGGCTGCCATCACCTCGTTGAGCGAGGGGCCCCCGCCGGCATTCATCGCCATCGATGTAATCCGGCCATACCCGATGGAAGATCTCGGGCCACCCGACTGGCTGATCGTGGCGGCGGGCGGCGACGACCCTACGCCCGGCCACGCCGACTGGCGCCGGGTCGTGGACGCCGCCCCGCCGGAAACGTTCGTCGTGCTGCTGTCTCACGGCCATCCGCCCGAGGTCCCGCGACACGTCCTCCAGCATGTCGACCTTACGGGATGGCATGGCGACGGATCGGACCCCCGCCTCCGCGCGATCGCCCGGCGCGTCGCGGTAGGAGCGTCCGCATGGCGCACGGACGACGTCGAGAGCGACGCGATCCGTAGGGGAGCGCTGGTGCACGTCGGCGACGGCACGACCATGCTCAATCCGAAGCTGCTGCACAGGATCGCCGAACTCGACCTTTCGAAGGCGACTAAGCGGGTCATCTGGCAGCAGAACATCATGTTCGTCGGCGATCTGATCCAGATGTCGGAAGCGGAGATCCTCAGGATCCCCGAGATGGGTCGCAAGCGGCTGAACGAGATCAAGGGCGCGCTGAAGGGACTGGGGCTGAGCGTGGGCGCCGTGATACCCGGTTGGCCGCCCGACGACATCGAGGCCGCGCTCGCCGGCGGCGACGTCGCCGTGACTCTGGCACGCACTCCGCAAGCTCCGTCCGGCGAGATGTTCAGCGGCGATGGCGAGCGCCTCTCCATCGACCCGGCGGCGGGCGATCAGTCGGATCGGGAGGTCGGATTGAGCAGCCTATCCATTCAGCTGCAGAACGACGTGACGCGCAAGCTCGAGACGCTGTCACAGATCGCGGCGCGGCTCGGCAATCAGCCCGGCTGGCAGGATCTCGCCCCGCTATGCCGCAGGCTTGCGCAGCTCCTCGACCGTCCGGGAGCGGAGATGCCTGACGTACTCGGCTCGCTGTACGGCGCCGCACTCGAGCTCGGTTCCTTCGCCGAAATGGATGCAGCCGCCCGGCGCGACCCCCGGTCGACGGTCGACCCGCTGGAGCCGTCGGCCGCCCGGCCGCTGCAGGACGTCCTGTCCAGCTTGGCACCCTGGCTGCGGCGCTTCCCCACGGTCCGCGAGCTCGACGACGAGGCGGGCAGATTCCTAGTCGTCCAGTCGTCCACGCAGGCCTCGCGGGCTGCCTTCGCGGCTGCCGCCGCCACGGAGCTGCTGGACGGCCGCGACGCCGACCTGCTGCGAGCACTGCTCGACGCCGGGGAACGCGGCGGCTTCCTCGGCGGCAAGGCGGCGCGGCGGGGCATCCTCTCCGCCCGCAACCTGGTCCTCGCGGCCGCGACCATCGTGGTCGGCGGACTGTGGGATGGAGCTATCAGCGAGTACGCGGGACACTCGGTGGTGGCCCGACGGGCGGGCGCAATGCTAGTCAGCGCGGAAAACGAGGTCCTAGAGATCGCAGCGGAGATGCCGGCCGACGTACGTATGGCCATACGGCAGATCATGGGGCGGACCCGGCCGCCAGAGCCCCAACCCGCCGAGACGAGAGGGAACTGACGCCGGCCGCCGATGGCGGTGGTGAGGGGAGGCGGGAGAGGACGAGCGAGCACCTCGTCTGACGCATACACGTCCGTCACTTCCCGAGGATCTGCATCCCCCCCTCAGGCACCCGGACGAACCGGCTGCGACGACGGCCGAGCCGTGGTGATGTGTCGAGTTGCTGATTACGTATGCAGCGGTCACCCCGCGATGGGCGTGGCTCCGCGGCACTAGCAGAGGCTATCGATTGACATGCGCGCCACCGACGGCCGCTCCGTCGTCTGTTCGAGGCGGAACCGCTGACGACAGGCGACCAACACACCTCACGATCCCCGTTCCGCATAAGAAGGCGGCTCCGCCGCCTGAACGAACAACCGCTTTTTCGCGATCGTCACTCCAAAGCGAACGGGCAGGTTTCACTATCGACCGACGTTGAAGGCCCCTGTCCTCTCCTGAACGAGTGGCAGCTTACCGCGGTGGCTTGCCCGCAAGCGGACCGACTGCTTTGAACCACCATGAACGCTCGGCCGCTTTCAATATTTTGTTTAGTAAGCGGTCAGCGCCCAACGATACCATGCGGGGTAAGTGACTGAATTATTTGCAAGTGATATTGGTTGGCGTGGTCTGCAGACACGATTTGAACCTGTAAAGTCAAATCGTTGTTTTCACGGGACATTCCGCTGCCCGTTCCAGCAACGTCGTAAGGGAGGCAAATAAAAACCCCACTATCCTGTTGAGATAGCAGGGTTTTCTTGATCTGTTTTGGTTGCGGGGACAGGATTTGAACCTGTGACCTTCAGGTTATGAGCCTGACGAGCTACCGGGCTGCTCCACCCCGCG
>NZ_JBWKTR010000011.1:0-74222 GCF_059420425.1 Sphingomonas sp. GW821-FHT04B01 | reverse complement strand
CTATCTCCGCTCGCCTCAAGGCGATTGAATCAGACCACCGACACTACTGCAAGCCAGCCTTTTTCAACACAATCGGGAGGAAGCGGCCTGTCCGCTTTTGGGACGGAAACGGAAAGGTTCGCTTTCGGAAAGAACAGACCAATTTCCGCCATTAGACACACGGCTCGATAACCTGTTTGGCTGCATCAAGGGCGAATGAGGGATTTCCTGCTAGCGCTCTGGCTTACATGGCAGACGATAACGTCTCCGTTTTTCCCGGACCCCACCGTGCAGGTCAAAGAGGCTCAGCAATGGCTCAATGACCATCTGCGTGTCGGCGATCGCTTTTCTCCACAGATGCTAAGGGATATGAAGTCCGCTGGGTTCAGGACAGGTCGGGTTTCATCGGAAAGACAGCGGGATATTCTTAGGTCCAGCCCTTGGCGGGATTTGCCCCTGGCCCAGCTGTACTTTTGCGTAAAGACGATATCGGCCCGGCCAGCGGTAAGCGTTACCGACGTTAGAGCCATGATCGCTCTTGATGAGCGTCAGACGATCATCCACCTTGACATCGTTGCTTTTCGCACGGGACTCTAAAAATACTTCTCTAACCGCCCTAACGAACGGCAGCTCCTGGTTGTTGTCGATCGACGTTTCAACGTCCGAGAAAGGGCGATTGTGTTGAAAAAGTCGGCCTTGCAGTAGTGTCGGTGGTCTGATTCAATCTTCGCGAGGTGAGCGGAGACGGGCCGATGATGGGCGAGCGGACGGTAGCGCAAGAAGCGCTGTTCTACAGCTTCAGTCTGGAGCGGCATGTCCCTGCGGACCACATGCTGCGTTCGATCGACCGGTTCGTGGACCTGTCGGGCATCCGCGAACATCTGAAGCCGTTCTACAGCGAGATGGGACGGCCATCGATCGACCCCGAGCTGATGATCCGCATGCTCATCATCGGCTACTGCATGGGGATCCGTTCCGAGCGCCGGTTGTGCGACGAGGTGCATCTGAACCTGGCCTATCGCTGGTTCTGCCGGCTCGGGCTGGAGGGCGACGTACCCGATCATTCTACCTTCTCGAAGAACCGCCGTGGCCGTTTCCGCGACAGCGACCTGCTGCGCCGGCTGTTCGAAACGACGGTCGAGCGATGCATGGCCGAGGGGCTGGTCGGTGGCGAAGGCTTCGCTGTCGATGCCAGCCTCATCCGGGTCGATGCCAATCGTCAGACTGGCGGCCCGGGTAGCGAGGGCCTGCCGCCCGACGCCGACACGCGTGCCGTTCGCGAGTATCTTGCCGTCCTCGACGATGCCGCATTCGGGGCGGCCACGCCGGTGGTGCCGAAGTTTCTGGCGCCGGCGGATCCGGCGTCGCGCTGGACCTGCGCGCATGGCGGGCAAGCCTATTACGCCTACTCGACTAACTACCTCATCGATCTCGACCATGCCGTCATCATGGACGTGGAGCCGAGCACTGCGATCCGGCAGGCCGAGGTAACCGCCTGCAAGCGGATGATCGAGCGCGTGCAGGACCGCTTCGGCGTCTGGCCCGAACGGCTGGCAGCAGACACCGGTTATGGCTCAGCCGAGATGCTCGCATGGCTCGTCCACGAGCGCGACATCCACCCGCACATCCCCGTGTTCGACAAGTCTGCCCGCCGCGACGGCACCTTCGCGCGGGCAAACTTCCGCTATGACCTGGGCGACGACAGCTATGTCTGCCCTGCCGGCAACCGCCTGCGTCCGCGCAACCGCAACTTCACGCAGTCCCGCGGCGATGTCGGCCAGGACGGCTTCATCCGCTATCGCGCCCGGCAGCAGGACTGCGCCGGCTGCGACCTGCGGCAACGCTGCACGCCCAACATGCCGGCCCGCAAGGTCACGCGCTCCATCCACGAAGGCGCTCGCGACCTGGCCCGCGATATTGCCACCACGGACGCGTATGTGACGTCCCGTCGCCAGCGGAAGAAGGTCGAGATGCTGTTTGCGCACCTCAAACGCATCCTGAAGCTGGATCGATTGCGCCTGCGAGGTCCCAACGGCGCAAAAGACGAGTTCCTCCTCGCCGCTACTGCCCAGAACCTCCGCAAGATGGCCAAGTTGATCCCGATGCCGTCGCAGATGGCACCCGCCTGAGGCGCCGCGCACGCCTAGTTCTGTTTCAAACCACGCGCATGCCCGCAGCCGATCCCCGCTTTTTCAACATAATCGGGCGAAACCGGACTGGCGGCTTTAAGGTGCGAGGCCGGGATAGCTGCCGCCCCTTAAGCGGTACTGCTGTGCGAGTCACCGTCACATGCAATGGCGCCGTGCATCGATTATACGCATCATGGAAGGGCCCGAGTTTCAGCCGATCCCGGCGTACTTCATAGCCATGGACTTTTGCATCGGGCACAGCCGCTGTTGGTGAATAAAGGGAGCCGATCGATAGCGCGCCAGTGTTGAGTCGGACCGAACGGTGCATTCCCCGCGGCGAACAGTCAAGGTTCACCGTTAGTAGCAATTCCTGTCTTTCCACGTTTCCTCATATCGGAACGACGCCAGCAGATCCTGCATCGTGGCCGGCGCATGCATGCGCGCCTTCTTCAGCAGCGCCGGGACTTGCTCCGAGGCCGGGTCCTGCGGCGTCACCATCACGGGCGTCAACAACGCCTCGGCGGAATCGAACCTCCCGGCCTGCAGCATCATCGTTGCGGCCGTGATGCGAATCTGGGTGGCCTGGGGGGCGAGAACGGCCGCCTTCATAAGAA
This sequence comes from Sphingomonas sp. GW821-FHT04B01, assembly GCF_059420425.1. Classification (NCBI taxonomy): domain Bacteria; kingdom Pseudomonadati; phylum Pseudomonadota; class Alphaproteobacteria; order Sphingomonadales; family Sphingomonadaceae; genus Sphingomonas; species Sphingomonas sp. GW821-FHT04B01. The sequence goes on along the minus strand of NZ_JBWKTR010000011.1, from coordinate 71,500 downwards.
CGTTTACCGTATTCTCCGATACGAAACGCGGCTCGGTCGACAGGCTTTCCGCCCATGCATAAAGCGCGGGATAGTAATCGGGGTCGACGCGATACACGTGGGCGAACCAGGTGCGCGCCTCCCGGAACTGATCGCGTGCGATTGCCGGATCCGCTCGCCCCGCCATGAGATGGCGCATGCCCTTTAGATACATCAGTTCAGTATCTTCCGACGACGCGGCCAGTAACCGATCGAGTATCGGATCAGCGCGTTCAGGCGCACCGTAGAGGATTCGCGCCTTGGCGAGGATCCGTTGCGCAAAACCATCCGTTGGGTCCGTCGCCACGCTTTCGACGCGGCGCAGCAGCGCAGACTGCCGGTCGCGTTCTGGTATGCCGATCTGCATCGCAGCCCGATCCAGCAGCAACGCGTCCGCCGATTTTGGGAGCAGATATACGCTGATGTCCGGAACGGTGAAGCCGGTCGTCCTGGCGCGGATGTACCGCGACGAGGTGCGATATTGCCAGAGTTCGGCTTGCAAGGCTTTCATGGTCGTCGCGAACGCCTGCTCGAATGCGGCAATACGCTCTTTGCCATCATGCGTGGCAGTCAGAAATCGTTGAAAGGCTTGCACTCGGGCTGGCTCGGCGCAGATGTAGTGGACGAGCAGGGCGCTTTCCGCGGAATAGAGCCAACCCGTCGACAGCTCTCCGGATACGATCCTACCGATCGGCTCCCACTTAAGGTTGCTGAGTGTCTCCGCCATGCCCGGGTGGAATTTTCCGAACTCAACGGAACTCTCCGTGAACCGGGTCGTCGTGAGGTTCACGCCCAGCCCGTCGATATACCATGCGGGGATATAGGCCCCGCGACCGATTTTAAAAAGGAACTGGCGCGTAAAGCCGCCGAACAGCGAAGCGTCATGGTAGCGGGGAAAGACGTTTCTGCGCGCATCCCAGCTCATGTCGGCAGCTAGCAGTACCCCAGTGGGAGAGGCCGAGTAATAGCCCACAGGAAAAGCCCCGCGTTCGTATTGCTCTCGGCGCAGGCGATCCAGCTGGAGACGCCCCTTAACCAGATACACTGGAACGGGGTCCTCGGGCGGCGGCGACGGTGTTCGGGTGAGCGCTATGAGGAACTGGCGGAAACGTTCCAACTTGGCCGCCACCTGACGCGTTTGGCCTTCGTCGACGCCATATACGGTGAAGTTAGGACTCTCAGCGCGCACCCAATCGGACAGGCTCCTTATGCGCTCGCCGGTGACTATGATATCGTCCTGGTTGGACGACGCGATCTGCCTACCCTTGTCGAGCGGCACCGTTTGTGGCTCCGGCCGGGATGCGAATGCGACATGTGTCATGCCCGTCAGGAAGATGCCAATTGTCAGCTTGATGGCCAGCCGCATGGCGGGCACTATCCAGCAACAAGCGATCTTCGGCAACCTATGGGTCAATGGGCTGGGTTGCTCGCTTATCAATGGACGTCAGCCATCCAGTCGCTTGCATGTGGGACTTGGAGCGAACCTTTGTTTTCTGCATCGCGAACGGCCGGGTTGAGATCGTTGTGCTAGATAGATGTCCGCCCTCGAGAGTGCGATTTACTCACCGGAACGTCTGGTTGCTAGCGCAAGCGGCCATTCCTACAAATGAAGGTTCAGAGGGACAGCATCGGCGAACTCAGGCTCAAGCCGCCTCCCGATCCAGCTGTTTCCCCAAACCTGTTCGCAATTGCATTTTGCCGAAACGGCCCGTCGGAGAGGGAGAAACGGGACTGCTGCGAGAAGTTCAACGGCTGGCTCCGGGATGCCGCGCCGATCAGCTAAAACGGCAAACGATGGGTCGGTCTTGCTCGATAGTTTGAGACGACGACTCAGTTGCGGCCATTCAGCGCGGTATTGCCGCTTCCCGATGGCTGCCATTCGTTCACCTTGCAAAAGGCGTCTCTTCAAGAGCCTAATCGGATATCCGAACGTCTGACATTGGGAGGTAAGCGGAACGGCCGCTTCTAAAAAGTCGTTTTCCGATATCCCCGAAAAGCTTTCAGGTTTGCCTCTTCGTTCCTGTGCGTTGAGGGGGGGGGCGTCCGCTTACCATTGTTCGTCATCGGCGCGCCCTTGCGTAACAGTTTGATAAGACACGCGGCGCTAGAGGATCTGGTAATTTAATTGGTCGGGGGTATCGTGACGGCAAGGACATTCACCCGGCGATGGATCATTGCGCTTACAGTTCTCGCGGCGGGAGTGCTGCTACTACCGTTTTTCATATTTGCGCTAGTGTATATATCAGGCTGTCAAAGGACAGGCGGCGCGTGCGGTGCCTTGATACTGCTATTGAGCATTTTTCTGCGCCTACCCCTCGTCTTTGGCGTCGCTGTCTATGTTTCTGTGCAGGCGTGGAAAAGATCGGTTGCGATAGGGCTTGTCCCATGGGGCTTCCTCTTCGTCGTCGTGACGTTCCTTGCAGCGAGCCCCCTGATGTTCGGCTTTGGAAATTTCTGGGCGGCCAATTTTGCCACGGGGAACCGGATCTACGGCACGCCGCTGACGCTCGGCTTTCTTCTTACAGGTCTGTGCGGCTTGAGCCTACTGTCCCCGACGCGTCACAGCAGTGTGGGTAAGGTGCGAGCGACTACGCTAACGATCGGTGCTATCGCTATGGTCTTGCTGATGCCTGCTGCCATCGAGGGTTTGACGCTGCTGCCCGTTATAAATTGGGTGGCATTTCCAGTCTCACGAGCAGTGAGAACAGTTTTGCCCGCGTTCATCCACAAATCAGAACTGGCGTCCCGCCTGTTGCTCCTTGTTGCTTTTGCAGGGTCGTTGACCATGTGGATCATCAGGAGCAGGGCCACTGAGGCTCTATCCATTGAGTAGAAGCGGATAACGGCAAAGGGGTTTATCATCAGAGATGTACCTCTCCCGAAATGCCCGTCTTTGAGCGGGAGCTGCTGCCCTCCCCTTCGCCGCCATGACCCACAACACGACATTCGACGGTCGTTTCGCGCTACCCAACTTCGGACAGCCATTCAGGTTCGCCCGACACCTCGACCGGCGACGGCCGTAATGGCACAATCCTGCCAGTCGCAGTCGAATGCGGGAACGTCCGGTTACGCTGAAACAGGTCATCCGCGGAGCAGCGCAGGGTCTCTCTCCTATGACCGGGTTTGCGGACTGTCCGGAACGGCCGGATCTGATCGCGGTTCCGGCGAAGCTGCCGTGCGTTCAGGTCGATATCGTTGCAAGTTACGTCCCACTTGCAACAGCTGGAAAGTTTTGATCGAGCCTGTATGTTGAAGGACAGGAAGCGGGGGCAAACGCGTTGGATTCAGATAAGGATATCAAACTAATCGCGGCAGACGATGAGGTCGTGCCGTCGGTTGAGCTGACCAGTGATTTCCCGCTGTTTGACGGACTACTTTCTGATCGCGCGGCGCAGCTTGCTGCCTATCGCCGCCGCCGATCGGCGGTGAACGAACGGTCTGTCCACCCCGCCGACGTGGACGAGATGCTCGCCAAAGGCTGGGAGGTGTCTCGCGCCGGCAAACGGCTTACCCGCATCAAACAGATCAAGCCTCACGATCAGATGCTCGAAGACCGAGCGTGGAGCCTTCTCCACCTGATGGGCTATGGCGAGATAAACGAGACGGGCTTCACCATCAAGTTTCGCCGGACAGCGGGTTCGGTCGGCTCGAAGCAGATCGACGCCTTCGCCTGCGATGCCGAGACGGCGGTCATCATCGAATGTAAGTCGCGCACGGATCGCGGCCGCCGATCGCTCCAGAAGGATATCGGCGAAACCGTCGCGCTTCAGCAATACATACGTCAGGCTATTTATACGCACTATGGCAGCAAGCCGAAGCCAAAGCTGATTTGGCTTTACGTGACGTCCAACATAATCTGGAGCGAGCCTGATATCGAGCGGGCGCGGGACGCCGGTATCTACATCGTCACGGAGAACGAGCTAAATTATTTCGAAGCGTTCCTCAAACACATGGGGCCAGCTGGCCGCTACCAAATCTTGGGCGAGTTCCTGAAGGGGCAGAAGATCCCCGCCATGACCGGAACGAAAGTGCCCGCAATCCGCGGCACTCTTGGCGGCCAAAAGTTCTATTCGTTCGTGATCTCTGCACGCAACCTCCTTAAGATCGCGTTCGTCAACCATCAGGCGCTGAACCATCCCGACGGACGGCCCGCCTATCAACGCATGGTTTCCTCCAGCCGCGTCAAGGAAATTGGTGAGTTCATCAGCGAGAAGGGTGGCTTCTTTCCGACCAATCTGCTCATCAATTTCGTGGATTCTCCCCGGTTCGACCTAATCAACAACAAGGATAATACGGATCCCAGCACCAAGTTCGGCTGGTTGACGCTGCCATCCGTCTATCGCTCTGCGTGGATCATCGATGGCCAGCACCGGCTTTACGGATATTCAGGCCTGAGCGACAAATATCTCGATCAGAGCCTCTTCGTGCTCGCCTTCGACAAGATGGACACGTTCAAAGAAGCAGACCTCTTCATAACCATCAACCATAAGCAGAAGAGCGTTCCTAAAGGCCTGCTCGTCGCGTTGCTCGCCGACCTGCGGATGGGCGACGCCGATCCAAAAACAGCACTTTCGGCCTTGGCGTCAGCGGTCGTGCGAAGGCTAAACATCGACAAGAGTAGTCCTCTATCTCTTCGGTTCTCAATGCCCGACGTGCCGCCGACACCGAGCCAAAATCTTACGATTTCCGAGGCGGTAAACGGCATCAACCGTTCGGGTTTGCTTGGTCGGGTCGTTCATGGCGCGATCGCCCCGGCCGCCTTTTCGGGCGGCACAGACGATGAAACAATCGAGCGCGCACGTCGAATCCTAAACGGCTACTTCGAAGCGTTGCGGTTGGCCAACCCGCAGCGCTGGGAGGCAGGGCGCACCGCGTTCGTGTGTGTGAACCCAGGCATCCGTGCGCACCTCATGTTGATCCCCGAGATCATCAGCTATCTCGCGCACAAGAAAAGCATCGATTTCCTAACGCTTGCAGAAGACGATTTTATCCAGGAGCTGATCGACATTGCCAAGCCGATATTCGACTATTTTCGCGATGCCGACGACGAAGAGGTGAAAGAGAATTATTCCCGCAAATTCGGCGAGGGCGGGGTCAAAGAATATCTTTACAATCTTTGCGAGCTGATCATCGGTGCGCATTCGGACTTCGGCTCCGAAGAATTTAAGCGCTACATGGCACAGAAAGAGTCTAACGTCATCGATGAAGCGAACCGCTTCATCATGGCGTTTTCCGAGACGCTGATGGACTGCGTCATTAAAATCCTCAAATCCCGCTATGGCGAACGACGGACTGACTCCGGCGAGCCGGCCTATTGGGAACTCGGCGTGACTAACCGCCGCGTACTAGAAAATGCCTATAAGAAGCAGCTCGCGGACTCGGCCAGCCGACGCAAACCGAAGGAAGCATATCTCGATATCATCGACCTTAAAGAGATCGTCGAGGCGTCCGACAACTGGCTGTTCTTTGAGCCCACGTTCAATGTGGCGCTACCTGGCGAGAAGAAGGGCAGCAAAAAATACCACACCGCTTGGATCGCGAAATTCTCAGAAATCCGGAATATCGCGGCCCACAAAAACTCACTCCGCACATACACCGACGAGGACCTTGAGTTTGTCGATTGGCTTCGGAGCGAGGTAGCGCCCCGGGTCGAACAGGAGCTCAAAGCGCTGTGACCAGCCCCTTTCTCAAATGGGCCGGCGGCAAGCGATGGCTCGCATCATCACCCCGATTACCCATTCCGGATCAGTTTGAGCGATACATCGAGCCGTTCGTTGGCGGCGGCGCTGTTTTTTTCAAATTAAGCCCAGCCCAGTCGATACTTTCGGACATCAACCCGGAGCTGATCAACCTCTACCGCGCCATACGGGATACGCCTGAGGCGCTCGAGACGCTTATGGCGGAACATCATGTAAAGCACTCTCCTGACCATTATTATCAGGTGCGGGCCGATGTGCCCTCAGACAAGATCGCGCAGGCTGCTCGCACCCTTTATCTCAACCGCACATGCTGGAACGGCCTTTATCGGGTGAACCTGAAAGGCGAGTTCAACGTGCCCATCGGGACTAAGACGGCCGTTGTCATAGAAGGAGAGAGCTTTGCGGCACTCTCCGGCGCGTTGCAGCAGGCAGAGATATTGTGCCAAGACTTTGAGGCAACGCTCGCGCTGGCCCAAGGCGGGGATTTTGTTTTTGTTGATCCGCCCTATACCGTTAAGCACAACCTGAACGGATTCCTAAAATATAATGAAAAGATCTTTGCGTGGTCTGACCAAATTAGGTTACACGATGCCGTAGTGGCAGCGGCCAACCGAGGAGCCTCCGTCGTGATAACGAACGCCGATCATGAATCCGTGCGGGAGCTATATTCTGACTTTACGTACAGGCAACTTGCACGAACGAGCGTACTTGCCGGCGATCCTGGCAAACGGGGAAAGACATCGGAGGCCATGTTCCTGGCGAATCTCGATTAGCCTGACGTAAGCGTGTCCACGGAATTTTCCTCGTCCGCTAGCCCGTTCTGTGAGTCGACCATTGGATGAGATTTCGATGGCGTCATTGCATAACTCCGGGCCATCTTTGGAGCCGCAAGACTAACCAGGCTCAGGGTAAGCGTTGCGAGCAGACCGCCTTGTTATTGCGCGCGGCTCTTCTGGTAGGCGAGTTTGCCGGCGTGGCGGCGGATAGCGATGGCCGCGACGGCGCGGCGGGTGAAGCGTTCGTCGATGTCGTCGGCGTTGTAGGGGCCGCCATACCATTCACGTAAGCGGTCATGTTCTTCGTGGCCGGGGTCGGCCATGGCATCAAGGAACATCTCGAACCCGGGCAAGCCGCCGACATCCTCGGGCGGGCAGCGCCGGGCGCCATCGACGAAGCGCGGATATTTGACGTCGGGTTCGCCGTGGCCGACCGCCTCGAGCGTGATGGTGTGCCGCCAGTCGTCGCCCATGTCATAGGTGTAGACGAGTTCCGCCACGCCCCGGTCGATGAGCGTCGCGAGCTTCACGTTTTTGGCCGCGGTCATGCCGCTCTCCGGCCACATCGGCGCGGGGATGCCGTAGCGCCGGTCGCCGGCCTCGAAATGCCAGAGATGGCAGTCCTCCCAGCCCATTGCGGCCTGGACGATGTCATGGAGCATCTTGAGGCTGGCGGTGACCGGCACGTCGACCCGGCGCCAGATGGCGGGCTCGATGTCGTCCAGGACGATGTGCAGGCGGGCGATGGTCTCGGCGCTCATGCCGCCAGTCTGGCAGGTTCGGCGGACCAGTTCCACGGCATGAGTTCGTCCCACCGACTGGCAGGCCAGCCGCCTGCGACCTTGGCGATGACGTCGGCGATATAGGCCTGTGGGTCGACGCCGTTCGCCTTGCACGTCTGGATGACGGCGTAGAGGGCAGCGGCCCGTTCGCCGCCGGCACGAGAACCGGCGAACAGCCAGTTTCTGCGTCCGAGCGTGACAGGCCCGGCCAGCGCTTGATGCCATAGGCGATAGCCCGGGCCATGTCGGACTTGGGTGACAGACGGCGCAGGTAGCCGATCGCGTCGTATCCCGCGCTCCGGAACAGCTCGGCCAGTATCTGGGTCGGCGCATAGTCCGCGCGGTCGTCGGTCGACGTGACTGGTTCCGAAAAGGCGTTGTCGATGTCGATCCAGACCGCCTCCTCCTTTTCTGCCGCCGTCAGATCCGGGCCGCCCATAACATGCCGGAACACTGGTCCGGCGAACGAGGTCCTGCCGTGGCCCTTCGTGAGGTCGAGCGCCCGAATAGGCCTCAGCAGCCGGCACCAGGCAAGCGAGACGTCTGCGCCGATCCAGGGCCTCACCTCCGATATCGCCGTCTCGACGGTGGTGCCCACGTAGAGCGCAGGTATGCCGGTAGGGTTCGCCCGTCCCTCACGGGCGCAATCTGTGAGGGGCTTCATCCGCTTGGCACCGAATCCGACAGTCTCCTCGCCCGTCCAGTTGCCGTCCTCGTCCTTCTGGTCGAGGAAATCTACGCCGAGCTGCGCGCGGTAGAAGGTCCGCCCCTTCTTGAAGTGCACGTCCCGGTCGTGGATCGTGGCGAGCACCGTCTCCAAAAAGGCCCTTTCCTCGTCGCCCCAGACGTAGCGGCCAGTGAACCGGACGTGCCGCGCGAAGCGCGAGAAGCTGTCCCACCGCGCGAACTCCGCAGCCCTATTCTCGCGGTCCGCCATGCCCATCTCCCGATCCTCGCGTCGTGCCAGCGCCTTGTATTTGAAGTGCGCCCGCCCGCTCCTAAATTCGAGCGATGACCGCTCCGGACCCGACCTACAACCTCTCCGCCTTCGCTGATCGTCTCTTCGCCGAGAAGCGGCTCCTCCCGCTCGCGAACCAGATCCGGCGCGCACGCGACCTCCATTCGCTGTCGACCGATCTCGTGATGGCAATGGAGAGCATCGATACGCTGGAGGCGGAGCTGACCGTTCCGGCCGATCCCGACGACCACCGCAAGCTCATCACGGAGTCCGCGCTGCTCAACAACGCGCTCGTGCTCTACGTCCGTGCAACCAAGACAGAGTCGAAGGAACGAGGCGGCTTCGATCTGCGAACCCGCTTCGGCGACGAGGAGAAGATCGTCCACAAGGAGCTGAGCGATCTGCGCGACAGCGCGATCGCCCATTTCGGCTCCGGCGGAAGCTACGGCGGCGAATGGCAGGCGGAGCTAGTCATCCTCCAGTTCAGCGGGGCGGAAGCAAAGGTCGGCGTGGTGACCAGGCGGCAGACCGTGGATCGAAACCTCGTCCGGCGCGCCCGCCAGCAGATCGAGACCGCGTTGAGCCTAATGCGTGCGGTCTACTACGAGAAGTTGGCAGAGATCACCGCCTCGATCGAGGCGGAGGCCGCCGCCGACGCGAAGTTCTCGGAAGAGATCCACCGCCACCCGCTCAATCTAGACCTCTTCATGAAGTCGGCCGACGCCGCCGATGCCGCGCGTGGATCGTTCGGCTCGGGCTACGCGATGGGCAGCGTGAGCCACCGCTAGCCCCTGCGTCCGAGGCTAGCGACCTCGGCCGCGCCGTCGGCATTGGCACGCCGACCTGCTCGCCTTCGCCGAGGGCTGACCAAGTGATCGCCGCTATATGTAGGCTGTCAGCGAACTTTTCGGATGTCCGCTTCCGGGTTGCGCCAAGTCGGCGAGCTATGACCGGAATTAGGGCGCGCTGCGGCCGGACCGATCAAAGGGATAGGAATGGCGGGTTCCGGCAGGAGCGGCCACTCACGCGCCTGCCGTGGAACGGCTTAAGTTGGTCGCAAGCTACCGCATCGGCGCACAGTGGCTGCTCACCGAGGACGGAAATTCTTTCGGACGGCTACCGAGTTCGCCGCCGCGATCGAAGCGGTCGCCGCATGAGGCTCGGCCTCACAGGCACGCCGTGTAGGCGGACGGGGTCAATCTTAGCCATGCGTAAGTGGCTCCGGCCGCTCCGCTCAGCGCCAAGACCAGGACGAACCAAAGCACGCGTCTGTGCCATGTGATCCGCCCGCACAGATCATCGAAGACGGCGACGAAGTCGTCGCGGACGGCTGCATAGTCGCGCTCCAGTCGCGAATTCTGACCGTTTATCTCCTTCTCGATGGCAGTGAGCGTGTGCTGTTGGTTGCGGATCGCCAGCCATAGCAGTCCAACAAAGATCCAGGCTCCCAGCACCACGCCCGCGTTCGTCCAGAAGGCGAGGCCGCATCTCTCCGGGGTCTTAAGCTGGGATGCGACGACGATGGTGGCCACGGGGATGCCGAGCAGCTGCCCCTGTATGTCGACTAGGGTCTTATGGATCTTGCCGACGTACTCAAGGCGGGCCGTCTCGATCTCCTTGCGTATCTTGGAATAGGAGAAGCTGGAGACGAAGAGCCTGTAGCCTTTCTCTACTTCGTCGCAGAGCTCGTCGAGGTGGCTGATCAAATGGCGGAACCGTTCCGCACGACGTATGCTGCGGACCGACTGGATTACGGCGGCCGACACCAGCTCTGTTTTCTCGTCGCCGTGCAGCGGTTCGCCGAAGATGCGGCTCAGTCTGGCGGCATTTTCTACCAAGCCATCCGAGAGATCGGCAGACGAGAAGATGACGGGCACGACCGTCTTCTCGTCGTCGATGAAGACCAATTCACGCTGCAGGTCGCTGACGTAGTTGGCAGCTTCACGAAGCACCGCGGTAACGGTCAACAGCGATCTGTATCTGGCAAGCGCAACTGGAACGGCGGCGTCGCCTCGAGCAAAACGCTCGTCGATTACATAGTAGGCCGGAGGCTCGTTCCACGACGCATCGGGCGCGTTGAAGAGCGCATCGAGATTGCGAACGAGCAATCCGAGTCTGTGATTGGGCGCCCTGATCGTGATCGCGACGTGATCCCCGACCGTGACCGCTCCCGGAGCGACGAGCGCGATCTGTGTGAGATCGTAGAGCGCATCATCGGCTTCAATCGTTCGGATCGTCTCCGCCACGGCGTCGCTCGCCACGTGCAGGACGCCACCACCGGCGCCGTCGAAGACGGTATTGCGGTAGATCACGATGAGGTCGGCGAAGCCGATCTCAGCCATGACCCAGGCCTTCGGATTGCAGCTGTGAGATCAGGTCGTCAGGCAGTCCCGTCAGGGTGATGGTGTTTGCCTCCGGATCGTAGATCACCGCGCGGCTGCTCACTGCGTCGCGGTCGAACTCAACCTTCCACTGCTTGGTCCCGCCCTTAAAGCGCACGAGCGAGGCCAGCGAGCGCTTGTCCGGCACGAACCGGTCGCTCAGTGCGCGGTCGGTGTCCCCAAGATGATCGGTCAGGCGCTTGGGATCGTTCGGCAGCAGTTCGTTCGCCAGCGCCTCGAATTCGAGCTCCTCGCGCTTGTTAGACGACCGCTCGCAGATGGCCTTGGCGCGAGCGAGGAACTCGTTGCCGTCCTTCTCCGACATCTTCTCGGCAGTGACAAACTCCTTGAGCGCCGTAACCAGGTTGGACGTGTCCACCCGTGCCTCCACGACGGAGTCGCAGCCGAGGAAAAGGCGAAAGTATTCGGATACGTCGCCTTTCCCCTTGAGGAAGCTGATGTAACGCTCGGCACCCGCGGCCCAAGCAGTCAGGTTGATGCGGCCGGCGAAACGGAAGCCTTCGAGGTCGAGATGCTTCACGTCCTCCATCTCGTCCTGAGCCTTCAGGATCGCGCTCAGCTTGTCTGATACGATTGCGACGAGGAGGAAGTCCTTCTGGTCGCGGCGGAAGTGCTCGAAAAGAACGTGGCCGCCTGTCGACGCCGTGCGTGCCTGCGCCTGCTGACGGAGCGTCTCCATCATCCGCGTCGTCAACCGAAGAAAATCCTTCTTCGGATCGCCGATGTAGTCTCGGATCTGCTCCTGCGTGGGATAGCCCTCGCTGGCCGTGAACTTGCCGTAGCTCTTCGACGCCCGCCGGTTGTAGAGGTCGTTCAGTTCGTCGACCACACGCTGCGTGGTGTCACTGACCGGCAGTGTCTTCGTCGCCGCCTTGATCTGGTAGACGCCATCCTTCCGCTCGAGGTCGTGAACGGCTAATGCGACAATCTCGTTCAAGCCGATTTCCTCCGCCACGATGTCTCGCTTAGCAGAGACCATTTTGTCGGAACACACTAGCAACTTTGCGTTGCCGAGCGCAACGGCTTCAAATAACCACAAAGCAACGACGGGGGTCGATTGTCCCATCGTGACGGACGAGTGTTTTACGCCGAGCGCTGACACGCGCCGGTCGCCCGCTGGTTGGGGACGACCTACCGGACTGTACGAAACTGGACGGATGGTAGGCTCGCGCAACCGTTATGGGTCGCCTTGATGCCGTCGGGCCAAGCCTGAACAAACGGCAGCTTCCGCCCAACGGGTGCCGAAAGTGGCCATTCCGTTGTCCTGAAGAGTTTCGGGCGCCGGTAGGCGTACGAAAGTCCTGGAAGCCCGAACCCGCGGGCCTCAACCGGTGCGCTATGGGGTTTTCGGGTTCAGCCGGGCTAAGCGCCGGGGTGCCACGGTGGGCGCGCGCGATGTCGTGGATGCAGACCGTCCGGATCCAAGCGGCGAAGTAGCTTTTCACCGGTAGATGACCGGCTTTCATGGGACCCGACGGCACCTGCGGCGGAGACCGGCACATGCCCGTCCGGTTCCGCAACTGTTGGCGCTGCGGGGTAGATGGCGAGCAAGCCATGCCGGGTCATGGTATCTGTGTCCCGGATAGAGGTCCCGAGGCGGGTGGCGCGCGAGGCTGGCGCCGACGTTCGAAGGTCTCGACGACGACCATGTGCCCGCCGCAGCATGGGCATGGCGGGCGCAGATCCGGCGGTTCAATCTCGGCAACGTTTGCGGGCGCCGGTGCGACGCCGAGCAGCCGGCGGACGTGGTCGAGCGTGGTCTTGCGGGTGGCGCCGGCGAGCAGGCCGTAGTGGCGGATGCGGTGGAAGCCCTTGGGCAGGACATGAAGCAGGAAGCGGCGGATGAACTCGCCGGCGGCTAGGGTCATGACCTGCTGCCGTTCGGCACCGGCACGGCGATAGTCCTTGTAGCGGAAGGTGACGCCGGTCTGGTCGAAGCGCAGCAGCCGGCTGTTCGAGATCGCGACGCGGTGGGTGTAGCGCGAGAGGTAGGCGAGCACCGTCTCGGGTCCGGCGAACGGCGGCTTGGCGTAGACGACCCAGCGCTTCTTCCTGACCGGCGCCAAGTGCCGCAGGAAGGCGCGCCGGTCGGCGAGATGCGCAAGGCTGCCGAAGAAGGCGAGCCGCCCGGCATCGTGCAGCGCCATCAGCCGGGTCAGGAACACGCGGCGAAGCAGTTTGCCCAGCACTCGCACCGGCAGCAGAAAGGCCGGGCGTGACGACACCCAGCGGCTGCCGTCCGCCGACAACCCGCCGCCTGGGACAATCATGTGGATGTGCGGGTGGTGGGTCATCGCCGACCCCCACGTGTGAAGCACGGCCGTGATGCCGATGCGGGCACCGAGGTGCTTCGGGTCCGCAGCGATGGTCGTCATCGTCTCCGACGCCGCCTGGAAGAGCAGGCCGTAGAGAGCCGCCTTGTTCTGGAGCGCGACCTGAGCGACCTCGGCCGGCAGCGTGAACACGACGTGGAAGTAGCCGACCGGCAGCAGGTCGGCCTCGCGCTCGGCGAGCCAGGCGCGCGCGGCCGCGCCCTGGCACCGCGGGCAGTGCCGGTTGCGGCAGGAGTTGTAGGCGACCCGCCAGTGCCCACAGTCGGTGCAGGCCTCGACGTGCCCGCCCATGACCGCGGTGCGGCAGGTCTCTATCGCCGACATGACCTTGAGCTGGTCGAGGCTCAGGTGTCCGGCACGCGCCGCCCGGTATGCGGGACCGGCGGCGCGGAAGATGTCGGCGACCTCGAGCGAGGCGCGCAACGCCCGGTCAGCCGGGCGGACTCTCCTCGAGGGCGCTCGCCGTCAGCCGCTCGAGCGGGCTGGTCACGGCGCGCATCGTGCGAGTCGCGACCTTGGTGTAGAAGGCGGTCGTGTCGAGCCGGGCATGGCCGAGCAGCGCCTGGATGACGCGCACGTCGACGCCGTCCTCGAGCAGGTGCGTGGCGAAGCAGTGCCGCAGCGTGTGGGGTCCGATGCGCTTGTCCAGACCCGCGGCCCGGCCCGCCTCGACGACGACGCGGTGCAGCTGCCGGGCGCTCAGCGGCTTGAGGTAGTGCTGGCCGGGGAACAGCCAGCCGTCCGGGTGCATGACGCCCAGCTGCCGCCCGGCCTTCCACCACGCGCGCAGCAAGGTGAGCAGGCCTGCCGGCAGCATGGCGTTGCGGTACTGCCCGCCCTTGCCGCGCTCGACCCGGAGCAGCATCCGCTCGCTGTCGATGTCGCGCACCTTCAGCGCCGTCACCTCCGACGCGCGCAGGCCCGAGCCGTAGGCGACCGACAGCGCCGCCTGATGCTTGAGGCAGGTGGTGGCCGCCAGCAGCCGCGCCACCTCGTCCTGGCTCAGCACCACGGGCAGCTTGCGGGCGTGCCCCGTGCGCACCAGCCGGCGTGCCAGGTCCGGCCGGTCGAGCGCCTGCGTGAAGAAGAACCGCAACGCCGACACCATGCTGTTCATGGTCGGCACCGGCACTCCCAGGTCGCGCTGCTCGACCTGGAAGCGACGCACCTCCTCGGCCGTCGCCGTGTCGGGCGGCCTGCCCAGGAACGTGGCAAACCGGCCGACGTCGAGAATGTAGTTGCGCTGCGTCTCGCGGCCGAACCGACGCATCTGCATCTCGTCGATGAGGCGCTGGCGCAACGGGCTGACGGCGATGGGAATGAGGGTCGTCATGGCAAAACTCCTTGTTGTGGAGCCCCGATGCTCTGCCTGTGGCGCGTAGCGCTCAACCGACGCGCTACACCCGCGATGTCACCTCAACCTCGCCCCACACGACCTCCCGCGCAGCGGGTTCGTGCTACCACCAAAACGCGTCTACCGTCCGCTTGCGATTGGCTTCCTCCGCCCCCTATGCCAGCGCGATGACGGGCTCAATCATCAAGCTATTTAGCGGCGGACGACGCTTGAAGCGGTTCTGGGATACCTTGGAGGCGTCATTGCACGAAGCATGCGCTTTGGAGCTCGCATGCGATGATACGCTCACCCGGGGACCGCTATTTAAGCGCTTGCGGCGCCGTTTTACTCTGTGTCCCGTGCAACTGGCCCCCCTGCGAAGCATCACCATAGATGAAGCGCAAATCGCCTATGTGCAGAACGGGGAACACGCGAAAGGCCACCGGGCGAGCGCTCATGTGCCCTTCACAGGCAGCAAGGAGCTTTTGCAGTCGCAGCCAGAGACAGACTTTCAGTTCGCGTTTCGTGGGCGTGTCACCAAGCATGCCTTGCATCTCCAAACGATCCTTCCGGATCAGGATGGGCGGGAGTTTGCCCGTGAAGTTCGGGCCGAATTGATACGGATTGAGAAGCCACTGCGTCAGTTCCAGATCACGGTCTCGGCATATGATGATGCACTGGCTGAACGGGTTCGGGCGAAAATTCGAACATACTAAGCAATCTTATGCGTCATTGACGTATATGCAGTAGACGTCTAACCGGCATTGTTATGGATGATGCAACCTTCCTTGCCAGCTATGATCCCGCCGCCTTCCCGCCTTTGGCGGTGGCGGTAGACGTCGTCTCCCTCACCTTTCACACCGGCGCGCTTCACGTTTTGCTGACAAAGCGTACCGAACACCCGGCGCGCGGGCGGCTGGCCCTGCCTGGCACCTTTGTGCATGCCCAGGAGGAACTGGGCGCAGCGGCGCAGCGGGCGTTACGCGACAAAGCCGGCCTCAACACGCCGGTGCGGCAGTTCCAGGCCTTTGGTGCGGTCGACCGCGATCCCCGCATGCGCATCGTCAGCATCGGCTACATGGCCGTGGTCGATGCCGAGACCATGACGGCGGCCACCGCCTCGGCTGCGGCAAGTGAGCTACTCGCCGTCACCGGCGACACCGTCCGCAACGCAGCTGGGCGCCGCACCGCGCTACCCTTTGACCATGGCGACATCCTTGCGCGCGCGCTGTCGGATCTACGCCGTGACCTCGACCGCGATGGCTGGGCGTTCGGACTGCTCCCAGACACGTTCTCGCTGCGCGAGTTGCAGGCGCTCCACGAGGCCATTCGCGGGCAGACACTGAACAAGCCGGCGTTTCGCAAGCGGCTCATCGAGAGCGGCCGCCTCGAGGCGACCGGGGACATGGAAACCGGCAAGGGCTTTCGCCCGGCCGAACTTTATCGCGCAAGGAGGAGCGAACATGCCGCAGACTAAGCCCATGCGTAGCCGAGCAGCTGATGCGCGCACCAGCGTGTCACATCCCCTCCAGATTGCGACTGTCGCAGCAGGCCCAGGTCTTGGCAGCGTCGGCATCACCTTCTGTCCCGGCAAACAGCAGCCGCACAGCGCGACCGGCGCATGGGCGCGCGATCTTGGCCTCGACGTTGCGGCAGTAGCCGATTGGGGCGCGGCAAGTGTCATCACGCTGGTGGAAGATGACGAACTTGGCGCCCTGGGCGTTGCTGGCTTGGGGCCGGCAGTGAGGGCTGCCGCAATGGCCTGGCACCACCTTCCTATCCGCGATGTGTCCGTGCCGGGCGCCGCGTTCGAAGAGGCATGGAGGCTCAGCGGACCTGGCGTTCGCGATCAGCTGCGCGCAGGGTTCAAGGTGCTGGTGCATTGCAAGGGGGGCCTCGGCCGCGCTGGTATGATCGCCGCTCGCCTGCTCATCGATCTTGGCTGGTCGCCCGAAACGGCGCTCGCGGCTGTTCGCGTGGTACGGCCGGGTGCGGTCGAGACCAAGGCACAGGAGGCTTATGTGCTGGCGCTGACGCCGCTGTCAAAAGAGCGGCAAGATCGCTCGGCTGCCGGCATCCGCGACCGCAGCCTTGGCGCGTTGCTAGGGCTTGCGGTTGGCGATGCGCTCGGGACAACGCTGGAGTTTACCCGGCGTGACAGCGGTACCGTGCTGACCGACATGATTGGCGGCGGCCCCTTCAAACTTCGCCCAGGCGAATGGACCGACGACACTGCCATGGCACTAGCGCTTGCCGACAGCCTCGACGAACGGCCTTGCTTCGACGCCCGCGACCTGATGACCCGCTTTGTCCGCTGGTGGCGGCTGGGTGAGTATAGCTGCACGGGCCGCTGTTTCGACATCGGTGTGACGACACGGCAGGCGCTTGGCCGCTTTGAACGCGATCTCGAACCGTATGCCGGCAGCGATGATCCGATGAGCGCGGGCAATGGATCGTTGATGCGACTGGCCCCGGTTGCAATTCGTCATTGGCAAGATCGTCAGGTCCTTGCCGACATCGCGGCCCGGCAAAGCCGCACCACCCATGCGGCACATGAAGCGGTCGCCGGCTGCGTCGCCTATGCCGAGCTACTGGCCGACGCCATATCCGGCATGGCACGACGCGATGTTCTTGCGGCGCAGCGCAGCAGCGATGCGCCCGCCATTGCCGCCATCGTGGCCGGCAGTTGGCGCGGCAAGTCGCGCTGCGACGTCCGCTCTTCAGGCTATGTCGCACATTCGCTCGAGGCGGCGCTGTGGTGCGTAGGGCGCACCACCAGTTTTGCCGAGGCGGTGTTGCTCGCTGCCAACCTTGGCGACGATGCCGACACCACCGCCGCGATCACCGGACAGCTTGCCGGGGCACTATACGGTGCCAGCACCATCCCTCAGTCATGGCTGCAACGCCTGGCTTGGCGCGACCGGATCCGCCAAGCTGCTGACCGCCTTATCGCAGTGAGCGAAAGAGCATGAGCAAGACAGCGCCGTTACCACCGCCGTCGACTAACGGCTCATCGAGCAATGCCGCTCGCTGGCAGGCGGTGTTCGGCTGCCCACCGCCTCAGCGGCTGCCGAGCCTGGTGGAGCAGGCAATCGCCTGGCGGGAGCAGGTCTTGCGGCATGGCGATGTTTCTCCTGCCGTTGCGCATGACCTTCAGCTTGCTGCCGAGCACGCCCTGGCGCGACGCGGCGGTAACCCGGTGTCAGGTGATTCGTCGCAGGGCGCTGACGGGGACTTGGCCCGTACGACGACTGCCGATGGTGATCACGCCATAGCGCCCACGACTCGCGCTGCGCCTTCCTCACTCAAGCCGCCCGCACCAACATCTAATGGTCGCACTGCCGCCCTTCCCCCAGCAGCAAGCCAGCTGCTGCCAGGTAGCCAACTCATCAAGGCACATGGCGGCCGCAACCATGTTGTCTTGGTCGAGGAGGCCGGCTTTCGCTATCAAGGCGAGCTGTTCAGCTCGCTGTCGGCCATCGCCAAGCATATCACCGGCACGCACTGGAATGGCTTGCTCTTCTTCGGCTTGAGGAAGCGTCGCACCTATCCGCCAAAGCCCCGCCGCCATGGTTGAGCCGAAGGCGATCCGCTGCGCGATCTATACGCGCAAGTCGAGCGAGGAAGGCCTCGAGCAATCGTTTAATTCGCTGCATGCGCAGCGGGAGGCGTGCGAGGCCTATATCGCAAGCCAGAAGCATGAAGGCTGGCAGCTTGTCTCAACAGCATATGATGACGGCGGCTTTTCCGGAGGCAGCATGGAGCGACCAGGGCTCAAGGCACTGCTTGCCGACGTCGAAGCCGGGCTCATTGACACCGTCGTCGTCTACAAGGTCGACCGGCTGACCCGGGCGCTGTCAGACTTTGCCCGCATGGTCGATCGCTTCGATGCACGAAAAGTCTCATTCGTCAGCGTGACCCAGGCCTTCAATACCACCACCAGCATGGGCCGCCTGACCCTCAACGTGCTGTTGAGCTTCGCACAGTTCGAACGCGAGGTGACAGGTAAGCGCATCCGCGACAAGATTGCCGCTTCAAAGGCAAAGGGCATGTGGATGGGTGGTGCCGTGCCGCTTGGCTATGATGTTGTCGACCGCCTGCTCATCATCAACGCCCCCGAAGCAGAGCAGGTGCGTGCTCTCTTTCGACTGTACCTCAAACACCGCAACGTCGACGCCGTCGTCGAGGCTGCCGACAAGGCCGGCATCCGCTCCAAATGCCGCACCTCCGCCCATGGCAGAACCACGGGGGGCACCAAGCTCGGTCGTGGTTCGCTCTACAGCATCCTTGCCAACCCCATCTATGCCGGCGAAATCGGCCACAAGGGCAAGCGCTTCCCCGGGCAGCATCAGCGGATCGTTGCCGCCAACCTTTTCGACGCTGTCCAGCAGCTACTCGACACCAACCGTCGCAAAGCACGAGGAACACCCTCGGCGGGGTCCGGCCTGATCCTGTCAGGGCTCGTCCACGATGCTGCTGGCCAGCGAATGACCGCGACCCATACCGGCAAGGCCAACCGGCGCTATTGCTACTATGCCTCCGCCATGACCCGGGTCCCGTCGACTGACCTCGACAGCCTTGTCCTTGGTGAGCTGCGCGATACGCTTGCCTCCCCTGCCCGGCTTGCCACTGCGCTGCCCAGCCTGGACCGTGTGTCGCCAAAGCTTTTCGCTAAGGGCGCAACGCTGGCTGCGACGCTAGATCGCAACGACCGTGAGTCGACCGATCCACTGGTGCGCGAGCTTGTCGCCCGGATCGATGTCACCGAAGCTGGCGTTACAACCACCTTACATTTGGCGGCGCTGGGTATCCCGGAGGCGAATGGCTGCATCATTACGCCCGCGACCCTGGGCCGCGCCAAGGCACGACTGAGCCTGGTCGTTCCAGGCCATAGCAACCCGAAGCCCGATAACAGCCTCATCGCCCTTGTCGCGCAAGCCCGCGGCTGGCTGGCCGAGCTGACCAGCGGACGGCAGACGTCCATCCAAGGTGTCGCGCAGGCCTCTGGGGTGACATCGGCTTATATCAGGCAGCATATCGGTGCTGGTGTCCTTGCGCCTGATCTTGTCACCCGGATCGTCGAAGGCCGCCAACCGCCCTGGCTGACGCTTAACCGTCTCACCGAGATGCTGCCGCTCTCGGCCGATTGGTCCACGCAGCGAGTCTTGTTCGCCGCACAAAACTGACGCTTTTGCGTCGTTTTTGCTTGCGTCTCGACAGACGTCAGACGATCACCGTGCCGCTCCCGAAATACGCGGGAGCGGGGCTTCGAAACCTCTTCAAGGAGTCAGCCGGTCACTTTCGAGGGGCCGGGTGGCATGCGCGCATGTCCAGCCGGCTTGCCGGTAAAGGCGCATGCGCCTGTTGGACTCCTGCAGGTTTCGAACATCCGGCTTCGGCCGTCGCCCCGAGAGGAACATAGGGGCGACCATCGGCGAAGCTGTACGAGGCGCCCCGCAACAGGGGAGTGCCACCATGAATTTACTGAAACTTTTGATACCCGCATGTGGGTTGGCCATGGCAGGTTGCACATCAACGAACGCGATTCTCGCCAAGGATGCCGACGAGGTGTTTCATAGTGCCTCGCCCCCGCAAGAGGTCGCCGCCTGCTTTGAACATGCCAACCACATGCGTGTGATAGAGCGTGCAGACGGCGCACGAGTTGCTCAGTTTCGCAATGGCTATGGCGGGGTTGTGAAATCCTTCTCCATTTATCCCGAAGGCAATGGCAGTCTGATCGAATCGCGCCATAGCGCCCTTGGCGTGCCCGGAATGAAGTGGCGCCGCTGCGTAGGGCTGACCGCACGATGAGCGGCTTTGAACCCGAACCCGGCAGCGAGGCATGGGACCAATATGTAGCAGACCTGGGCCTTGATCAGCCGGGAAGCAAAGCCTGGCATCTCAAGCGCCGTCAAGACCGAGCCACCCGACCATGGTATGCCAAAAAGCGCACCATCATTCCTGCTGGACTGTTCGGCCTGATCTTTCTGATTGGCATGATACCCGCCGCGCCGCCTGCAACAACGGATACGTCGGCCAGCGACGTCTCGCTCAGTTCGGCAGGCCTGGAAACGGCAGATCGCGCGATGAGCTTTGAGGAATGTAATCGTGAGATCCGCACCATTGCCGATCAATTTGGTACCCCGATCAACATCGTCGACAGCGCCGGCATGCGGATTGTGCGGTTTAACGCGACCGATGGTTCAGTCCTGGTGACGTGCTCAGCGCCAGAGGAGAAAATGACCATCGTCAAATCACCGCACCACGGATAGACGGCATTCGCCGTGAGGGCGGAGCCCACGCGTCCTCCTCACGGCATCGACTTCATCATTCCCGCGGCTTGGCGCCCTTGCACCGCGCGATACATGTCTGAATCTAAGACTGTCTGCGGAATGCGAGATACCGTCTTGCTTCGGTGGGTAATGCTCGATGGTACCGCGCCAACGCCTCATGCTGGCGAGCCACCTGGTCTTGCAGCACTGCCAATTGATCATCGATCAGCACCCGCACCACTGGTTCCTCCTCGACCGATCCACGGAACGTGAAGCGGATGACGCTGGCATCCGTGTCGAGGTGCCCCGAGCACGGTGGCAGCGGCTTCCCTATTTCCGAATAGGCAAACAGCAGTCGCTCATCGCCAAGGTACCGCACCTCGACAATGGTCTGGGGCGCCCGCGATACTGCCGCTTCTTCGACAAACTCCTCCACTTCAGCGAGCACCAGTGGACGCAACCCCGCCGATAGCGTGATAGCTCCGGGAAGCAAGTCGCAGTTACTCGACCATAAAGCGTTCGTATCTCTATTAACAACCTCCGCCGCTTTTGCTATAAAGTGCTCATTGAGGAACAATATCAGACGCTTTTGGAATAACTGATTTTTTGTATGCAGAGCTTCTTGGGGCGCATCCCCCATCCCCTTACTCTTCGATTGACTGGCAACATGAGCAGTTATCACTCTTTCAAAACGACTATCCGCATGAAGCGCGTCGTCGCCAAGTCGCTCCCGACACTCGGCAAGCTGCGCCTGCAAACGTTGATATGTAGCGTTGTGCATCCCTCTGGGGCGTCCGCGACCAACCTCGGCCTCTAACCGAGCAACCTTCTCAGTAAGCCTTGCATTGTAGCGGATAAGGCTGGTGCGATTGACGAGACCATGACAACTCCGGCACCGCCATCGCTCCGCTTTTGCGATCAAGTGCTTCACGGGCCGATCGCAGCCCGAGCAGATCGCATAAGGCTCCTGGCGGTGCATCCCAGCACGCTTCCAGATAAAGTGGATTGCCTCTTCCCCGCTGAAAGGTTCCTCGACGTTCGGCTCGGAAATCTGGAACGCGACGCGCAGGACATCATCGAATCTCGACCTGACCTCCGCCCCACCAATGACGCGACCTGCTTCGTCCCGCCAAATGATCGTGCCGGCGCCGGAGTCATATGCCCGGTGCAACGCCGCGATCGGAATGCGGCAGAAACCCTCGCTGTAGCGCACGCTGCTAGCTCCCGAGGGCATCGCATATGGCAGCCCTTTTTTATGCTCCGTCAATTTAAGACGCCGAGCCGTACAAATCACCTGTGAAATGCGTAAAACGGGCGCCGAGACGCCGATACAGGGCAATCGGCAGACACCCGCTGATAGCGCGTCTATAGACGCACAACAGCAAGCCTAAGACCCTGCTAAATCAACAAAAATTTAAGGTATGAACGTCCCGGCTAGGACGACTTGGCGGAGACGGAGGGATTCGAACCCTCGGTACGGTTTCCCGTACGACGCTTTAGCAAAGCGTTGGTTTCAGCCACTCACCCACGTCTCCGGATGCGGCAGAGTGGGCGCTATAGCGGCGGTGGGCGGGCGGATCAACCGCGCTTGGTCGTGCGATCCGACGGAATTTCGCGGCATCCCGCCATTCGTTCATTGCCCGGCAAGCGCGACGATGGTTAACCTCGCGCGCATCGGGTTGTCCGAGGGGGTTGGCATGCGTGTGTTCGGGTTTTCCATGGCGGCGGCGAGCCTGCTGGCGGCGAGTGCGCCGGCGCAGATGACGACGATCGATCCCAATCGTGCGATCGACGGCGACCTCGCCACTTCCGCCCCTGCGCGTACGCCCGCCCAATCGGCGCCGCGACGCGCCGATCCGCCGGCCGCGCGGGACGACACCCCGCAGCCGGGCTTCGCCCCGTCCGCCCCGCCGGCCGCCGCGGTGCCGGAGGAGGCAAGGGTCGAAGCGGTCAATCGCGCCGCCGACACCTATCAGCGCGACGACCTGCTCGCCGCGGGCGAAGGCGTGTTCGGCAAGGGCGCGGCGGGGCTCGCCGGTCTGCTGGAGAAGGTGCTGAAGGAACAGGGCCAGCCCAACGCCTATATCGCCGGGCGCGAGGCGGCGGGCGCGTTCGTGGTAGGCTTACGCTACGGCTCGGGGATCATGAGCCACAAGGTCGAGGGCCAGCAGCCGGTCTATTGGACCGGCCCGTCGATCGGCTTCGACGCCGGCGGCGATGCCAACAAGGTGTTCGTGCTGGTCTACAATCTCTATGACACCGCGGATCTGTTCCACCGCTTTCCCGCGGCCGAGGGGCGGCTGTATTTCGTCGGTGGTTTCGCCGCGACCTATCTGCGCCGCGGCAATATCGTATTGATCCCGATCCGGCTCGGCGTCGGTTATCGCGCCGGTGTCAACGTCGGCTATATGAAGATCACGCGCAAGGCACGCTGGATGCCCTTCTGATCGGGCGGCGGCCGGCGGCTCAGACGTCCAGCCGCCAGCCGATCGTCTCGCCGGCCATGAACGGCACGACCGCGGTCTCCCCGGTGCCGATCCGATCGGGGACGGTGACGGGCGCGCGGACCAGCGTCACCGTACCGCTGTTGAGCGGCAGGCCATAGAAGCGCGCACCATGTTCGGCGGCGAAGCCTTCGAACCGGTCGAGCGCGCCCTCTTCGTCGAAGACGCGCAGATAGGCCTCCAGCGCATAAGGCGCGTTGAAGATGCCGGCGCAGCCGCATCCCGATTCCTTCGCGCCGACGACATGCGGCGCGCTGTCGGTGCCGAGGAAGAAGCGCGGGCTGCCCGAGACCGCCGCACGCCGCACCGCCAGCCGGTGCGATTCGCGCTTGGCGACGGGGAGGCAATAAGCGTGCGGGCGCAGGCCGCCGTCGAAGATCGCGTTGCGGTTGATCAGCAGATGCTGCGGCGTGATCGTCGCCGCGATCGGATGCGCCGCCTCGGCGACGAACGCCGCCGCCTCGGCAGTGGTGATATGTTCGAGCACGATCTTGAGCGCGGGATAGTCGCGGGTCAGCGGTGTCAGCACGCGCTCGACGAACACCGCCTCGCGATCGAAGATATCGATGCTGCGATCGGTGACCTCGCCGTGGATCAACAGCGGCATGCCGATCCGCTGCAGCGTCTCGAGCACGGTCGTCAGCCGGCGGATGTCGGTGACGCCGTGGGCGGAATTGGTCGTCGCATGCGCAGGGTATAATTTGCACGCCGCGAACAGGCCGGCGGCATAGCCCTCCGCGATCATCCCGGCATCGGCGCCGTCCGTGAGATAGCAGGTCATCAGTGGCGTGAAGTCCGCCCCCTCGCCCAGCGCCGCCATGATCCGCTCGCGATACGCCGCCGCCGCCGCCAGATCGGTCACCGGCGGGGTCAGATTGGGCATGACGATCGCGCGCGCGAACTGGCGCGCGGTGTGCTGCGCGACCGCGGTCAGCATCGCGCCGTCGCGCAGATGGACGTGCCAGTCGTCGGGGCGGCGGATGGTCAGGCGATCGGTCATGCCCCTCCCTATCGGCGACGGGCCGACGCCGCCAGCTTGATGACGCCCGATCGGACACTAGGTAAGACGGATGAACACCACCCTTTCCGATCGCGCGCTCGTCCGCCTCAGCGGGGACGACGTCCGCGGCTTTCTCCAGGGGCTGGTCACCAACGACGTGATCGGCGCGCTGCCGGTCTGGACCGCGCTCCTCACCCCGCAGGGCAAGGCGCTGTTCGACTTCATCGTCTGGGCGGATGGCGACGACCTGTTGCTCGACGCCGAAGCCGGGCAGGTCGACGCGTTGGTCCGGCGCCTCGGCCTCTACCGGCTACGCCGGGCGATCACGATCGCGCGCGACGATGGCCTCGCGGTCCATTGGTCGCGCGAACCCGGCCGGGGCGTTCCCGATCCGCGCCTCGCGCACCTCGGCTGGCGCTGGATCGCGCCCGCCACCGCGGCGGCGACCGGCTGGCAGGCGTACCGTCTGTCGCTCGGCGTCGTCGAGGGCGTCGGCGAGCTCGGCAGCGGCGAGACCCTGTGGCTCGAATGCAACGCCCGCGAACTCAACGGCGTCAGCTTCACCAAGGGCTGCTATATCGGCCAGGAGAATACCGCGCGGATGCACCATCGCGCCAAGGTCAACCGCCGCCTGGTCGTCGCCCCGCTCGGTGAAGCGGGTGATCGCACCCGCGCGACCTATCCCGATCTCGGCCTGATGATCGAGCATCGCCGGGTCGAGGCGATCGGCGATGCGCTGCGCCCCGACTGGCTGGCCGCAGCGCTCGCCGAGGATCAGCGCCCGACCGCGGTATAGGCGAACCCCGCCCCTTCGACATCGTCGCGACGATAGACGTTGCGCAGGTCGACCAGCACCGGCGCAGTCATGATCGACGCGAGCTTGGGCAGATCGAGCGCGCGGAACGCATCCCATTCGGTCACGATCACCACCGCATCCGCGCCGGCCGCCGCCTCATAGGCGTCCTTGCAATAGGTCAGCTCGGGCATCATCCGCCGCGCCGGCTCGATCCCCTCGGGATCATAGGCGCGTACCGTCACGCCGGCGTCGCGCAGCGCCTGTGCGATTGCGATCGACGGCGCGTCGCGCATGTCGTCGGTATTGGGTTTGAACGTCAGGCCGAGCAAGGCGACCGTCTTGCCCTTCGGACCGTCGCCCAGCGCGTGCAGCACCTTGCGCCCCATCGCCCGCTTGCGGCTGTCGTTCACCTTGACCACCGCCTCGACGATATGGACCGGGCTTTCGAAATCCTCGGCGGTCTTGAGCAGCGCGAGCGTGTCCTTGGGGAAGCACGACCCGCCATAGCCGGGACCGGCATGGAGGAACTTGGCGCCGATGCGATTGTCGAGACCGATGCCGCGGCTGACGTCCTGGACGTTCGCGCCCACCGCCTCGCAGAGGTCGGCGATCTCGTTGATGAAGGTGATCTTGGTCGCAAGGAACGCATTCGCCGCATATTTGATCAGCTCGGACGTTCGCCGCCCGGTGAACAGGATCGGCGACTCGTTGAGATACAGCGGCCGATATACGCCGCGCATCACCTTGCGTGCCGCCTCGTCGTCGGTGCCGATGACGATCCGGTCGGGGCGCTTGAAGTCGCCGATCGCGGCGCCTTCGCGCAGGAATTCGGGATTGGAGACGACGGCGACCGCGACGTCGGGCCGCTTCTCGCGCAGGATCGCCTCGACCTTGTCGCCGGTGCCGACCGGCACGGTCGACTTGGTCACGACGACCGTTGGACCGGTCACCGCCGCGGCGATCTCCTCGGTGGCCGCGAAGACATAGCTGAGATCGGCATGGCCGTCGCCGCGACGCGACGGCGTCCCCACCGCGATGAAGATCGCATCCGCACCGGCCACCGAGGCGGCGAGATCGGTGGTGAAGGTCAACCGGCCGGCCGCGACGTTGGTCGCCACCAAGGCCTCCAGCCCCGGTTCGTAGATCGGCATCCGCCCCGCCTCGAGCGCGGCGATCTTGCCTTCGTCCTTGTCGACGCAGATCACGTCATGGCCGAAATCGGCGAAACAGGCCCCGGACACCAGGCCGACATAGCCCGAACCGATCATCGTGATGCGCATCGATTACCCTCTTGGCGGATGGGATGAACCCCGCCGCTCTCTAGCCGAACGCCCGCCGATTGCCAGTCTTCCCGCTGCTACGAACAGTCGTCCGCGCGCAACCGTGAAGCAACGGCGTCGCGGTCGCCGCATCGCCGACATACAAAAAGGGAGGCCGGCTCGCGCCGACCTCCCGATTTGCATTCCTGCGGTAGGAGCTGGTCTTACTGACCGGCGCCCGGGCCGTAGGTGACTTCCACGCGACGGTTCTGCACTTCGCGAACACCATCGGCGGTGTCGACGCGCGGACGGCTCTCACCGAACGCTTCCGTCGAGATGACACCGGCGGGGATGGCGTGCGACGTGAGATACGCCTTCACCGAGTCCGCGCGGCGCTGCGACAGGCCGACGTTGTACTTGGCCGAACCCGACTTATCGGCGTGGCCGGCCAGCATGACCTGCGCGTTACCGCAGCTCTGGTACTGGCTGACGGCGTTGTCGAGGATCGACGCGGCCTCAGGCGTAACGTCCGACTTGTCCCATTCGAAGAACACGATGAACGGACCAGGCGAGCAGACCGGAGCCTCTGCAACCGGCGCCGGGGGCGGCGGGGGCGGGGGCGGCGGCGGCGGCGGGGGCGGCGGCGGCGGCGGGGTCGGCGAACCGAAGTTGTACGTCACGCCACCGAGGATGCTGTGCGAACGGAAACGGCCGTCGAACTGACGGTTCGTCGCATCGACCAGCTTGACGTTGTCGGCGTTGAAGAAACGATACTTCAGCGTCGCGTCGATATGGTCGGTCAGCGGAGCGCGGACGCCGGCGAGACCCTGCCATGCGAACACGGTGTCGGAGTCGTCGACGAAGTTGCCGCGGTTGTTCAGGCCGTAGTTCGCCTTGACGCGAGCCACACCGACACCGCCGCCGACGAAGCCCTGGATGCCGTCGTCGTCGCCGAAGTCGAGCAGGCCGTTCAGCATGAAGCTGAGCGCCGAGGTCTTGCCACCGGCATAGTCATAGGTGCCCTGCGGAACCGAGACCAGCGCGCCGGTCGAGGTGTACGCCGGGGTGGTCAGCGTCGAGCTGTAGCCGTCGACGGTCGCCGAACGGTAGCCGACTTCGGTTTCGACGCGGAACCCGCCGAAATCGTAGCCGATGACGCCATCGACGTCATAGCCGTAATTGTGGTCGACCGTAGCCGCCTTGGAGGTTGCACCGATGTCATAATCGATGTCTTCGACGATCATCGCGCCGCCTTCGACGCCAACGTACCACGACTTGTCGCGGGCGAGGGCGGGAGTGGCGAGCGCGGTGGATGCCAGTGCCAGTACGACGGCAAGCTTCCGCATAGGAGTCCCCTTTCTTGAGTGTCACTACGGACAGGGCAAACTCACTATCCGACGGTTGGTTTCCACGCAAGAATGCAAAAGGTCGGACCTGTTGCAAGGATGCCACACCCAATTTCATCCCGCGATCAGACCATGTTGGCGCAAAGCATTGAGAATCCCTGTCAAAGTTTTTCGCGCCACGGCGTCCACCACGGTGCCGCCATCGGGATCGGCGAGCGCGCCGCCGCGCGGACCGACGACGGCGACGCCGCCGATGACGATCCGGCCGGCGACCACCTCGCCGTCGCGCCAGCGCCCGTCGCGATAGACGACCGGCTGCCCCGCGGCGGCGTTCCACACCGCGAAGCCCTCGGCGGGAACGACGAATCGCCAGCCGCCGCCGCTCCAGCCGGCCAGCGCATCGCCATGCCCGGCCCAAGCATCGGTCGGCGTTGTGCCGACGATCCAGCATTGCCCCGGCTGCGGCGCTTGCGGCGGCGTGTTGCCGCCGATGCCGATCACCGCCGGCTGCACCAGCATGTCGAGCCGGGTCAGCGCCTCGTTGTGCGTCAGTTCCTTGCCGGCCTGCCCCGCGGCGAGCAACGGCAGCGCCAGCCGCGCGCTCATCTGATCGGTCATCGTCCTGCTCCTTCCACAAAGAGAATGCGTGTCGGCTGCGATGCGGCCAGCGCGCCCTGCTGGACGATCGCGATCGTCGTCCCCGCCGGCGGCCGCTCGCTTGCGGCGAGGCGCAGATACGGTGCCGCCGTCTCGATCACCCGCCGCATGCCGTCCGCGGTGGTGAGCGTCAGCCGATAGGCCTCCGCCTCTTCGACCAGCGGCGCGTCGACACCGTCGGACCAGATCCAGCCGCCACGGCTGCGCCGCGTCCAGCGGATCGCCAGCCCGCCATCGCCCAGCGTCTCGGTGACGGCATGGACCGGCGCGGGCGGCGCGACGGAGGCGCCGGTGATCGCCACCGCCGCCTCGGCCGGCGCATCGAGATCGCCTACCCCGCTGGCGAGCAGCCGCAGCCGTCGTCCGATCGCCGCCAGCGGCAGGTCGATCGTCGCGACCGCGTCCGGCTCGATCAGGGCGAACCGATCGCCGGCGGCCTGCGTGCCGATCGCCGCCTCGGTGCCGCGCAATCCGCGATACAGGCCGGTCAGCGCCCAGCGCCCGCCACCCAACGGCTCCGCCTGCGCGAACTGGATGAGCTCGTCGCCGAGCAGCGCGAGATTGCCGCCCCGCGCCAGGCTCGCCGCATCGGCGTCGCCCAGCGTCATGTCGTCTCGCCGCAGCGCCACCACCGGCCGGCTGCGCCGATCGCCCAGCAGCGCCGACGCCGCCGCGGGCAGCGTCTCGATCCGGCCGATCGTCGCCGGCGCCGCGGTCGCGCCCGCCGCGGTCCAGCTCGCCCCGTCGTCGAGGCTGTAGAGCAGCGCCACCTGCCGCCAGCCCGCCCCCTCGCCAGCCGCGATCACGCTCACCCGCGGCGCGCTCAGCGGCCGGTCGCCGAGTCCGGGCAGCTCTGCCGCGATCAGCCATGTCCGCCCGACCGTCCGGTCCGGTGCGGCTACCACCCGCCCGCTGCTCGCCCCGGTCGCCACCGCCGGCGCGCCGACCGGTACGAGGGTCAGCGTCGTCATCGTCCCCGACACGCTGCTGGCCGCCACCCGCCAGCGGCCCGGCTCGTCGGCGAGCGCGACGATCGCCCCCGGCGCGATGGCCAGCCCCTCGACGCCGAGCGCCACTTGCCGCCGCGTCCGCTCGATCTCGCCGCGCGCGACCAGCGCCGCCGCAATGCCCTTCGCGGTCGCCGCCTCGACCACCGCGGGCAGCTCGACCCGGTCGATCCGCTCGCCGGCCCCGGGCCGGCGGACGCGCTGCACGCCGATCTGATAGTCGCGCGCCGGATCGTGATGCGCCACCGCCACCTCGCGCGGCACGCTCGCCAGCGCCGCCACCGTCCGCCGCCGCCGCGCCATCCGCCCGCTCGCCGCCATGCCCGCATCCGCGATCCCCAGCGCCGCGCCGGTATCGCTCTGCCGCACCAGCCGCGCCCCCGCGGTCCGCCACCAGCCGCCATCGAGCATGGCGAGCGTATCGAGCACCCCGCGCACGCTCGCCCCCGACGCGGCGAAGCCGCCGAGCGGCAGTCCGCCGGCCGCCGCCACCTCGGGCGCGAGCGCCGCGGCGATGTCGCCGCATCCCACCGCCGCGGCATCGGCGACCACCTCGAAGGTCAGCGACGGTATACGATTGCCGAAATCGGCGAGTTGCATCCCCTCGAACACCGCATAGGCGAGCCCGCGATAGGCGGGCGTCGTTCCCATCGCGGAGGCGATCAGCGGATCGACCGGCTGATCCTCGCCCCCCAGGTGGAGGCGGAATCCGGTGTGGCTCTTCCAGTCCCCCGCCGCGCCGCGCAGCAGCTTGCCCTCCGCCCAGATCCGCCGCACCGCCAGGATCGGCCGCGCCGACAGCGCCACCGCGAAGCTCGCGGCGTAACTGTAGCTGTTGGTCCCCGGCTGCCCCTTGCCGCCGCGCTGGCTGCTGCGCGTCTCGATCAGGTCGGTCGACCAGATCACCGTGCCGGCGACCCGCATCGTTCCGAACACCTTGGGCAGCGCCGTGCCATAGCTCGACGTCTGCACCGCCAATTCGGTCAGCCGCGGGCCCTCGCGGGCCGCGCCGCGGAACAGCCGCCCGTCGATCGCCTGCCCGACGATCGCCCCGACCGCACCGCCGATCGGCCCGCCGACCATCTGCCCGACCGTGCTCAGCACCAGCGTCGCCATCAGCCCCTCCCCTCGTACCGCCAGGCGCCCAGCCGCGGCCAGTCCGGCACCCCGGGCCGCGCGACCACCCGCCGCAGGCCCGCATCGGCATGGACGATCCCGGCGCCTGTCCGCACCGCGCCATGGATCTGCCCCGGCCCGACGCGGAACAGCAGCACATCACCCGCGGCACGACCGTCACCCCGCGCCAGCACCGCATCGAACCGTGCGATCACCGCGGCGGGATCGCCGCCCCGCAACGCATAGCCGCTCGGCACCTCGCCCACCCACCCGGCGCCGCGCAGCGCCGCCGCGATCACCCCGATACAGTCGAGCCCGCCCGCCGCGTCGCGCCCGTGCAGCCGGAACGGCGCGCCGACCAGCGCCAGCGCCGCCACCGCGACCCGCTCACCCACCGGGGTAGCGGGTCAGCAGGTCGACCCCCGGCAGATGCGGCTCGCCGCGGAAGTTCGCGGCATTGCCGAACCGCGCCGCGCAGGTGGCGAAGCTCTTGTCACACCCCTCGATCAGCTCGACGAGCGCCCCCGTCGCCACCACGAAGGCCGGTGCGGCGCGCAGCGTCACGGTCGCCCCCGCCGACGCGTCGATCGCCTGCACCAGCCCGCCGTTCGCGCCGCCGAACCAGCGCAGCAAGCCGCCGGCATCGGCCCCCGCGACCGGCTCGGCGGCCTCCAGCGTCACCACCCGGTCCGCCACCGCCGCCACGCGCACGAACCGCTGCCGCCCCGCCATCGCCACGCGGCAGCGCCGATCGCCCAGTTCGGCGCGACATTCCGCCGACGTCTCCTCGACCACCGGCCGGTCGAGCGAGGCGCTCGCCCCCGCCAGCTCGGCGGTGAAACCGTCCTCACCCAGTTCGATCGCGCCGATCCGCCCCTCGCCCAGCTCGGCGACCAAGGCCCCCGTCTCCCAGTCGACCGCGAACACGCGCACCCGCGCCCCGTCCCAGCGCCCGGCGAGCAGGTCCGCCTCGCCGATCGCCGCGCTGGTCAGCGCGCCCCGTACGTCCATCGTATCGGCCTCGAGCCCCGCCGAGCGCTCGATCGCCGAAGGTGTCATCCCCGGCGCGGCACGATGCACCAGCCCGTCGACGACGAGATCGCGGTCGTGCGTGGTCAGCCCGATCGCCACCCCGTCGCGCCGCTCGATCCGCCAGCAGAAGGCGACGCACGACAGCGCGCTCATGGCCGCACCTCGATCAGCGGCACCGACACCGCCTCGCCGGCGAGGAAGGTCGCGCGGCTCACCCGCAACCGGTCCTCGGCGAAGCGGACGACGACTTCGAAGGCGAAGCTCGCGCGCACCACCGCCCCCGCCGCCGGTGCGCTGTCGAGCAGCACGACGCCCCCCGCCTCGACGCCGAAGCCCTGCGTCGCGACGCCGTCCACCGCGACGCGCACGCTGTCCGCCACCGGCCGCACGATCCGCCGCGTCGCCGCATCCTAATGTTTCACCAGCGCGAACCGCCGCCGCACGCCGTCGCCGCTGCCGAGCGGTTCGTCGGCACCGGCCGCATCGAACGGGTCGCGCAGCCGGAACGCGCGCGCCGGCCCCATCCGCGCACGGAAGAAGGCGAGCAGCGTCGCGATATCCGCCTCGCTGCGCACCCCCGGCCCGACATCGTAGCTGGTGCGCGCCTCCGCCCAGCCGGCGTTCCGCTGCTCGGCGCCGCCCGCGGCGGTCAGGATCGTCGTCGCGAAGCCGGGGATCACCGCCGCCTCGCGCCCCAGTGCAATCGGGAACAGCACGTCGTCGTAATCCTGCACGTCATCCTCCCCCTCGAAATGGACGAAGCCGTCGCGCATCACCTGCGGCAGCGCCCACAGCACCACCGCCGCGACGCCGCGCGCCCGCGCCGCCAGCGCCGCCGCCTCGATCCGCGGCCAATGCGCCGCCGCCTAGTCGCCGCGCAGCACGAAGCCGGCGAGATACTGCTGCCGTGCCGGCGGATAGCCGAGCCGTGCCTGCACCGCCGCGACGCCGCGCGCGGTCGACGCGGCGTCGCCCGCGGTGACCCAGTCGTAATCCTCGAGCTGCAGCACATCGAACGCCGGCGAGGCCCAGCCGAGCGGCAGATTGGCCCGCGCCAGTTCCGGCGCCGCGGCATCGAGCACCGTCGGCAGATAGGTGAGCAGATGGCTGCGACACCCGGGAAACGCCGTCTTCACCGCATCGACCAGCGCCGCGGTCGAGCGGGCCAGCGCCGCGCCCGCGCGATCCAGCGTCGCCCGCTGCGCCTCGCTCAGCGCACCACGGACCGAGGGGATCGCCACCGGCGCGAACGCCGCCACCGCCGCCGCGTCGTAGAGGCACGGCCGCCCGTCCGCCATCGTCCACCACCACGGCTCGCCGACTTGGACCATCGGCGCCAGCCCCGCGCCGACGCCGATACCGACGAACGCCGCCGCGACCTGCCGCAGATAGGCCATCGCCCCGTCGTGCGACGGCGACAGCAGCGTCGAGGGCGGCTCCCACCCCGTCCGCGCCGGCGCGCCATCGGCGGCCCGCTGCTTCCAGTCGTTCCAGCAATGCGCGTCGAACAGCTCGTAGCTCAGCGACCAGATGACGCCGTAGCCGAACGCCCCGGCGCGGGCGGCGAAGTCGCGATGCCACGCCGCGCAGGCGACGTTGAGCACGCCGCCAAGCAGGCTCGCGTAGAAGCCGCCGTCGAGCGCCTCGAGCCGAAAATAATGGCTCATCCCGACGTAATGCGTGATCGCGCCGCGATAGCCGAGCTGGAGCGCGTTGCGCAGCAGCCGCGCCGGGGTGAGATTGTAGCTGTCGTCATAGCCGCTCGCGATCGCGAAGCCGTGTTCGGGCAGCACCGCATCGCCGATCGCCAGCACCGCCCCCGGCCCCTCGCAGACGACGCCGGTCAGTTCGACCCAGCCCTCGCATGCCGCCGGCAGGGCCGCGGCGCTGCCATCGTAATCGGGCGCGACCAGCGACACGAACAGCCGGTCGACATCCCCCGCCCACACCGGCTGCGCGTCGTCGGGCAGCCGGAACCCGCCCGACAGATGCGCGAAATCGAGCGTGACAACCGCATCCTCGGGCGTGCCCACCGCATAATTCCACAGCCTGACGTACCAGGCCCGCGCCACCCCCGCGGCATCGCGTCCCTCGATCGTCAACGTCGGCCCGTTGACCGCATCCAGCGCCTTGATCCCCGCCGAGCGCCAGCGGAACCGCAACCGGCAGCCGCGGAAATCGCGGTCGGGGTCATAGCGCAGTAACGGATGATCGAACCGGTCCTCCGCCTCCCAGATCAGCCCGGCAAGGTCGGCCCGCGTCTGGAAGACCGCATCGACCCGCATCGCATCCGCCGCGGGAGTGGTCACCGCCGCCATCATCGGCCGCGGGAAATTGACCGTCCAGAACCGCGGATCGAACCGTGACACGACCCCCTCCACCTGCTGCTCGCGCCGCGAGCACAGCCAATATCCCATATCGGATCTCCATCGAATCGACGACGCGACCACGCCCCCTTCGTCATCCCGGCGAACGCCGGGACCCATGGACCCGCAACGCCCAAATCAGCGCGCCACCGCCCCCGTCCCGCAACCATGGGTCCCGGCCTGCGCCGGGATGACGAAGGGGGATAGGTGGCGCGCCCGAACGACCGTCCTCTTCGCGTCTTCGTGTCTTGGCGTCTTCGCGAGAACACACTCCTCACGCCCCCGCCACCGTCGATCACTCCTCCAGCGCCGCGCGCACTGCCCGCGCGACCTGCCGGCTCGACCGTTCCATCGCCGCCGGCGCCACCCCCGCCCCGGCCTGCACCTGGATCGTCACCCGCACGTCGCGCGCGCCCGCCGCGGGTGCCGCCTCGACCCGCCCGCTCGCGGTCGGCACGAACAGCTCCGGCCCGCGCTCGCCGACGACATAGCCGCGCCCCGGTGCCACCGGCCCGCCGGTCGCCCGGCCGGGCAGTCCCAGCCCGAGCAACAGGTCGGACAAGGCGATCGGCACCCCGGTTCCGAAACAGCCGCCGCCGGACGTCGGCGAACCCTCGCGCAGCCCGCCGCCCCGCGCTCCCCCCAGCACCGCCCCGACCCCGGCATGCAGCGCCGCCTTGGCGATCTGCGCCAGCGCCGCCAGCGCGACGCCCTTCAGCTCCTCGAAGCCGAACTTGCCGCTCCGCACCGCCCGCAGCAGCGCGCCCTCGATCGACCGCCCCGCCCGCTCCGCGCCGGCGCCGAGCGCCCCTTCCAGCGTCCCGCGCATCGCCTCGACCTCGCGCGCGAACCCTGCCGTGTCGGCGTGAACGCCGACCACCATCCGCTCCACCTCATCCATCCGGAAACGCCTCCCGCATCGCCGCCAGCGTCGCGGCGTCGGGCGGCGTCGCCACCGCACCGCCGCCGCGCGCCGCCGCCACCACCGCCGCCAGTTCGGCCGGCGTCGCCCGCCAGAAGGCGTCGGGGCTCCACCCCAGCACCGCCCCGGCAGACCCCGCCAGCCGCACCGCTCCGGCCGCGAAGTCGCTCACCGCCCCGCCAGTATCTGGTGGAGCAGGTCGCGCAGCACCGGCGTCAGCTTGGCCAGCCCGACCCCGATCAGCGCCTCGCCCAGCGTCTCGCGCGTCATCCCCTCGGGCAGTTCGCGCAGGCAGTGCCAGAACAACGCCACCAGCTCGCCGATACGCAGCTTGCCGTCGGTCGCGCGCACGACGAGGTCGAACAGCGAGCCCAGCTCCTGCTCCGCCGCGACCAACGCCTGGAACGACGGCCGCAGCACCAGCGCGCAGCCGTCGACGCGCAGCGCGCATTCGCCGCGCGCCGGGTTCGCCGCGGCGCTCACGACGCCACCACCGGGCCGGAACTCTCCAGGCTCAGCGTATAGGATCGTTCGCCGTTGAAATCGCCGGCATAGTCCAGCTTGGTCACCAGGAAGCGCCCGGTCATCGCGTCGCCGCTCTCGAAGCTCAGCCGGTAATCGTCGATCGTCCCCGCGAGCGCGCTCGCCTTGATCCGCGCCTCGGCGGCGGAGCCGGTGAACACCCCCGCGCCCGACACGCTGACGCTGCGCACCCCGGCGCCCGACAGCAATTGCCGCCAGCCGCCCGAATCCTTGTTGGTCACCACCACCGCTTCGCCGTTGACGCTCAATTGCGTCGTACGCAGCCCCGCCACCGTCGCGAACGTCGGCACCGCCGCGCCGTCGCCGACCTTGAGCAGGAACGCACTGCCCCATTCCACCGCCATCGCCCGTCTCCTTCAGTTGATCCGAAACATCCGCACCGCGAACGTGCTGGTGCCGATCCAATGCTCGGCCTTGCCGCGCACCAGCCGGCTGCGCGCCAGCCGCAGCCCGGCAAGCCGCCACCCCTCCGCGCCGAGGTCGGCAGGCATCGTCTCCATCGCCGTCTCGACCGCGACGACCAGCGCGCGCAGCCGCTCGGGCTGCTCGCCGACGTCGGTATAGGTCACCGCGATCGTCCCCACGCGGCCGCTGACGCCGCTCGCATCCGCCGCGCCCAGCACCGGATCGTCCAGCGTCACCCGCGGCATCGCCGCCCGCAGCGGCGGCGCCGCGAACACCCGCGTCCGCCGCCGCAAATGCGCGAGCGTCGCCGCGTACAGCACGGCCCCCGCGCTCATGGCCGCGCCTCCGCCGCCAGCCGTATCCGCCGATACGGCCGCCACAGCGCCGCCACCGCGGCGGGCGGCTCGGCCCGCCCGTCGCGATGCTCGAACAGATGCGCGGCGAGCAGCACGACCCCCTGTTGCAGCGGCGCGGCGAGCAAGTCCCAGTTCGCCGCCAGCCCCGCGGAATATGCGACCGTCACCGCCGCCCCGGTCCGCACCCAGCCGATGCCGTGGCCGTCGATGTCGATCGCCGCCCCCGCTGCCGGTGCGGTGATCGCCCGCACCGGCAGCTCCGCGAGCCGCTGCCAGCCGGGCGCGGCGACGAGCGTCTGCTCGAAGCCGCGCACGATCAGCCGCTGCCCGCAGAACGCCTCGGCCAGCGCCAGCGCGGTCGCCGCCGCGCGGACGAGCACCGCCTCCGCCTCCCCCAGCCGCAGATAGTCCGCCGCGGCCGCCGCCGCGGCCGGTATCGCCCCCTCCATATGCTCCCCCTTTCCCCGCGCGCTCAGGCCGCGGCGAATTTCAACAGCTTGATCGCCTCGCTATCGGCGACGCAGCCGCCGATCCGCCGCGTCGCGTAGAAGCTGACGAACGGCTTGTTGGTGTAGGGATCGCGCAGGATCGCGGTCTCGGCGCGCTCGGCGATCAGATAGCCCGCGGCGAAATTGCCGAAGGCGATGCTGAGCGCATTGGCGGCGATGTCGGGCATGTCCTCCGCCTCGACGACGGGATAGCCGAGCAGCCGCGCCGGCTGCCCCTCGGCGAGCCCCGGTTGCCACAGCGGATGGCCGTCGCTGCCCTTCAGCTTGCGGATGCGCGCCAGCGTATTGGCGTTCATTACCCAGCTCGCCCCCTGCCGGTAGGGCGCGCGCAGGCTCTGCATCAGGTCGACCAGCCGCTCGTCGGGCGCGCCGCCGAAGTCGCTCGCCGCACCCGAGGGCAGATATTGCAGCGTCCCCAGCGGTCGCGCGCCGTCCTTCGCGGTCGACAGCGCCTGGGTCAGGAACCCCTTGGGCCGGTTGACGCCGTTGCCGTTGACGAACGCCGCGCCCTCCGCCTTCGCGAATTCCGCCGCGATCTCGTCGGCGAGCCATTGCTCGACGTCGAACGCCGCATCGTCGAGCATCGCCTGGCTCGCCGAGGGGTTGGCGTACAGCTCGCCCATCGGCGGCACCAATTCGGTGAACACCGGCGTCGCGGTCTCCGGCCGCGGCCCGGTCTCGCTCGCCCAGCCCGACGGCGTGCCGCCGGTGGTGATCAGCTTGCGATAGCCCGCCGAGCCGACCTGCACGACATTGGCGATGGCGCGGATCGGCGAGGCGCCGGTCAGTACCCGCGCGATCGCCGCATCGATCTCGCGCGGCACCGCATAGCCGCCCGCATCGCCGCTCACCCCGGTGAACGCCTTCATCTCCAGCGTCGCGCCCTGCCGCACGAAGCCCTCGAAGGCTCCGTCCGCCTGCACCACGCGCGCGCCGTCCAACGCCGGCCGATCGACCACGTCCATGCTCATTCTCCTTGGTTGAAAACTCTTGGCCCCCGACTCAGTCGACCCGGTCGATCCGCGCCCCCGGCTGCATCGGCACCGCGACGAGGCTCACCTCGGCGAGCGCCACGCGCAGCAATTCGCGCCGCGCGCCCTGCGCCACGCGCAGCGGCCGGTAGCCGACCGACAGCCCGTCGATCGCGCCTTGGCGAACCAGCGCCGCGACGCGCGGATCGTCTACCTCGCCCGCGACGCGCAACCCGCGCGCATCCTCGTCGATCGCGACGATCCGCCCCACCGGCCGCCCGCGATGCTGCCACAGCAGCGGCACCGCGCCGGTATCGGCGAAGGCGCCCGCGCGCATCACGTCGCCCGCGCGATCGGCGCGGTCGAACAGCGCCGCATAGCCCGCGAAACGCACCGGCGCGGTCACTCCAGCCATGCGCGGAACCCCAGCTTCACCGCCAGCCCGGTGAGTAGCAGCGCACCCGCGATCCGCAGCAGCCACCCCGCCGCCGCCTTCCACGCCGAGCGCTTGGCGTCGCGCCACGCGCCGAGCAGCTCGCGCAGCGCGGCGAGGTCGCCCTGCGCCTCCTCGTCGCCCAGCCCGAGCCGCTTGAGCGCGCGCATCGCCGACAGCTCGCCCGCCTCCTCGGCGATCGCGCGCATCGTCGCGATGTTGCTGCCCTCGCGCGCAGCCTGCGCCATCAGTTGCGCCAGAACCTCGCTCATCGTCCTACTCCCACCATGGTTCGTTTCTCCTCGACCGACAGGAAGTCGGCCGCCGCGACGCTCGCCCACAATCGCTCGCGATCCTCGCTCAGCGCCGCCACCCGATCGAGATCGACCGTCAGCGTCGCGTCCTCGAACCAGCCGCTCAGCCCCTGCGCCAGCCCGGCGAGGATCGTCCCCGCCAGCGGCAGCACGGTCAGCCGCCACAGCGCCCGATTGGCCTCGCGGTAATTGGCGTAGGTCGCGTCGCCGGGCAGCCCGAGCAGCATCGGCGGCACGCCGAAGGCGAGCGCGATCTCGCGCGCCGCCGCCGCCTTCAGCCCGACGAAATCCATGTCGGCGGGGCTCAGCGACAGCGGCTGCCAGCGCAGGCCGCCCTCCAGCAGCATCGGCCGCCCGGCATTGCCGGCGCCGGCGAAGCCCGCCTCCGTCTCCGCCTTCAGCCGCTCGAATTGGTCGGGCGCCAGCGCGCCGCCGTCGCCGGGATCGTAGACCAGCGCGCCCGACGGCCGCGCCGCATTGTCGAGCAGCGCCTTGTTCCAGCGCGCCGCCGCATTGTGCACCGCGACCGCTCCCGCCGCCGCGCCGAGGCAGCCCATGCCGTAATGGTCGTCGACCGGGTTGAAGCTGCGGATATGGACCACGTCGGGCCGCGCCCCCTCGGCATCGAGCCGCGTCCGCCGCTCGCCGACCCGATAGACGTAGGCGGTCGGCCAGCCGCCCGCATCCAGCTCGACGGTGACCCGCTCGGGTCGCAGCGCATAGAGCGCCGCCACGCCGCCGGTCTCGCCGGCCCCGTCGCGCAGCAACTGGACGTAAGCGTTGCCGTGCAGCAGCAGCTGCGCCGCCGCACTCTCCAGCAGCGCCTGCCCGCCCGACCGCGTTGCGACCAGCGTCGCCAGCGCCGGCGCGCTCGCCGCGATCGGCGCCGCCGCGACGCTTTCCGCCACCAGCTTCACCGCGCGCTGCGCGATCGCATTGCCAGCGAAGGCGTCGCGCACCTGCGCCTCATACGACCGCGGCCACTCGCCGAGCGCCACCCCCGTCCCCGTACGCGACAAAGCCGGCCGCGCGGCCTCGCGCGCGGACTTCCACCCGAACAACCGCATGATGATCTCCCATGATGTATAGGCTGGCCCTAGTCCTCCCTAGCTTCAGCGGAGGGGGGGACCGCCGGCCGCAGGCCGGTGGTGGAGGGGGCGTTTCCACATGCGGCGAACGTGCCGTATCCTCCCCCTCCGTCAGCGCTTTGCGCTGCCACCTCCCCCTGGCGGGGGAGGACTTAGGGACCCTCCCCGAGCGCGACGTCTTCGCGCGAACACCCTCCCTTCGGCGCCCCGCCCCCCTACAACCCCCGCACCCCCGCCCGCGCGCGCCGCCCGAGCATCAGCTCGCTCAGCGCCCACACCAGAGCGTCCGCCCGGTCCGGCGACCGCCCCGGCCCGTGATAGACGCCCCCCGCGACCAGCCCGCACATCTCGTCCTCCAGCGCCGCGAACCGGCCGCAATGCCGCACCCGGTCGCGCTCGTAGAGCGTCGCCACCGGCTCGGCGCGCGCCACCTTGCCGCGGCTCGCATGCACCAGTGTCACCGGCAGCGCGACGTCCGCGGCGAGCAGGACCGATCGCACCATCGTCCCGCCCTGATTGGCCTCCGCCACCACCCGGTCGGCACGATGCCGCGCCGCGCAATCCGCCACCGCGCGCGCCCAGCCCTCCGGCGATGCCGCCGCGACGCTCGCATCCTCCAGCACGTAGGCGAGGCCATCGCCGTCGCGCCCGACCGCGACGATCCCGCAGGCGTCGCCCGCGCCGGCGTCGCTGCCCGCCGGCGGATCGACGCCGACCACGACACGCACCAGCCCCTCGGGCGCAACGCCGCGACTCGCCTCGATTCGCGCCCGCGACCACAAGGCACCGGCGAGGTCCTCGATCATCTCGCCGTCCAGCTCCTGCCGGCCCAGCCGCGTGCCGCCATAGGCCTCCTCGACGTGATCGACGAAGACCGCGGGCAGGAACGGATTGTCGCGCGTCGCCCCGCGCGTCTCGACCAGCCCGCGCGTGCGCAGCAGCCGCTTCATCAGCGCGGTCGGCCGCGGCGTCGTCGTCACCACCACCCGCGGCTGCACGCCGCGCCGCAGCCCCATCAGCAGATTGTCCCAGGCGGCATCGCCGCGCCGCCATTTCGCCAGCTCGTCGCACCAGGCGGCGCTGTGTTCGGGACCGCGCAGCTGGTCGGGTGCGTCCGCCAAATAGACCCGTGCCATCGCGCCATTGGGCCAGTGGATCTCGCCCCGCGACACCGTATAGCGCGGCGTCTGTCCGGTCTTGGCGACGGCGCGCAGCCCACTTGGCCCCTCGATCATCACCCGGCGCACGTCCGCCGCGGTCGCGCCGACCAGCGCGATCTGCGCCGCGCCGTCGGCACCGGCGACCGCGGTCACCCATTCCGCTCCGGCGCGCGTCTTGCCGAAGCCGCGCCCGGCGCGGATCAGCCAGATCCGCCAATCGCCCGCCGCCGGCGGCGCCTGTCCGTCCTGCGCCCAGCCGCCCACCCAGCGCTCCGCAAGTTCGCGTCGCACCGGCCGCGGCAGCGAGCGGACCAGCCAGGTGCGCTCCCCTTCGGACAGTCCGGCGAGCGTCGCGATGATATCGCTCGTCGCCTCGCTCATGCCGCCGTCTCGTCCTGCTTGCGCTTGGCGAGCACGGCGAGCCGCCGGAGGATCAGCGCGTCGCTTTCCTCGCGCTTCGTCACCTGCCGCGGCGGTTTGCCGCGCTGCTCGCGCCCGGCCCGCCGCTGGTCGTGCCAGACGAGCAGCCGCAGCCCATGCTCCCAGTCGAAGCGGCCCGTGCCGGTGTCTGCCGCCGCCGCTTCGCCCCCCGACAGGACATAGGCCATCGCCTGCGTCTCGATCGTCAGATAGCCCGCGTCGAGCGCCGCGCGCCAGGCGGCGCGGAAGGCGGCGTTGGTCCGCTGCCGGTAATAGGCCTGCGCCGGATCGATCCCGATCCGGCGCGCCGCCGCGCTGATGTTCCCGGTGCGCGTCAGGTGATCCATGAACGCGCCGGTCAGCGCCGCGGTCCACCGCAGGCGTCGCCCGCGTTCGGGCAGTACGATCGTGATCGTCTCCCGCCGATCGCACGTCGCCCCGCCTTGGTCTGCCGCGATACGCCCCGTCATCGTCCGCCCCCCGTTCGCCGAAACGCGATCGGGCCGGCAGCGACGAGGCATCCACCCCGACAGCTCCGGCCCGACCCGCAATTCCTCATCGTTCCCGTTATGTACCCGAAGAGCGTGACGATGTCAAGCCTTTTGTACCAAATAGGATAGTGTAATTTTCATACGTGCTCGTACTTTTGCACTGGTTGAAGCTGAAAGCGGTAACATGCGATAATCACACGCATTCGCGCATCGACCTGTCCAACAAATTGTGTCACAAACGGGTGTATCGCAGCACAGGATGTGTCTGCCGGACCGTCGTCTTGCGCAATTCTGCACCCGCCATGGTTCCCGGCACATCGATCAGGACGGGCCATTCGGCAATGACCAACCATCGTACATCGCTGAATGGAAAAGGCTTTTTATGAGGATGGCATTGGGTCCGGCTGCGCATGGCCTGATCGGCCGCGACCTCACCGTGATCGAGGTCGATTCGGCCTATGAGACGATTCTCGGCCTGCCGCGCGACGCGCTCGTCGGTCGCTCGGTGTTGGACACGCTCGCCGACGGCGACCGCAAAGCCGGCGAGCGGCAATTGCAGCGTATCCTCGACACCGGCGAGGCGCGCTTCTTCACCCAGCGCCACGTCCGTGCCGACGGCAGCGCGCTCTGGGTCAATCTGCACGTCTCGCGCATGGGCGTCGACGACGACCGCCGCCTGGTGGTGACGTGCCAGCCGCTGCGCGAACAGACCACCTCGCCCTCGACCGTCGAATCGCAATGGCGGATGGCGCGGCTGCTGCTCAGCGCGATCCGCAGCGGCAAGCAATCCTTCGGCCAGGCGCTCATCGGCAACCCCGCGACCGAGATCCTGCTCAGCGCCTATGTGGCGGAGGCGGAGGCCAAGGCGATCCTGGGCGGCGAGGTTGCGGAACGGATCGCGGTCGACTGGCAGCTCGCGCGCCGCTGGCTGCTCGCGCTCGGCAACGCCGGCTTCATCGAGCTGGAACGGCCCGGCCCGATCATGGCGGACACGCCGATCCGGCTGAGCCCACAGGCACTGACGATGTTGGAAGCGATCTTCGGCTCGCTCCTCGCCGTCGCCCAGGGCGCGCCCGTCGAAGCCTAGGATCGACGCTCACTCAGTCGAATCTTCGCCTTGGCGGACAAGGCTATCGCATCTGACGTTCTGTGTGAGGGCTTTGTGTTCCAAACCCACCCCGTCACCCCGGACTTGTTCCGGGGTCCACCCTGCGGCGAGGAGAACGGTTTGAGGTGACGCCATTCTCCTGCGGCTCCGTGGCCCCCGGAACGAGTCCGGGGTGACGAATCTGGTGAAGAAACCGATCGAGCCTCATCACCGTAGCCACATGCCATCGCCCTGCCTTGGCAGGGGGAGAATTGACGGAAGCCCGCCGCTCCTGCCCGGTCAGCGCGACCGCATCGCGGCCCGCGACCGCAATGCCAGCCGCGCCCGCGCCAGCCATCCACGCGGCACGGGCACCCGCTGCTGATCGCCGGGCAGCGGCTCGAATTCATGCGGTTCGAACGGCACGTGCGCCAGATCGAGCATCAGGCCGGTGACGTCTTTCGACAGGCTGGCATGGTTGTCGGCATCGAATGTCGCACGCAAAGCCTGACCCAGCGGCTGCAACTTGGCATCCTGCCCGCGCCACCGCTCGTCGTCTTCGTCCTTGCCGATGCCGCTGCCGTCCATGATTGCCGCCCTCGTCCATCATCCCAACGAACGGCGCGGCCACTGGTTCAGTCGCGGGGTGCCGGCCCCTCCGGCGGTTCGCCGGCACCGTCGCCGTTCCCGCCGGATGCATCGCCGTCGGCCACCGCCGCCTCGCCGCCGCCGTAGCAGCGGTCGAGATAATGGTTGGCGATGATGTAATGCGCACGGACCGCTTCGGGGTGGGTGGCGCGCTGCGCCAGTTCCAGTTCGGTCTCCGCCCGTGCATAGAAATAAGTCGTGTCGTCGCGCATGTCCGTGGCTTTCAGGCGATACGTGGATCGCGAAGTCTATAGGGTAGCAGCCGCGCCGCCGATCAATGGCAGCGCCGCTGCGGCAGCGTCGATCCGCCCGATCGGGTCAACGGCTCGCCGCATCGGCGAGCCCCGCCCAGGCGGCGATCTCCGCATCGGCATGGCCGTGGACGACCAGTTCGCCCGCACGCTCCGCCGCCAGGTCGACCGTCACCGTGCCGCGCCATTCCCACGTTGCATTCCCCGACAGGCTGACCATCGCATCGCGCGCCACCTGCGCGCGCACCAGCCCGCCCTTGTTGAAGACGGTGATCGGCGCGTCATACGCCAGTCGCCCGGTCAGGCACGCGGCGAAGGCGGACGCCGCCATCGCGCTGCCGCAGCTGTCGGTCAGGCCGACGCCGCGCTCGAACGTCCGCACGAACAGATCCGCCCCGCGCACCTCGACGAACGATACGTTGGCACGATTGGGCAGCCAGTCCGGCGCCGCCTCGCACACATGGCCCAGCGCGTCCAGCTCCGCCTCGTCGACGCGATCGACGAACGTCACCAGATGCGGATTGGGCATCGCGACCGCGGTGAACAGCCGCTCGCTTCCCAGCGGCGGCACGACCGCCTCGACGATCCGCGCCCCTGCGCCGTGCAGCGGCCAGGCGGCGGCGTCGAGCCCCGCCGGCCCCGCCGTCTCGCGCACCGTATAGACACCCGGTGCCAAATCGGCATCGCGCACCACTGCCGCGCTCGACGTCTTCAGCTTCACCTGCGCCGCCTCGATCCCCAGCGCCTCGAACCCCAGCCGCGCCACGCAGCGCAGCCCGTTGAGGCACGTCTCCGCCTCGCTCCCGTCCGAATTCAGCATCACCATGGAAAACTGATGATTTTCAGCGCCTTGGCCGAGCAAAAGCAGACCGTCACCGCCCACCGGTCCACGGCGGTCGGCGAGCGCCCGTGCCACCGCCGCCCATTCGGCCGCGGACAGATCGAGCGCGCGCGCGTCGATCAACGGAAAATCATTGCCCGAGCCATGGCATTTCACGAAATCGAACTGCACCACATCCATCCCACTGCCGCCCTTATGGGCCGCTTATGTTCTCGTCCGGCGGCGCCGATACACCCGCGGTGCCGGTCACGGCAAACGATAATGATCCGCCAGCCGGTCGAGCGCCAGCGTCAGCACCA
The DNA here is from genome assembly GCF_059420425.1 of Sphingomonas sp. GW821-FHT04B01. Lineage (NCBI taxonomy): Bacteria > Pseudomonadati > Pseudomonadota > Alphaproteobacteria > Sphingomonadales > Sphingomonadaceae > Sphingomonas > Sphingomonas sp. GW821-FHT04B01. The sequence continues at coordinate 27,106 of NZ_JBWKTR010000011.1, read as the reverse complement.
GCCGTCCGGCGCGCGCCGGCCAGCCCAGCGCCTTCTCCGCGGCGGGCAGCCCCTCGCCGGCGCAGATCACCCGCCACGCGACATCGGCGAGGCCCTTGCCCGCCGCGGCGAGCGCGGCGTCGAACCGCCGCTTGGCGGCGATCTGCGCGGTGGTCGGGTCGAGCCCCGAGCCGCCACCGCCGTCGACGCGCGCCGCCCAGCGCATCGTCACCCGCGGCCCGAGCGCCGCCGTCTCGTAATCGCCGCGCAACCGCTCCCCCGCCTCGAACTGGCGCGCATCGACCAGCCCGCGCGCGCGCAACCAGCCCAAGGGCGATTCGGCGAGGTTCACCGTCACGCTGCGCCTCGTGCCTGCCATCCGTTCGACCAATTCCCGCATCGTCGCCTCCATCCGAGTCGCAAACCGGCTTGCCACAACGTCAGCTTTGTAGGACAGAGAAATAACCGCAGCGGTTAGGACGCAGAGATGATCACGGCCATTCGAGAGGTGCGTAGAGCGAAGAATCTGACCCTTGAGGAGGTCGCCCGCCGTTGCGTCCCGCCGACGACCGCGCAAACCATCGGCCGGCTCGAGACCGGCACGCGCACCGTCTCGGTGGCGTGGCTCAACCGCATCGCCGCCGCACTGGAGGTCGCGCCTGCCGATCTCGTCACGCTCCCCGACCGCGCGACTCTGCCCATCGCCGCGACGCTCGACGCCGAGGGCGCGCACGCCCCGCGCCAGCCGCTCACCCTCGTCCCGCCCGAGCCCGCCGCCGGCGGCGTCGCGATCAGCGTCACCGGCAGCATCGGCGACTATCGCGCAGGCGACGCCCTGTGGTGCGATCTGCGCCCACCCGAACAATTCGGTCAGGCGCTCAACCGCGACGTCCTCGTCCCCCTCCCCGCCGGCCGCTTCCTCTTCGCCCGCCTGATCGGCCGCGACGGCGACGCGCTGCTGCTCCTCCCGCTAACCCCCAACGCACGCCCGACGTCGATCACGTCACCAGCGTGGTTGGCACAAGCCTCGCGACTGATCCGCACGCTGTGATTCACGCGAAGTAATAGCCGGTTACCGTACCCCCAGAAAAAGAGCCGTTCGCCTTGAGCCTGTCGAAGGGCAGGTGAGACTGAGGCCCTTCGACAAGCTCAGGGCAAGCGGGGATGGCGGCCGACAAGGCTGACAGGGCGCGATTGCGCCTCTGCAAAATCTTGCTTCTCCTTCGCGTCTTCGCGTCTTCGCGCGAACCAGACCTTCTGGAACAGCGACCCGCTTTAGCTGCACCGCAACATCTGCTACAGGCGCGCCTATGCTCAACCTCAACGGCATCACCGTGCGCCTCGGCGGCCGCACGATCCTCGACGGCGCGACCGCGGCACTGCCGCCCGGCGGGCGGATCGGGCTGATCGGCCGCAACGGCGCCGGCAAGTCGACGCTCGTCCGCGTCATCGCCGGCATGCTCGAACCCGACGACGGCTCGGCCGACATGCCGAAAGGCGCGCGCCTCGGCTATATCGCGCAGGAGGCGCCCTCGGGCACCGCGACGCCGTTCGAGACGGTGCTCGCCGCCGACAAGGAGCGCGCCGCGCTGATGATCGAATCGGAGACGAGCGAGGACCCCGACCGACTCGGCGACGTCTACGAGCGCCTCATCGCGATCGACGCCTATACCGCGCCGATGCGCGCCGCGCAGATCCTGCTCGGCCTCGGCTTCGACGAGGACATGCAGCAGCGCCCGCTCGACAGTTTCTCGGGCGGCTGGAAGATGCGCGTCGCGCTCGCCGCCTTGCTCTTCTCGCAGCCCGACCTGCTGCTGCTCGACGAGCCCTCCAACCACCTCGATCTCGAGGCGGTGATGTGGCTCGAGGACTTCCTCGTCAACTACAAGGCGACGATCGTCGTCGTCAGCCACGAGCGCGACTTCCTCAACAACGTGGTGGACAACATCCTCCACCTCCAGAACGGCAAGATCACGCTCTACGCCGGCGGCTACGACAGTTTCGAGCGGCAGCGCGCCGAGCGGATGGCGCAGCTCGCCGCCGCCAAGGCCAACCAGGACGCGCAGCGCGCCAAGCTGCAGGATTACGTCGCGCGCAATTCGGCGCGCGCCTCGACCGCCAAACAGGCGCAGAGCCGACAGAAGATGCTCGCCAAGATGCAGCCGATCGCCGAGCTCGCCAACGATCCGTCGCTGTCGTTCGACTTCCCCGATCCCAGCGAATTGCGCCCGCCGCTCATCACGCTCGACATGGCGAGCGTCGGCTATGCCGAGACGCCGATCCTCAAGCGGCTCAACATGCGGCTCGATCCCGACGATCGCGTCGCGCTGCTCGGCCGCAACGGCAACGGCAAGACCACGCTCGCCCGCCTGCTCGCCGCGCAGCTCGCGCCGATGGACGGCGAGATGAACGCCTCGGGCAAGATGAAGGTCGGCTATTTCACCCAATATCAGGTGGAGGAACTCGACGCCGACGACACGCCGCTCGAACATATGACCCGCATCATGCGCGGCGCCAGCCCCGCCGCGGTGCGCGCGCAGCTCGGCCGCTTCGGCTTCTCGGGCGACAAGGCGGTTGGCAAGGTCGGCAAGATGTCGGGCGGCGAGAAGGCGCGGCTCGCGCTGGCGCTCATCACCCGCGACGCGCCGCATATGCTGATTTTGGACGAGCCGACCAACCACCTCGACGTCGACGCGCGCGAGGCGCTGATCCAGGCGCTCAATTCCTACACCGGCGCGGTCGTGCTGGTCAGCCACGATCGCCACATGCTCGAGATGACCGCCGACCGGCTGGTGCTGGTCGACGGCGGCACCGCGAAGGAGTTCGACGGCAGCCTCGACGATTACATCGCCTTCGTGCTCGCGGGCGACAAACAGCCCGAGGCCAAGGGCAAATCGGGGGCGAAGAAGGAGAAGGGCAAGCCGATCGACCGCGACGCCGACAAGGCGCGCCGCAAGACGATCCGCGACTGCGAGGCGGAGATCGCCAAGCTCACCACCGACCGCAACGCAATCGACCGCGCGATGTTCGATCCCAAGACCGCTGAACCGCGCTATGCGAAACTGGCGATGGGCGAGTTGATGAAGCGCCGCGCCGACGTGCAGGCACAGATCGAGGCGGCGGAAGCGACGTGGCTCGAAGCGACCGAGGCGCTGGAGGCGGCTTAAGGGAGCGCCTGCTTCGTAAGGTTGAAGGACGGTCACGACAGCGGCGTGTCATGCGTGCGCTATCCTCCCGTCACCCCGGCCTTGCGCCGGGGGCCCGCTTCTTTCTCATCGGTGACGAAAAGTGGGATGCCGGATCAAGTCCGGCATGACGGACGGATGACGGCGCCTCCGTGACATCGCACGCTACGCATGTTACCCGTCATCTCTGGTCGCCCGCACCGTTTGCCTCGCGCAACATCACGGTTGCACTTAAATCCTTCCAATCATAAGCAACTTCCCGGTTGCGACAGGCGCAGCCGAAAGGTTGCCGATGTCTCCCTCCACGCCGATGCCGAAGCCGGTGCAGGCCGCCCGACTGTTTGCGGCGCTATCGGACCCGACGCGGCTGTCGCTGCTCATCATCCTGCGCAGCGGTCCCGGCCGCTCGATCGCACGGCTGTCTACCAATGCCGGCATGACGCGCCAGGCGATCACCAAGCATCTGCGCGTGCTCGAGGACGCCGGTCTGGTCACCGTCGAACGGCTCGGCCGTGAGACCCATTACCGGAGCAAGCCCGGTGCGCTCGACGCCGCGCGACGCACGCTGGACGCCATCGCCGGCGATTGGGCGGCGCTCCGCCCCCCGCCCGCCGCGGGCTGACGATCCCGGGCAAGAAAAAGGCGCGGGAGTCGCCCCCCGCGCCGTCCGCATGTCCTGAGGCGACGCTCAGCCCTCGACGTCGTCCTCACCAGCGGCATCCGCTGCCGGCCGCTCGAACCATGCCTCGACCTCGCCCGACAGTTTCAGCGTCAGCGGACGCCCGTGGCGGTCGACCTTCTTGCCCAAGGCGACGCGGATCCAGCCGGCGGGGCGGTCATATTCCTCGACGTCGCGGCGTTCGGCGCCCTTGAAGCGGATGCCGATGCCGCGCTCCAGCGCGGCCTGGTCGAAATAGGGGCTCGACGGATCGGTCGACAGGCGATCGGGGGGCGTATCGGTCATGGCGCCGCGCTTAGCGACATCGCCCCGGCCCCGCTACGAAAAAGCGGCGCGGACAAGGATGTCCGCGCCGCCTTCCCGACGAAACTGCCGCAAGCGTCAGTAGCCGTAGCCATATCCGTAGCGCGGGCCGTAATCGTAATAGCGCTCGCGGACCACCACGCGCGGCGGCGGGGGCGGCGGCGCGTAATATTCGTCGCGATAGACCACCCGCGGCGGCGGCGGCGGCGCATCGTAATAATAGCCGCGGTCGTAATAGCGATCGCGGTTGCTGCCCGCGACCGCCGCACCGATGCCGAGCCCGACGATGCCGCCGAGCAACGCACCCGCCGCGACGCTGCCGCCGTTGCCACGGTGGTAATGGCGATAGCCGCCCCAACGCTGCGCATCCGCCGGCGCCGCCGCCGTCAGCGCGGTCGCGGCAAGCGCGATCCCCAGACCTGCTTTCTTCAACATCGCATTCATCACGTCGAACCTCCTCTAACACGACGCTCGGAGTATCTGGTCCAAACGCACAGAGCGGCGAGCGTGTTGCATGTCGTTTAGGCGAGTCGGGCTGAACCCAGCCGGAATGCGGCGTTCATCCGCGGTTTAGCCGCCATGCCGATCGAGGACGGTCCGTCGCTCAGTTCACCCAGCCGCCGTCGATGACATGCACCGCGCCGGTGGTGAACGCCGCCTCGTCGCTCGCCAGATACAAGGCCAGCGCGGCGATCTCCTCGGCCCGGCCAAGCCGCCCCATCGGCTGACGCGCGATGAACGCCGCCTGCGCCGCCGCATAATCGCCGGTGTCGTGCAGCCGCTGCTGCAATGACGGCGTGTCGATCGTGCCGGGGCAGATCGCGTTGCAGCGGATGCCCTGGCCGACGAAATCGGCGGCGACCGCCTTGGTCAGGCCGATGACGCCCGCCTTGGTCGCGCCATAAGCGAAGCGGTTGGGAATGCCCTTCACCGAACTGGCGATCGACGAGACGTTGACGATCGCGCCGCCGCCGCCCGCCAGCATCGCCGGCAGGAAGGCGCGGACGGTGCGATACATCGCGGTCATGTTGATCGCGATCGCCTGATCCCATTCCGCCTCGCTGCAGTCGAGGATCGTGCCGGCGTGGACGATGCCGGCGACGTTGGCGAGCACGTCGATCCGCCCGATCTCCGCCGCCAGCGCGGTCACCGCCGCGCCGTCGGTGACGTCGAGCGCGCGCGTCTCGCAACCGACGATCCCGTCGAGCGCGTCGAGGTCGCGGTCGGTGGCGATCACCCGCGCGCCCTCGGCGGCGAACCGCTCCGCCGTCGCACGGCCGATGCCGCGCGCCGCTGCGGTGACCAAAGCCACCTTCCCGTCCAGTCGTTTACTCATGCTGCAGTCCTGCGTTGGGCGATCGGCAGGCAGGCCGGGCCGATCGGGTCGAAAGCCTTGTAGGTGAGGATGAATTCGCGATGGCCCAGCTCTTCGGAGACGCTGCGCTGCCCGCCCGCGACGGCAAGCACCGCATCGACGATCTCGGTGCCCACCTCGTCCAGTGTCGCCGCGCCTTCCAGGATGCGGCCGGCGTTGATGTCCATGTCGGCGGCGAGGCGCCGCGCGGTCTCGGGATTGGCGCACACCTTGATCACCGGCGCGATCGCCGATCCCACCACGGAGCCGCGCCCGGTGGTGAAGATCGTCAGGTGACAGCCCGACGCGATCATCTCGACGATCTCGGCATTGTCGGAAATATTGGGGAAGCCGAAGCGCGGCTCGCCGTCGGGCACCACGTCGAGCAGATACAGCCCGCCCGCCGGCGGCACGTCGCCGGGCTTGATGATGCCACTGATCGGCGAGGAGCCCGATTTGGAATAGGCCCCCATCGATTTCTCTTCCTGCGTCGTCAGTCCGCCCTCGGCATTGCCGGGGGCGAAGCTGCCGAAGCCCATGATCGTATAGTAACGTTCGGCCTTGGCGACGCTGGCGATCAGCTCCTCGCCCAGTTCGGGGGTGATCGCGCGATCGGCCATGATCCCCTCGCAGCCGACGAGTTCGCCCGTCTCCTCGAAGATGCAGGTCGCGCCGGCCCCGACCAGCGTATCGAAGGCGCGGCCGACCGCCGGATTGGCGGTGATGCCGCTGGTGCCGTCAGAGCCGCCGCAGATCGTGCCGACGACCAGCTCGTCGATCCCCATCGCCACGCGCTCCACGCCGGCGATCTCCGCCTGCACCCGCGCCACCGCGGCGAGGCCGGCGGCGATCGTTGCGGCGGTGCCGCCCGTCTGCTGGATGACGAGCAGTTCGGCCGGGCGTCCGCTCGCCGCGACCAGCGCCTGCAACCGCTCGCGGTCGAAGCTCTCGCAGCCGAGCGAGACGATCACCAGTCCGCCGACGTTGGGATGCGTCGCCACCGCCTCCATCACCTTGGCGGCATAGGCATTGGGATAGCAGCCGGGAAAGCCGATCAGATGGACATCGGGATCGTCCGCCTTGTCGACGATCCGCCGCGCGACGTGATGCGCGCATTCGACCAGATAGGCGACCGCGACGGTGTTGCGGATGCCTTTGCGGCCGTCGGCGCGCGCATAGCCGCGGATCATGCCCGTGCCTCGGTCATCGTCGCGCGCGTGTGGCTGGCGATATAGTCGCTTTTCATATTGTGCATATGGACCCAATCGCCGGTGTCGGCGGCCGCGGTCATCGACCCGATCGGCGCGCCATATTTGATGACCTTGTCGCCCAGCGCGAGGCGATGCCGCGCGATCTTATGGCCGACGGTGATGCCCTCGCGCGCCGGCACGGTGCCGCCGCCGATCGGCAGCACGTCGCCCGCCGCGATCGGCGCGACGCAGATCAGGACGTTGTCGTCGGGGTGGAGCAGGATCAACTGGTTGGTCACGGTAGTCGTCGGCTCCGGTTGCGGGAGGGGATCGAGCAGCGGCCAGGCGGCGGCGGGCACCGGCGTCGCGATCCGCGCCACCATCGCCGCGACCTGATCCTCGCCGACCAGCCCGGCGACGACGCAGGCGACCGCTGGGTGGCGCAGCGGGAAATGCAACGCCGCGGTCGGCAGCGCCACCCCCGCCTGCGCGCAGGCGGCGGCGAGCGCCCGGGTCCGCGCGACGATCGCCGCGTCGGGCGCCGCATAATCGTAATGCAGCCGCTGCGGATCAGCCTCGGCGGGGTCGGCGGCGAGGATGCCGCTATTGTACGGCCCGCCGACGATCACCCGCACGCCGCGCTCGGCGCAGCGATCGAGCAGCCGCGCCGCGCTGCGGTCGAGCAGCGTATAGCGTCCGGCGAGCAGGATGACGTCGAGATCGACGTGGTCGAGCAATTCGTCGCACACCGCGATCTCGTTGACGCCGATGCCGATTCCCCCGACCGCGCCGGCCTGCTTCAGCGCGACCATCGCCGCATGCCCGCCGTCGAGAAAGGCGGCGAGATGGCGGGGATGGTCGTCACCATGCGTCATCCGGCCGAGATCGTGCGCGAACAACAGGTCGACGCGCTCGCGTTGCAGCCGCGCGAGGCTCGCCGCGAACGATGCACGAATGCCGTCCGCGCCGTAATCGAACGCCGGCTCGAACGGATCGGCATCGACGAAGCCGTGCCGGGTGCCCTGCGCCTCGGTCGGTACCAGCAGCCGCCCGACCTTGGTCGAGACCAGCGCCCGCCCCGCCGGGTCGTGCGCGGCGAGCGCCGCCCCCAGCCGCCGCTCGGCGAGGCCGAAGCCATAATGCGGCGCGGTGTCGAAATAAACGATCCCGGCCGCCAGCGCCGCGGCGACCGTCGCCATCGCCTCGTCATCGCTGACGACGCGATAGAGATTACCGATCGCCGCGGTTCCCATGCCGAAACGCGGCAGCGGGGCCACGCTCACGCCGTCACCGCCGTGCCGCGATGCAGTCGCGCGAACAGCGCGACGCCGACGAAACAGGCGGCGGGCACCAGCATCGCGAAGCGGATCGACCCGATGTCGGACACATAGCCCATCACCGCGGTCAGCACCGCGCCACCGATGATCGCCATCACCAGCAGCGACGCGCCCGGCTTGGTCAGCGGTCCGAGCCCGCGCAGCGTCAGCACGAAGATCGTCGGATACATGATCGACATCAGCGCGCTCGACAGCACCAGCGCCGCGACGCCGACCGGTCCGCCGACGAACGCGGCCACCGCGCACAGCAATGCATCGACGGCTGCGAAGATCAGCATCAGCCGCGCGCCCGAGATACGCGCCATCAGCGCCGCGCCGACGAACCGTCCGGCCATGAACAACGCCAGTGACAGCGTCAGCAGCCACGCCGCGCGCTGCGTGCCGAGCGACGGCAGCTCGACCGCGACATAGCGGATGAGGAAACTCCACACCCCGACCTGCGCGCCGACGTAGAGGAACTGCGTGCCCACCCCGGCGAGATAGCGCGGCGACGCCAGCAATTTGCGATAGGCGCCGGGCGTGCGTGCCTCCGGTTCGCTGGGCCGCGTCGCGACCGCGGGAAAGCGCGTGACGACGATCACCGCCGCCCAGGCGAAGACGAGCAAGGCGATGACGAGATACGGCAGCCGCACCGCCGAGGCGGCGGCGACGTCGCCCGCGCGCTCGTCGGCGAGGATGAAGGTCGCGCCGAGCGTCACGCCGGCGATCGAACCCAACGGATTGAATGCCTGCGCGAGGTTGAGCCGCCGCTCCGCGGTCTCCGCGCTGCCGAGCGCGGCGACCATCGGATTGGCCGCGGTTTCGAGGAAGGCGAGGCCGCTGGCGATGACGAACAGCGCGAGCAGGAAGAAGCCGTAGCTCAGCATCAGCGACGCCGGCCAGAACAGCAAGGCACCGATGCCGAACAGCACCAGCCCCTGCACCACCGCGGTCTTGTAGCCGAACCGCTGCATCACGATCGCACCGGGAATCGCGAAGCAGAAATAGCCGAGGTAGAAGGCCGACTGGACGAGGCCCGATTGCAGGTCGCTCAACGTGAACACCGCACGGAAATGTGCGATCAGGATGTCGTTGAGATTGTTGGCCATGCCCCACAGGAAGAACAGGCCGATCGTCAGCAGCAGCGCGCCGCGACCGGCAGGCATTGCGCCATCATCGTTCTGTACGGCGACGCTCGGGTTCATTAAACCTCTCCCACTCTCTCCACGAACGGTCGCGGTTCGCGGGATTTGACCGAGGGTCTATGCCCTCCCGCCGCGATATGAAATGTAAAAATCACTTTCATCTGCGGATTTTCCTTGCCACGCTGCGCACTTACGGGGTGGGATGGCGCAGCGACGGGACGAGGGACACGTCGTCGCCCAATTGCTCCGTCACCTCCCGGTGGCCCCCGGGAACGGGTGACGGGTGGACGGAAGAACGGCGGCAAGCCGCAACGTAAGAACGACGACCCGGGGGAGGGCATATGACGACCAAAGTGCGCTATCAGGCGCCCGCATTGACCAAGGGGCTCGAAATCCTCGAGCTGCTCGCCGCGTCGAGCGTGCCGCTCACCATGTCGGACGTCTCGACCGCGCTCGGCCGCTCGGTCAGCGAGATCTTCCGGATGCTGCAGGTGCTCGAGGCGCATCGCTACATCGCGCGCGGCGACGACGGCTATCGGCTCACCAACCGGCTCTTCGCGCTCAGCATGGGACAGCCGCCGGTGCGCGATCTCGTCTCCACCGCGCTGCCGGTGATGCGGACGCTGGCCCGCCGGACCGGGCAGAGCTGCCACCTCGTCGTCGTCTCGGGCGCGGAGATGGTGGCGATCGCCGGGGTCGAGGCGCCGGGCCTCTCCGGCTTCGCGGTGCGCGTCGGCTATCGCCGGCCGCTCCACCGCTCCGCCTCGGGCCGCATCCTGCTCGCCTTCCAGCCCGAGGACACGCGTGCGGCGATGCTCGACGAGATCCGCGCGACCGGTGACACGATCGACGACGCCGCGCTCGCCACCCAGCTCGCCGCGATCCTCGCCGCAGGCGGCGGCACGTCGCCGAGCCCGCTGCTCAACGGCATCACCGATCTGTCCGTCCCGATCCTGTCGTTCGGCGCCGCCCGCGCCGCGCTCACCGTGCCGTTCGTCGACGGCCCCGGCAGCCTGGTACCGATCGCCCAAACGCAGGACGTGCTGCGCGCCGCCGCCGCGACCATTGCCGAGGCGCTCGATCCGGCGCTCGGCGATCTCGCCGGCACGGCCGAGACCGCATGAACCGCCGGATGGCGGCCATCCCGTTCGCGCTGGCTGCGCTGCTGCTCGCCGGCGGCGCGCAGGGGCGCGACTATCAGAGCGCGCCGCCACGTCGCACTGCAGTCGAGAAGGATTGGGGTCCGTGGCTCGGTCCCTATCGCGCGCGGCTGGTGCCGGTGCTGATGGAGGATTTCGGCGAACGCTATCTCTACGCGCCCGCCAATGCGGCGCTGCCACCGCCGCGCGCCGGTGAGCAGCGCGTCGTCTTCCTCGGCGACTCCATAACCGACCGCTGGGATCTCGCCGCCAGCTTCCCCCGCCAGCCCTATGTCAATCGCGGCATCGGCGGGCAGGTGACCGCGCAATTGCTGCTGCGCTTCCTGCCCGACGTCGTCGCCCTGCGGCCCGCGGCCGTGGTGATCCTCGCCGGCGTCAACGACGTGCAGGGCGTGCTGCAACGCGAGACCCCCGAGCAGATCGAGGACCATTGGCAGGCGATGGCCGATATCGCCGACCGCCACGGTATCGCGGTGGTGTTCGGCGCGCTGCTGCCGGTCAACGATTACACCCCCGCCGCGCGCGACGTGGTGCGCGAGCGCAAGCCCGCCGAACTGCACGCGCTCAACCAATGGCTGCGCGGCTTCTGTCAGCGGCGCGGCTATGCCTTCGCCGATTACGAAACTGCGCTCGCCGACGACAAGGGGCTGATGCGCCGAGACTATACCGTCGACGGCATCCATCCGCTCGCCGCCGGCTATGCCCGCATGGCGCCGGTCGCCCGCGCCGCAATCGCGGCCGCGCTGGCCAGCAAGACGAAGAGGACCCTCTGATGCGCTATCCCAAGCTTCTCGCCGCCGGCCTGTGCCTGACGGCCTCCGCCGTTTCGGCGCAGACCAACGTGCCCGGCGATCCCTATGCCGGCGACCCCGTCGGCATCGTCGCCGATCCCTGTCCCGCGCACCCCAAACCCGCCGACGGCCAGGGCTGGCAGATGTGGAACCTCCACATGCTGACGCGCGACCACGGCCAGCTCTGTCGCTATCGCGCACAGAATGCCGCGCTGACCGAGCCGGCGCGCGTCGTCTTCATGGGCGATTCGATCACCGACAATTGGATCGGCGCCGATCCGTCGCTGTTCACGCACGGCCTCGTCGATCGCGGCATCAGCGGCCAGACCACGCCGCAGATGCTGCTGCGCTTCCGCCAAGACGTGATCGCGCTCCGCCCCAAGGCGGTGCACATCATGGCCGGCACCAACGACATCGCCGGCAACACCGGGGCCGCGACGGTGGAGACGGTGCAGGGCAATATCGAGACGATGGCGGAGCTGGCGCACGCGCACGGCATCAAGGTGATCCTCGCCTCGATCCCGCCCGCCGCCGCCTTTCCGTGGAGCCCGGAGAAGCGCCCGGCGCCGCAGATCCTCGCCTTCAACCGCTGGCTGCGCGGCTATGCCAGGGCGCATGGCTACACCTACGTCGACTATCACGCCGCGCTGACCACGGCGGAGGGCGGGATGAAGCCCGGCCTCGCCAGCGACGGCGTCCATCCGACCCCGGCGGGCTATGCGGTGATGCATCCGCTCGCGCTCGCCGCGGTCGCCAAGACGCTGGGTGGCGGTCGATGAGCGTCGATCGCCGCGGCTTCCTCGCCGGCAGCGCCGCACTCGGCCTCGCCCAGGCGGCACCGGCCATCGCCGCCGCCGCGCCGCCGCACGCGGCGCTGCGCCCGGCCAAGGTCGCGCCGCCGCCACGCTTCACCGCCGACTGGGAGTCGCTCGCCGCCGGCTATTCCGCGCCCGACTGGTTCCGCGACGCCAAGTTCGGCATCTGGGCGCATTGGGCGGCGCCTTCGGTCCCCGGCATCGGTGACGATTGGTACGCGCGCAACATGTACCTTCAGGGCCACCCCACCTACGACCATCATCTGAAGACCTACGGCCACCCCGCCGACGTCGGCTTCATGCAGATCCAGAACCGGTGGCGCGCCGAACATTGGGACCCGGCCGAGCTGCTCGACCTCTACAAGAGCGCAGGCGCGCGCTATTTCATGGCGCTCGCCAATCATCACGACAATCTCGACTGTTTCGCCTCGACGCATCAGCCGTGGAATTCGACGCGCGTCGGCCCGAAGAAGGACATCGTCGGCATCTGGGCGAAGCTTGCGCGCGAGCGCGGGCTGCGCTTCGCCGTCTCCAACCACAGCGCCCACGCCTGGCACTGGAACCAGCCCGCCTATGGCTACGATCCCGTCGGCCCGCGTCGCGGCCAGCGCTACGACGCCGCGACGCTGACCCGCGCGCAGGGGCGCGGCGCATGGTGGGACGGGCTCGACCCGCAACAGCTCTACACGGGCGCGTCGATTGCGATGCCCGACGGCATCGGCTCGCTCGCCGAAGCCGGTGCGTGGCATGCCGCCACCGACGGATTGTGGAACGAGGGCGTGCCGCCCGATCCCGACTATGTCCGCCGCTGGAGCCTGCGCTGCCGCGAGCTGATCGACAGATACGAGCCCGACATGCTCTATTTCGACAATCACGATCTGCCGCTGCAACAGGCCGGGCTCGACATCGCCGCCTATTTCTACAACCGCAACATGGCGCGCCACGGCGGCCGGCTGGAGGGCGTCGTCACTGCCAAGGAGACGCCGCCGCAGCGCCGCATGGGCCTCGTCGACGTCGTCGAGCGAGGGCAGAAGAGCTTCATCGACCCCTATCCGTGGCAGACCGAGACCTGCCTCGGCAATTGGTTCTACGGCGCGCAATATGAGCGCGAGAACCTCTACAAGACCCCCGCCAAGGTGCTGCACACATTGTGCGACGTCGTGTCCAAAAACGGCAACATGATGCTCAGCGTGCCGATCAAGGGCGACGGCACGATCGATGCGCGCGAACGCCAGATCGTCGGGGAGATCGGCGCGTGGATGCGGATCAACGGCGCGGCGATCTATGCCACCCGCCCGTGGCGCATCCATGGTGAGGGGCCGGGCGGCGCCGGCGCGGGCAGCTTCTCGGAGGGCAGCCGGGACACCGGTTATACCGCGCGCGACATCCGCTACGTCACCCGCGGCAAGGCGCTGCACGCGCTGGTGCTCGGCTGGCCCGCGGACGGCGTCGCGCGGCTGACCCTGCTCGGCCGCGACAATCCGGTCGGTCGCGGCGAGGTGCGCCGCGTGTCGTTGCCCGGCAACGGCGCGCCGCTGCCTTTCACCCGCACCGGCGACGCACTGGAGGTACGACTGCCCGCCGCCGCACGCCACGCTATCGGGCTGGCGCTGATCGTCGAGGGGCCCGGCCTGGTCGACTGAGCCCGCCTATTGCGCTGCAGCACGGATCGGTCTAGGCGGCCGGCATTCGCCTGGACCCGGTGCAATTCCGGGTGGCTATTCCGGCCGCCGATCCGCCGGACAACGCAACCGCTCCCGAACATTGACGCGTCGCCGCCGGCGGCGCCGGAGCGGTCATGCGGATTTCTACGTCATGATTAGTCTTTCCCTGTCCCGTTACCGCGCCGAATGGTTTTCGAGCGCCGCCGGCGCGCGCCGCGACGTGCTCGCCGGCATGGTCGGCACCTTCGCGCTGATCCCGGAGGTCATCGCTTTCTCCTTCGTCGCCGGCATCGATCCCGAAGTCGGCCTGTTCGCCTCCTTCGTCATCGGCATCGTCATCGCGATCGCCGGCGGCCGCCCGGCGATGATCTCGGGTGCCGCCGGCTCGGTCGCGCTCGTCGCCGCCGCGCTCGTCCACGCGCACGGCCTCCACTATCTCCTCGCCGCGACCCTGCTTGCCGGCCTGCTCCAGGTCGCGTTCGGGCTCCTCAAGCTCGACGTGCTGATGCGCTTCGTCTCGCGCTCGGTGCGCACCGGTTTCGTCAACGCGCTGGCGATCCTGATCTTCTCGGCGCAGCTGCCGCAGCTGATCGGCGTCGACTGGCACACTTATGCGATGATCGGCCTCGGCCTCGCGATCATCTATCTGGCGCCGCGCGTGACCAATATCGTCCCGTCGCCGCTGATCTGCATCGTCGTGCTGACCGCGATCAGCATCGCGCTGCCGATGCCGCTGCGCACGATCGCCGACCTCGGCCGCCTGCCCGCCTCGCTGCCGCAGTTCGGCTGGCCGTCGGTGCCCCTCGACTGGCAGACGCTAACGATCGTCGCGCCTTATGCGCTGGCGATGGCCGCGGTCGGCCTGCTCGAATCGATGATGACCGCCAGCGTCGTCGACGACCTTACCGAGACGACCAGTTCGAAGGCGCGCGAATGCAGCGGTCTCGGCCTTGCCAATATCGCCGCCGGACTGTTCGGCGGCATCGCCGGCTGCGGCATGGTCGGCCAGACCGTCGGCAACGTCCGCTATGGCGGGCGCGGCCGGCTGTCGACGCTGGTCGCCGGCGTGTTCCTGCTCGTCGTCATGGTGCCGCTGCGCCCCTGGGTCGCGCAGGTGCCGGTCGCGGCGCTAGTCGCGATCATGATCATGGTGTCGATCAGCACCTTCTCCTGGGGATCGCTGCGCGACCTCGTCCGCCATCCCAAGACGTCGGGCGCGGTAATGCTCGCCACCGTCGCGGTGACCGTGACGACACACGACCTGTCGGCGGGGGTGGCGGTCGGCGTGCTGCTGAGCGGCGTCTTCTTCGCCTTCAAGGTCACCCGGCTGATGCAGGTGACGGTCGCCTATGATGCGGCGACGGATACGCGCGACTATCGCGTCGCCGGGCAGATCTTCTTCGCCAGTGCGGAGATCTTCGCTGACCGGTTCGATCTGGCGGATACCGCCCGGCACGTCCGCATCGACCTGACGCAGGCGCATCTCTGGGACGTGACCGCGGTCGGTGCGCTCGAAGAGGTGGTGACCAGAATGCGCCGCCACGGCATCGCCGTGGAGGTGGTCGGCCTCAACGCGGCGAGCGCGGTGCTGGTCGACCGGCACGCGCAGGCGATGCGCGTGCCGGCGACCTGACCCCTGCCGTTATGCGGCGGTCGAGGTCTTGATGTTGCCGTTGACGCCGGCCGGGAAGAAGCCGCCGCTGCTCACCGCACCGGCGTTGAGGTAGGCGACGTTGAGCACGTCGCCCGCCGTCCGGCCGAATACGATGCCGTTGCTGTCCGCGGGCACGATGTTCGATGCCGCGCCGCCGTTGATCGTCGTCGGGCTGATCCCCTGATCGTCGTCGAAGCCGTTGTCGACGGTGTCGCGGGCATTGGAGATCAGGTCTGCGTTGGTGCGCAGCGCCGGCATCGCCAGCCCCTTGCGGTACAGCAACGTGCGCAGCAGGCCCGAATGATAGGCCTCCACCGCAAGGATGCCGGCCGCCGCGTCGAGAATGACCTTGTTCGAGATCAGCGACGCCGATCCCTTATAGGCGGTGACGCCGACGTCGGACAGCAGCATGCCGCCGAGCAGCCAGTTCTCGTCCGACGCATAGGGATTGAACGTCCCCGTCGCGCCGACCACGCCGGCGGCGCGCGCCGCGGCAGTGAATGCGCCATTGGCGCCGCCATCGATGTTGATCGCGGGCATCGCCACCGCCGACGAACCGAGCTGCTGGCGCAGGAACGCGACGTGCTGATTCTCGTCCGCGGCGATCTCGCGGGCATAGGCCGCGACCGATGCATCGGCGAACGGCACTTTGGCGCCACCGGTTACCGTACCCTGAGTGCCGGTTCCGGTCTGTACCGTCGAGTTGATGCCGCTGCCGAACGCCGCGAAGGTATAATAATTCGCTTCGAGATATTCGAGGTTCAGCGCGAAGTTCAGCACGTCGACATCGCCTGCGGGAAGACCCGCGGTCGGCGTCGGCGTGGGCGTCGGCGTGACCGGCGGTGCATATTGGTCGTCATCGTTGCCACAGGCGGCGAGCATCGAAGCTCCGGCGGTCGCGGCGACGGCGGTGCCCGCCATCTTGATAAAGCGGCGGCGTTCGTTCCGCCGGCGCTCGGCGATGTCGAACACTTCGAGAAGCGTTTCACGATCGATCATAGGATATCCCCTTTGAACCCGAGGCTCAGGCGTTGTTGGCGCTGCTGCGGATGGTGCCGTTGACACCGGACGGGAAGAAGCCGCCGGCGGTGACCTGAGCCTTGTTCAGGTAGACGATGTTGAGGACCTGCCCGGTCGTACGCCCGAAAGCGATGCCGTTGCCGTCGGTAGGCGCGATGTTCGAGGTATCGCCGGCACCCGAGCTGACATAGGCGATGCCCTGGTCGAGGTCGCTGGTGCCGTCGAGGCTGTCGCGCGCGTTCGAGACGAGCTCGGTATCGCCACGGATCGTCGATGCCTTCAGCCCGGCGTTGCCGCCGAGTTGATCGATCGTCGTGCGGATCATGCTGGCGTGATAGGCTTCGGCGGCGAGGATGCCCGCCGCGGCATCGAGATAGGTCTTGTTCGTCAGCAGCGACGAGGCGCCCTTATAGGCGGTGACGCCGACGTCCTCGAACAGGAACGCGCCATAGAGGAAGGCGAGATCCGACGCATAGGGATCGAAGACGCCGCCGGCCGGGACGAGCGTCGCCGCCTGTGCCGCGACGCTGAACGCGCTGGTCGCCGAAACGCCGATGTCGATCGCGGGCTGGGCGACCGCGGCCGATCCCAACGCGGTGCGGAGGAAATTGACGTGGGCGAGTTCGTCTTCGGCGATCTCACGCGCCATCTCCGCGAGCAGCGAATCCTGGAAAATGACCTGCTTGCCGCCCGTCGCCGCGACCGGCGTACCGACGCCGGTGATCGATGTCGCGGGGATGCCACGACCGTAGACGGCATAATAATAGAAGTTCGCCTCGAGATATTCGAGGTTCAACGCGAAGTTGAGAATGTCCGCATCGGTCAGGGTCTGCGCCTGCGCGGGATTGCTTACCAAAAAGGCGCCGGCCCCTACGGCCGCCGCCCCTACTGCTGCCTTGAAAAAGGCCCTTCGGTCCTTGCGCTGTTCGGCATGCGCCGCAAGCGCGTCGATCGGACTGACATCGTGACTCACGCTGAGAACTCCCCTTTGTGTTGAGAGCAGCAACATTCAATCGCCGGTTCCGTTCCAGCATTATCGCATCGGCCCCAAACTGTTTGGTCGTATAGATGTCGATCAATATGCCAGCCGCCGTTGTTGCGATGTCGAGCGCAAGCTCAAGAATTATGTCTGTCTCGGACTATATTTTAATCACGATAATTGTGCGGCGCAGCGAAGTACCCAAAGCCGCCTCTGTCATCAAAATGAAATTGGTACTACTTTGGCCTGTAACCTTAGCCACCTAGCGGCGTGGCGAACGGCATAACGCCAGGGGGACTACACATGCTTCGTACTTCGCGCCTGATCGGCGCCACGCTGCCGCTCACGCTTGCGGCGCTGCTCGCCACGCCGGCCGCGCTCGCACAGACCAATCCGGCCAGCACCACCGACGCGCCGACGGGCGATGCGGAGCAGGACGGCGAGATCGTCGTCACCGGCAGCTATGCGCGCAGCATCGCCACCGCCACCGAGGCCAAACGCAAGGCCGCCTACGGCCTTGATTCGATCGCCTCGACCGACATCGGCAAATTCCCGGCGCAGAACGTCGCCGAGGCGTTGCAGGTGGTGCCCGGTGTCGCGATCACCCGGCCACGCGGCGAGGGGCTGTACGTCAGCGTTCGCGGCCTCGGCCCGCAGTTCCAGAACACCCTGGTCAACGGCCGCACCGTCGCGCTCAACGACCTGATCGAGAACGGCGGCGCCAACGGCCGCCAGTTCCGCTTCGAGATGCTGCCCGCCGAGTTCGTCTCGAGCATCGACGTCGTCAAGACGCCGACGCCGGACATGAACGAGGGCGCGCTCGGCGGCAATATCGACGTCAAGACCTTCCACCCGCTCGATATCGGCACGCGCACGACGCTGAATTCGCGCTACACCTTCACCGCACAGACGCACCGCGTCGAACCCAATGCCACGCTGCTGACCAGCTACCGCAGCCCGGACGAGACGGTCGGCATCCTCGCCGGCGCGCAATATTGGGGCAAGCAGGTCCGCAATGACCGCTTCATGAACTTCGGCTGGAACACCAATCTGCTCGGCAGCGCGAGCGGCCTGTACACGCCGACGCGGACGCGTCCGACGATCGAGACGGAGGATCGCAAGCGCCTGTCGGGCATCGTCTCCGCGCAATGGCAGCCGACGCCCGCCCTGCGCACCACGCTCGACGTGATCGCGACGCGGCTCGACGTCGCCTATGACGAATTCGGCATCGACATCTATCCCGACGATTCCGGCGACAAGAAAAATCCGGCCGCCATCGTTCCCGGCTCGACCAAGATCAGCGGCAACACCGTGGTCGGCGCGACGATCAACAACGCGCGCTTCATGGCGTCGCGCGAATACAGCCTCAACCGCCACGACCTGCTCACCGTCGCGCTGCGCCAGAGCTTCGACCAGGGTCGCTGGCACGCCTCGGCCGACGGCAGCTGGTCGACCGCGCACAGCTACCACCCGAGCAATGCCGAGGGCACGGTGCGCAGCCGCGCGCAGTTCATCGCGCCGCTGACCTATGACGCCTCGGGCGGCTACAAGGTGCTGCCGACGCTCACCACGACGCGCGACCTGACCAATCCGGCGAACTATGCCGTCACTACCTTCAACATCGCGCCCAAGAACAGCAAGGATTGGGACGCCTATGGCCGCGCCGACCTCGGCTATGACGTCGGCGACGGCCTGCTCCGCAAGATCGCGGCGGGCGGCGAATATCACTGGCGCAAGCGCGACTATCGCCGCCGCGACTTTCTCATCAACACCGTCACCGGCCAGCCGCTGTCGGTGCTCGGCTCGGGCGCCTATCAGCAACTGCCCTATGACGACTTCCTCGCCGGCGTCACCGGCAACAGCCCGCGCACCTGGCTCGTCCCCGTCACCAAGGCCTATTACGACGCGCTGTTCACCCCGGCGATCGCCAATGCTGAGCTTTTGCCAGCAGACCGGCGGTCGTCGTTCGTCACCAGCGAGAAGATCGCCGCCGCTTATGTCCGCGCCGATTACGGCGTGATGCTCGGTTCGGTCGAGGTGACGGGCAATATCGGCGCGCGCTACGTCCACACCGATCAGCTCGCGAGCGGCACCCTGACCACCGGCGCGACCTTCCAGGCGGTCAGCTATCCCAAGACGTTCGACAACATACTGCCGAGCTTCAACCTGCGTGCCGAGCTGACGCCGAAGCTCGTCGCCCGCCTCGCCGCGAGCCGCGTGCTGACCCGCCCCAACATCACCGATTCCGCACCGCGCATCACCGTCTCGACCGATGCGGCGACCGCGAGCGGCGGCAACCCGCAGCTCAATCCGTTCCTCGCGACCCAGTTCGACGGCTCGCTCGAATGGTATTTCAACCGTCGCGGCGCGCTCACCGGCGCCCTCTTCTACAAGAACCTCGACGACTATATCACGGCGCAGAACGTCAATATCGACATTCCCAACCGCGGCACCGTGCTGCTCAGCACCTCGGTCAACGGCGGCAAGGCGAAGGTCTACGGCTTCGAGGCCGCCTATAATCAGGTTTTCACCTTCCTGCCCAAGCCGCTCGACGGCCTCGGCGTCCAGGCGTCCTATACGCACACCTCGGTGGAGGCGAACTACACCGCCGGCAACCGCGTGCTGCGCAACGAGATGCTCGGCCTGTCGAAGCAGAGCTACAATCTCGTCGGCTTCTACGATTACGGTCCGGTGTCCGCCCGCCTGTCCTACGTCTGGCGCGACAAATATCTGTCGGGCACCGGCAGCACCAGCCAGGCGCCGACCTTCACCGCGCCGTTCGGGTCGCTCGACGGCAATCTGTCGCTGCGCGTCACCCCGCAGCTAATGTTCAGCGTCGAGGGCATCAACCTCGCCGGTGCCCGCGCCTATACCTACAATGACGACACGCTGCGCTTCGGCGAGATCAATTATTACGGCCGGACGATCCTGTTCGGCGCGCGTGCGGAGTTCTGATCGATGCGGCTCCGCACCCTCGCTTTGCCGTTGCTGGCGCTCGCCGCGTTCGGCAGCGCCGCCGAACGGCGGCCGCAGGCGATGAACGACATCCAGGTCGTCGGCTCGCACAACAGCTTCAAGGCGCGCATCCCGGCGGCGGTGATGGCCCGGCTGCGCGCCGCCGACCCGAAGCTCGCCGCAGCGCTCGATTATTACCACCTGCCGCTCCCCCGCCAGCTCGACGCGGGCGTGCGCCAGCTCGAGATCGACGTCTTCGCCGATCCGGCGGGCGGCCGCTATGCTGATCCCAAAGGCGAGGGCATCGCCCGCGCCGCGGGTGAGGCGACCGGTTTCGACCGGCCGGCGATGCTCCGCCCGGGCTTCAAGGTCTTCCACATCCCCGACGTCGACTATCTATCGACTTGCGTGACGCTGCGTCGCTGCCTCGGCGAGATCGACGTCTGGTCGCGCGCGCATCCGCGTCACCTGCCGATCATGGTCACGATCAACGCCGCCGACACGCCGGGCAGGGATTCGCGGATCAGCCCGCCGCTGCCGCTCGACGATGCCGGACTACTCGACGCGCTCGACGCCGAAATCCGCGCCGCATTGCCCGGCAAGCGCCTGATCACGCCGGACGAGGTGCGCGGTACCGCCGCCACGCTGCACGCCGCGGTCACCACCCGCGGCTGGCCGTCGCTCGAATCGACGCGCGGCCGCGTCTACGTACTGCTCGACGTCCGTGACGCGGTCTCCGCCGTCTATCGCGCCGGCCACCCCTCGCTCGCCGGTCGCGCAATGTTCGGCTGGTATCGCGACGATCAGCCCGAGGCGGCAATCGAGATCGTGCAGGACCCGCTGGTCGATGGCGCCGCGATCCGCCATTGGGTCGCGCAGGGGCTGATCGTCCGCACCCGCACCGACGCCAACACCGTCGAGGCGCGCGCACACGACCTCGGCAAGGCCGCCGCCGCCGCGGCGAGCGGCGCGCAGGCGGTGAGCACCGATTATTACCCCGGCGCGCCCGATCCCGCCCACCTCGCCTTCCGCGTCACCTTGCCCGGTGGTGCGATGGCCCGCTGCAACCCGGTGCGCGCCGCCGCCTGCCGCCTCGCCCCCTGATCCGCCCGCCACCCCAATCCGCGCCGCAAGATACGGGCAGAACACGGTTTTCCTCTGCGCCACGGTGACTTGACCAAAGCACCGCCAGCGCGAATGATCGCGCTAACAACGATCGAGAGGATTGCTTATGCCCCCGTCACGCCGCGAGCTGCTCGCCGGTGCCGTCGCGACCGCGGCGGTCACTGCCGCCGCGCCGCTCGCCGCCGCCGCGGCCCCCGCCAGCCTGCAGGGCATTGCGGCGCGGCGTGGACTGCGCTTCGGCACGGCGGTGCCGTGGCAGGCGGGCGGGCGCGACGGCGTGCCCGTCGCCGATCCTGCCTATGCGCGGCTGATCGCGGCGCAATGCGGCCTGATCGTCGCCGAGAACGAGATGAAGTGGCAGCATCTCCGCCCGACGCCGACCACCTTCGCCTTCGCGCATTTCGACGCGATCATGGCTTGGGCCGAACGCGAGCATCTCGCGGTGCGCGGCCACAACCTGCTGTGGCACCAGCCGAAATGGTTTCCGCGCTGGCTCAACGATTATGATTTCGGCGCGCAGCCGCATGCCGCCGCCGAAGCGCTGCTGACCACCCATATCCGCACCGTCCTCGACCGCTACGGCCGGCGCATCGCCAGCTACGACGTCGTCAACGAAGCGGTGCGGCCGGAAGACGGCAAGCTCTACGACACGAGCCTGTCGAAGGCGCTGGGCGGCCCGGAGGCGACGCTCGATCTCGCCTTCCACACCGCGCGGTCGGCGGCGCCGCAGGCGCAGCTCGTCTACAACGATTATATGAGCTGGGAGCCGGGCAACGCCGCGCATCGCGACGGGGTGCTGCGCCTGCTCGAAGGCTTCCGGCGGCGGGGCGTGCCGGTCGACGCGCTCGGCGTCCAGTCGCACCTCGTCACCCAGGGGATCGATACCGGCGCCGCGGTCGCGCGGCTGGAGGGCGACTGGCGACGCTTCCTCGATGCGGTGACGGCGATGGGCTATGGCCTGCTGATCACCGAACTCGACGTCCGCGACAACCATCTGCCCGCCGCAATTCCCTCGCGCGACCGCGCGGTCGCGGACTTCACCCGCGCCTATCTCGACATCACTTTGTCCTATCCCAAGCTGCGCGACATATTGTGCTGGGGATTGAGCGACGCGCACAGCTGGATCGAAGGCTTCGAACCGCGCCCGGACGGCGTCAAGCGCCGCCCGACCCCCTATGACGTCGCACTCCACCCCAAACCGATGCGCGCCGCGATCGCCGCGGCACTGGCGGCCGCACCGATGCGGTGACCCCGCGCCCACACCGATCAGCGCCCATCGGCGCCGCGACCGCGACACATCCGGCCGTTACCCGGACTTGATCCGGGTGACGTTGGGGCGGATCGACCTTCAGGGTTTGGCTCAACTCCTTCCGCCGAGGGAGCGCAATCGCATGTCGCGAGTCATGAGGTTCGATCGGTTTCCTCATCGGATCCGTCACCCCGGACTGGTTCCGGGGTCCACCGGGCCGCGGGAGAACGGTGTCGCATCAAGCCTTTCCCTCGCCGCGGGGTGGATCACGGCGGATCCACAACAAAGCTCATATGGGTTAGCCCTGTCCATCAAAGGGAGAATCCGACGGAATCTCGACCCCTCCTAGCCCGCCACTTCGATCCCCTCGATCACCACTTGCGGGTCGACCAGCCAGACATGCAGCACGTGCCGCCCCGCACGCGTCACCGGCAGCGTCGCGCCGGCGACGCGGCGATTGTCGGCGACCGCCTTGCCCCAGCGCGCCTCGGTTTCGTCGGCGAGCAGGTCGACGATCACCGGCACACCGCCGTCCAGCGAGAGCGCCACCCGATGACGCCCGGTGCCCCGCACGTCGAGCCCCGGCGCGGCGACCACGTCGAAGCGGCGTGCCCCCGCCGGCAGGTCGATCGCATAGGCGAGCTGCGGCCCCGCCCCGCCCGGCCGCTCGATCGCCGGCGCGGTCGCCGGCATCGCGATCATCGCCGCGCCCGCGGCGGTGAAGCCCGCCACGCGCTGCCAGCGGACGCCGGCGCCGTCGATCGCCCGGCCCGCATCCGCGGCGATGCTCCGCAGTGGCGGCGTGGCCATCGCCGGCACCGGCAGCGGCGCCGCCACCGTCGCCAGCGCCGGCATCACGTCCACGTCGGGCTGCTGCCAGCCGGTATAGCCGATATGCGTCTGCGCCATCATCTCCGGCCATTTGCCGCCGGCCAGGCCTTCGTAGCGGCGGCGCAGCGCGGCATCCTCGGCGAAATAGCCGCGCGCCGCCGTCGCCCAGCGCGTTGTCGCCGCGGCATCGCCGGCCTGCGCCGCACGGCGATTGGCGGCGACCGCGGCGTAAAGCCGATGCAGGTTGGTCATCGCATCGATCCGGTGCAGCACCAGTTCGTCATAGGCATCGCGCCGCTCCGTCGGGATCGCCGCAGCCAGCCGCCCCGCGCGCGCCGCCAGCGCAGTCCATTCGCCGAGCACGCGCGCCCAGCCGCCCGCGGTCTCGGCATAGGTATCGGCATCGATCAGCTCGGGCTTGCGGCGGCTGGCGAGCCGGCCGTATTCGACGATCAGCGCGCCGATCGCCGGTCCCTGCGCCGCACCGAATTGCTGCGCCGCCCAGCGCGCCGGATAGGCCTGCATCGCCGCCTCGGTCATCCGATCCGGGTCCCACGCCATCGCCAGGAAGAAGCTGGTCGCATATTCCATCGGCTTGAGATCACCGACGTTGACGATCCACAGGCGGTCGGCGCCGAACTGGTGCGCCATCGCCATCTGCTGCCAGACCCGCGGCACCGCATTGGTGTCGAGCCATTTGTAGTTGCGCGGGCCGCCGACGTAATCGAAATGATAATAGACGCCGGCCCCGCCCGCGCGCTGCTCGCCGGGCGCCGGCAGCCGGCGGATGTTGCCCCAATTGTCGTCGGCAAACAGCAGGGTGACGTCGTCGGGAACGCGCATCCCCTGATCGTAATAATCCTGCACTTCCTTGTAGAGCGCCCAGACCTGCGGCGTGGCGGCGGCGGGCTTGCCGGTCACCTCGGCGATGGTACGGCGCTGGTCGGCGATGATCCGCTGCAACAGGCCGATCGCGGTACCCTGCGTCATCGGCTCGTCGCCGTCGCCGCGCATGCCGATCGTCACCGGGTCCTCCGACACGCCGCGCCGCGCGATCCCCGCCCGCCAGAAGGCGCGCAGCCGCTCGCCGTTGCGGGTATAATCCCATGGGCCGCCACCCTGCCGCTGCCATTCGATATTGGCGCGCTCCATCGGTTCGTGATGCGAGGTGCCGAGGATCACGCCCATTTCGCGCGCGCGCGGCGCCGAGGCGGGATCGTCCTGCCACAGCGACTTGCCCCACATCGCCGGCCACAGGAAATTGGCCTTGGCGCGCAGCAGCAGCGTGAACAGTTTCTCATAGGCGAGATGATTGACCCCGCCGAACCGTGCGCGCGCCCAGCCGCCGAACGCCGGCTCCTCGTCGTTGATGAAGATGCCGCGATATTTGACCACCGGATGGTCGGCGACGCGGCCGGCGGTGAGATAGAGCGTCGGATGCCGTTGCGCGGGCACGTCGGCCCACCAGGTCCACGGGCTGACGCCCGCCTTGGCGCTGATGTCGTAGAGGCCGAAGATCGTGCCGCGCCGATCGGCACCGACGATCACCAGCGCGCGATCGACACCCGGCAGCGGCCGCTCGACCACCTGCTCGACATAGCCCTCCCATTGCCCGTCGAGACCGCGGACGTCGATCTTACCGGCGCGGATCAGCGCTCCGACCAGCGGGCTGCCGAGCGTCCCGGCGATGACCGTGGTGCCGGCGTCCGCCTTGCCCACCAGCCGCACGGTGCCGCCACCGACCGCGACGAGATCGCCGACCAGGTCATCCGCCGCGCGCCGCACCCCGGCATCCTCGCCGGCATCGACCGCGATCAGCGTCGGCCGCCCCGGCGCGAGCAGCGCGACCGCACCCGGTGCCGCGCGCATGCACGCCGTCACTGGCGCTGCACAATCCGGCGTCGCCGCGGCGGCCGCAGCCGGACTGGCCGCGGCGAGCATCGCCATCATGATCCGCTGCAGCTGCATATCCTCTCCCCGTCCGCCGGTTGTCGCGGTACGTCACTTGGTGATAACGCTAACACGAAGCCTCGGACAAGAGGATGGCGATCAGGAGCGGCGAATGACGAAACGGTGGCGCTTTGCGACGATGACGATCGTCCTGGCTGGACTGGCAACCGGCGGATCGTCGCAGTCGCTCCATCCGAGGCCCGCAGCGCGCGCGGTGCCGTCGTTACGCTGGGTCCCCGCCTGGGGGTCGGCACAGATGCTGGCCACCGCGGCGGATGCCGAGCGGATCGCGGCGCTCGGTCCGGTGACGATCCGCCAGACCGTCCATCTCTCCGCCGGCGGCACGATGGTCCGCGTCCGCCTCTCCAACGTGATGGGCGACACGCCGCTGCGGATTGGTGCGGCATGGCTGGCGCGGGGCGTACCGGGCCAGCCGCAGGTCACCGGCAATCGCGCGCTGACCTTCAGCGGCGCCACCGCGACCACCATCCCCGCTGGCGCGGAAATCTATTCGGATCCGGTGCTGCTGGCGACGCAGGCCGGTGATGATCTGGCGATCAGCCTGTTCCTGCCCAAGCCGGCTACGCGTCATACCGGCCACCCCGGCGCGCGCGCGACGACCTTCCTCGTGCGCGGCGACCAGAGTGCGGCCGCGATGCTGCCGGCGCCCGAAAAGATCGGCGGCTGGTGGGATCTCGCCGACGTCGAGGTCGCCGGCGGCGGCACGGCAGGCGCGATCGTCGCGATCGGCGATTCGATCACCGACGGCCGCGGCGTTCGCGACGACGGTAACGCGCGCTGGACTGACGTCTTCGCCCGCCGCCTCGCTGCGAACCCGGGGACGGCGGGCCTCTCCGTGGTCAATGCCGGGATCGGCGGCACCCGCATCCTGCTCGACGGCAATGGCCCCAGCCTCATGGCGCGCTTCGATCGTGACGTCATCGCGCGGCCGAACGTCCGCTATGCGATCGTGCTGGAGGGCGTGAACGACCTCGGCGTCCTGACCCGCGACGCCCCCGCAAACGCCGCCACGCAGCGTGCCTTGATCGCCGAAATCACCGCATCCCACCACGAACTCGCCGCCCGCACGCGCTCACATGGCATCCGGTTGATCGGCGCGACAATAACCCCGCTCGTCGGCAACGATTATTACCACGCCTCGGCGCAAACCGAAGCCACCCGACAGGCGATCAACGCGATGATCCGCCGGTCGGCTGTGTTCGACGCAGTCATCGACTTCGACGCGGCGATCCGCGACCCTGCGCATCCGGATCGGCTGTTGCCTGCCTATGACAGCGGCGATCACCTTCATCCCAACGAGGCGGGCTATCGGGCGATGGCAGAAGCAGTCCCGCTGCGCCTGTTCGGCGCGAGCGCCGTACGAGTCCGTCGGCGGAGATGACCACTGTGATGGGCCCAAAATGCAGAAAGCGCCGGCTTCATGGGCCGGAGCTAGAAGACTCCAGCGTCCCACCCGGCGGATGAAGGAACAGATTGATGCGGAGCGCCGGTATCCCAACGCATAGTGCCTGAGACTTCGGTGCCCACAAGAGCAGACACTCGTGCCGGTTGCGACGGCGGAGAGCGGCACCATGCGGGATGCAACGGCGGCGCACTACCGCTCGCCGGCAGGCACAAAAAAACCGCCTCGGGTTTCCCTGAGACGGTCTGGCTATCGGTAACGGTGGTTGCGGGGACAGGATTTGAACCTGTGACCTTCAGGTTATGAGCCTGACGAGCTACCGGGCTGCTCCACCCCGCG